>CAZQHE010000153.1:0-8742 GCA_964593155.1 uncultured bacterium
GGTCGCACCGCCGTCGAGCGACTCGACCAGACCGATCTCGGTACCGACCCAGATCCGGTTCGTGTCGTTCGGGAAGACGACCAGGTCGTAGACGGCCACGTCGGGGAAGCCCTTCGTGCTCGTCTGTGTGCCCTCGAAACCGCTGAGATCGGTCCAGGTGTCGCCCAGGTCGGTGGTCTTCAGCACCTTGGGGCGACCGGCGAACGAGAACAGCGCGAAGGCCGTGTTCGGCTCGGTCGGGTGCGTGGCGATGCCCGAGATGCGCCCCAGGGTCTCGCCCGCGTACACCGAAACCGGATCGAAGTTCAGGCCCGCATCGGTGGACACCGACAGGGTTCCCGCTCCGTCCATCCGCGAGCCGGCCCACACGATGTCCGGGTCGGGCTCGCTCACACGCACGTCGTGGAAGCTGCTCAGACCGCCCCAGATCTCGGTGGGAATCGGCGTCAGGTCCCAGCTGCCGCCGAAGTCGGTCGAACGCCACACGCCCTGCACACCCACCGCGTAGACCACGTCGGGACGCGCGTTGCTCTGGCCGATCTTGGTGACGAAGGGTGCCGCGGAACTCCCCGTGTCCTCGAGTCCGTTCCGGGCGCTCTGCCACGTGATGCCGCCGTCGAGCGAGCGCTGCAGACCGTTGAACTGCGAGCCACCGATCACCTTGAGCGGATCGTCGAAGTGCCACGAGGCCTCGTAGCCGTCGCCGCCGATGACGAAGGACCACGGCGTGGTGGCCTGCGGGTCGACCGGCGACAGCCAGGTCCCGTTGTCCTGGGTCCCGCCCACGTAGGCGCTCGCACCGGGTCGCTTGTCGACGCCGTAGAACTGGGTGGTGACCATGCCGTCGGTCGGCTGCGTGAAGCCCGACTCGAAACTCGCGGTGCGGGCGATCCCGCCGTCGCTGGTGGCCAGCAGGTACCAGTCCTCGCCCTCGGGATGGACCACCTGGATGTCGTGGTGGTCGGGATGCGGGAAGGAGTAACTGGCCATACGCGAAGTGGAGCGCGTCGACGAACCGAGCGACTGCAGCTGGATCTTCCACAGCTCGAGCCCGCCGACGTAGACGATGGTCGGGTCGGTCGGGTGGCAGATGATCGTGTTGTCGTACCAACCCTGCGCGCCGAGCCAGTTCGGCTCGTCGCCCGACTCGAAGGTCTCGAACCAGTTCGCGCCGCCGTCGAGCGACACCCACAGCTCGCTGTGCTGCGACCCCTGTGCCGAGGCGTAGAGGTAGTCGGTGTTCACCGGCGAGATCGCCAGCTCGAACCGCCCGGCGAAGTCGGTGATGCCGTCGTTCACGTAGTTCCAGGTCAGGCCGCGATCGGTGGACTTCAGGATGCCGCCGGCGAAGACGGTGGCGTACTGAACGTCGAAGTCGGTGGGATCGGCGATCAACTGCAGCACACGACCGCCGCCGAAGGTGGCCGCGTTGGTCTCCTGGTGCACCTCGGCCCAGGTCGTGCCGCCGTCGGTCGAGCGGAAGATACTCGACGTACTGTTCAAGGAATTCTTGTAGCGGCCGGTCGTCGTCGAGGCGAGCACGACGTCCTCGTCGGTCGGATCGACGATGATCCGCGAGATGTTGTTGAAGCGCGGATCGTCGACCGTCGAGCCCAGCTGGGCCCAGGTCTGACCGCGGTCGGTCGACTTGAGGATCCCGTTGCCGTTCATGACGTCGATGTTCCAGAAGCTCTCGCCGGTCCCGGCGTAGATCACGTCGGTGTTCGTCGGCGCCATGGCGATGGCCGAGATCTGCAGGTTCGGCACGTCCTGCGTCAGCTCGACCCAGCTGGCACCCGCGTCGGTGGTCTTCCACACGCCCCCACCCACGCTGGCCACGAACCAGGTGTCGCCGCTCGGATCGTCGGGATCGACGATCAGCCCGCGTGCGCGCCCGGCCACGTTCCCCGGACCACGTTCCTTCCAGTCGAGTTGCACCGCGGGCGCCCGGCGGAGCGCGATCGAACGGCGCATCTCGCGCATCTGGTATCCCGGCTCGTACTCGACCGTGGTGCGGTCGCTGGGGATCTTCCGTTCCTGCAGGAACCGGGCGTACTCGTCGGGAAATCCCGGCTGTGGACGTCCCTCACGGTAGGCGTCGATGCGGTCGATCTTCGTCTGCAGCTTGATCGCGCGGGGCGAGCCGGGCTCGGCGTGCGCGAGTCGCTCGGCGAACTTCGCGCGTTCCGCAACGGTCCAGTCGACCGATTCGGGGCCGGTGGTGTCGGGAGTGACCAGGACGAGCAGGGCGAACAGGGCCAGGCCCGCGAGGGCCTGGAATTGCGGCGAGCGGTGCATGATTCCGGTGTGTCCTCGGATGGGGGGCGCGACGATGGTTCGAGACCGGGCAGGCAGGATACCAGAGCCCCCCTCGGGCCGGCAAACGGACGCCGACACGGCGAAGGGCGGCCCCGGATCCGGAACCGCCCTGCGAGCGTAGCGAATCGCGCGCCGGGATCAGCCGGCCATGGTCTTCGCGACGAAGTCCCAGTTCACGAGTTCCTTCATGAAGACCTCGATGAACTTCGGCCGCGCGTTGCGGTAGTCGATGTAGTAGGCGTGCTCCCAGACGTCGATCGTCAGCAGGGCCTTGGCGCCGTGCTTCATGGGAAGATCGGCGTTGGCGGTGCTGATCACGTCGAGCTTGCCGTCCTTCTGCACCAGCCAGCCCCAGCCCGAACCGAACTGCGTGGCGGCCGTCTTCGAGAACTTCTCGACGAAGGCGTCGTAGCTGCCGAAGTCCCGCTCGATCGCCGCGGCCAGATCACCACTGGGCTTGCCACCGCCGTCGGGCGACATGCAGTTCCAGAAGAAGCTGTGGTTCCAGTGCTGCGCGGCGTTGTTGAACACACCACCTTCGGACTCCATGACGATCTCCTCGAGACCCTTGTCGGCCATCGGGGTGCCGTCGATCAGCTCGTTGAGCGTGGTCACGTACTTGTTGTGATGCTTGCCGTGGTGGTACTCGAAGGTCTCGGCACTCATGTGGGGGGCGAGCGCATCGGGCGAGAAGGGCAGATCGGGCAACTTGAAGCTCATGCGTCGACCTTTCCGGGATCAGGGGTTCCGCGTCATGAGCCGACAGTATCTCGCATCGCGGGAGGCTTCGCCAGGGGGATGCCCCGGTGGCGATGCACCTGCATCACGGACTCACCACGACGACACCCGAACTGTGTGTCGGGCATCGAGACATTCCGTGGAAAATCCGGTCAAGTGATCGGAACGACCACCCGCAGGAGACTTCCGCGTCCGACCTCCGAGGCGAGATCGATCCGCCCTCCCATCGAGCGCACACGCTTGCGGCAGGTCGGCAAACCCATGCCCGCACCCGAAACACCACGAAGGGGCGAGTTGTGTGCCTGTGTGAAGGGCTCGAACACGAGTTCCTGCTCGTCGCCGGGGATCCCGATCCCCGTGTCGGCGACCTCCACCAGCAGGTGATCGCCGTCGACATCGGCACCCCGCGCGGGGCGGTCGTCGCCTTCCGCCCGGAGTTCCTGCATCGACGCCTCGAAGCACTCGGAGAGCGAGGAGATCCTCTCGGCCCGTACCACGCGCACGAACATCGAAGCGCTCCCCCCGGACTCCACGGCGAAACTCCAGGCATTGCGGAGCAGGTGCTCCAGAGTGAGTCCCAGACCTTCCAGGTCGAGCCGGTAGCGCCGCCCCTCGGGCAGCTCGACGTCGTATCGGAGACGCTCGCGTCTCCACGCGGCCACCTCGAACAACGGGTCGAGCACCAGCGACCGCAGCTCGACGCCGTCGACGTCGTGCACGTGGGATTCGGCGTCGTGCGACGCCACCTCGAGCACTCCCTGCACCAGTCGTTCGAGTCGTTCGAGTGCCTGCTCGTGCATGTCGAGGAACGCGCTGCGTTCGGTGCCGTCGTCGGTGTCGGCGAACTCGGCGGACGATCGCATGATCATCAACGGGGTGTTGAACTCGTGCGACACGTGGTCGAGGACGTGCTGCTGGAAACGCCGTGCGCTGTCGAGACGATCGGTCACACCGATCAGCGACGCGTGCACCAGACTGCGCCCGACCCACGATCCGATCAGTCCTCCCACCGTGCGCACGAGCACGTCGGAACGCGGACCGTCGTCGATCATGGGGCCGCGCGCCGGCAGCAGGAGGAGTCCGACGGTTGCCTCGCCGTCGGTGAGCCGGAAGGCCGTGCGGGGGCCATCGGACCGGAGGGGCTCGGGAAGGTCGTCGGCCTCGATCCGCGCCACGGTCGGCGAGGACAGCAGGATCGCGTTCAGCCGGGGAGGCAACAACCAGCGCTCGCGGTGCGGAGCCGACGACGAAGGAATGGCGTCGACCAGCTCGAGGTGCTGCTCCACCTCGTCGAGCAGGAGGAACTCGGCCGTGTCGGTGCCGAACTCGTCGGCCAGGATCTCCAGCGACCGTCGGGCGACGTCGGCGACGTCCAGGGACGAGCCCACGGTACGCACGAGCCGTTCGACGATCCGGAGATCGCCGTGCACCGCGGGATCCGTCGACGTCGTACAGAGATCCATGGGCCAGTTCCGAGCGGTGATCCTCCGGGAGAACCAAGGGTCGGGCGCCGGTCTCGGTGCAAGGACCGTTCCGAACGGAGCCGGTCGTCCCGCACCCGCTCCCGCCCGGCGCGCGGGGTGGAATCCCGTGGCCCGCGCCGCTAGGATCACCCGATCCCGCTGTCGTCCACCAGTCCGAGGTCTCCACCGTGAACGCATCCGATCTGCCCAGCGTCGGCCACGCCGACCGTGCCCGCGTGCGCGCCGCCTTCCCCGCCCTGGCCGACGGACCCGTGTTCCTGGAGAACGCGGGCGGCAGCCAGGTGCCCCGTGTCGTGGCCGACGCGATCCGGGACTACATGCTGCAGGCGTACGTGCAGCTCGGAGCGGGCTACGAGCGGAGCCGCCGTGCGACCGCGATCGTCGACGCCGCGCACACGTGGATCGAACGCCTGGTACGGGCCCGGCGCGGGCGGGTGATCCTGGGATCGTCGACCACGTCGCTGCTGCACGTGCTGTCGGACTGCTACGCGCGCGTCCTCGAGCCCGGCCGGAACGTCGTGCTGGCCCAGACGGGACACGAGGCGAACATGGGGCCGTGGCGCAACCTGGCCCGGCACGGGATCGAGGTGCGGATCTGGGCCATGGATCCGGACACCTTCACGTGTCCGCTCTCCGAACTCGAACGGCACCTGGACGACCGCACGGCCCTGGTCGCCTTCCCGCACGTGAGCAACCTGCTCGGCGAGATCGTCGACGTCGCCGCGATCACCGAGCGCGTGCACGAGGCCGGTGCCCGGGTGGTGGTCGACGGTGTCGCCTACGCACCGCACCGGCGCATCGACTGCGACGGCTGGAACGTCGACTGGTACGCGTACAGTGCCTACAAGGTCTACGGCCCACACATGGCCGCGCTCTACGGTCGCGCCGACGCCCTGGCCGAGCTCACCGGACCCAACCACTTCTTCATCGCCGACGACGACGTACCCTACAAGTTCGAACTCGGCGGCCCCAATCACGAGGGCTGCGCCGGTCTGCTCGCGCTCGAGCCCTACCTGGCCCAGCTCCTGGGAACGCCCGAGACCGAACCCCTCGACGACGCAGCGCTCGACCGGGCCTTCGCCCTGATGACCGCGCTCGAACTCGAGCCCACCCGGCGGCTGATCGACTTCCTCCACACCAGGCCGAAGGTCCGCGTGATCGGTCCCGACCACGCCGAGCCGGGCCGTGTGGGCACCGTGAGCTTCGTGCACGCCGAGCAGTCCTCGCGCGCGATCACCGAGAGGGTGGACGCGTCGGACGTGGCCATCCGTCACGGGCACATGTACGCCTACGACCTGTGCCGCGGGCTCGGGCTCGACCCCGACGACGGCGTGGTCCGCGTCAGCCTCGTCCACTACAACACGCCCGACGAGATCGACCGCCTGATCGAGGTGCTCGACCCGATCCTCTAGAGGGACCCGTCGGGGTCGGTGACCCGCTGCAGCCCCTGCGACTCCAACCAGTCGGCCACGCGTGCGACCGCGGCGCGGGTCAGCGGCGTGGTGGCCGGCCGTCCGAAGGCCAGCAGCTCGACGTAGATCGCCCCGCTTCCCGCCCGGCGAGCCTCGATCAGCAGGTCCTGCCGCAGATCCGACTCCTCGGCGAGAACCGTGAACAGGAGGCGCTGCCCGTCGAGGGTGCGGGCACAGTCGAGCAGGACCACGGTGCCGTGTTCCTCGCGGTGGGTCTGCTTCTCGAAGTCACCGACCGCGTCGAGTTCACCGGACAGTCGGGCGTGCGGCACGTCGACAACCTCCAGGCGACGTTCGTGGGAATCGGGATCCACCGCCCGGGAACGGAAGATCGCGTGGTGGATGGCCTTGCGCTGCTGCTGCCAGCGCTGGGCGTACTTCGTCCGCAGCGCGGCCTCGGGAGGGGTTCCCGTGTCGATCTCGAAGAGCCCGGTCTCGCGGGCCTGCTCGAGCGCGAAGTGGAAGTATGCCTCGTGGTCGGTCGTGAACCAGAACTCGCCTTCGTCGGGATCCAGACGGGTGGACAGAAGACGGAAGAACGGAACCTGGAGCAGGCGACGGTGCTGGTGCCGCTCCTTGGGCCACGGATCGGGGAAGTTCAGATACCCGCGGTACAACTGGCCGGCGCCGATCAGCTCGCGCACGACGAAGCGCGCGTCGCCACAGAACACACGTACGTGTTCCAGGCCCTCACGACGGATCGTCCCGATCCCGCGCGTGATCGAGGCCGCCGCGATCTCCACGCCCAGCAGATTCCAGTCGGGATGATCGCGCGCGAGGTCACGGAAGAAGGTCCCGTTGCCGAAGCCGATCTCCAGCACGAGCGGAGCGCGCCGGCCGAAGGCTGCATCGAGATCGGTGCCGAGAGCGTCGGGGTAGAGGCGGACGGCGTTCACGGATTTCGAACGGGTTCGGGGCGCAGCGCGGACGAGAGGACGAAGTATGCACATCGACCGCCCCGGCCGCCACCGGATCAGTCGCCACGCAGACCCTCGAGCGTGTCCGCGAAATCCTCGGGATCGGGCGCGGTCACGTCGATCGTGTCGACCCGCAGGGCGCTGGCGTGCAGCATGTGGCGGGGCGCGCGGTCGGCGACGCCCTCTCCGTACACGGAATCGCCGAGAACGGGATGCCCGAGGTCGGCGAACGTCGCGCGGATCTGGTGCAGGAAGCCGGAACGCGGCCGGGCCTCCACCAGGCACGCGTCGTCGAGCATCTCCATCCGGCGCCAGCGCGTCGAGCAGGTGCGCGACCCCCTGGGTCCCGCCCCGGCCGCGTGCACGTCGACCCGCGCCGGACGGTGCCGCGCCACCACCAGGTCGACCTCGGCGTGGCCGTGCTCTTCGATCGCTCCGGCCACGATCGCCCGGTACACCTTGTCGACACCGTGGCCCGAGAAGACCGCGCGCAGGCGCTGATACGTCGGTTCGTCGGTGGCGAAGAGCTGCACGCCGGAGGTGTCGACGTCGAGGCGATGGACCACCCCGCTGCGGCGGCCGCCCTCGCCCACACCGATCACCTGCGGATACCGGGCGACGACCCGCTCGAGCAGGGTGCCGGTCTCGCCGGCCCGCAGGGGATGGACGGGGACGCCGGCGGGCTTGGCGACCGCGACCCAGCCGGCTCCTTCGTCGAGCACGTCGAGCGGCGCATCGGGATCGGCAACCACGTGATCGGGATCGGCTGCAACCGTCCGGACGGTCACCGTCTGTCCCACCGTGAGCTTGCGCCCCTTGTCGTGGGCGAGCAAAGGCCTTCCGTCGAGCAGGACGGCCCCGAGGGAGAGCACTTCGCGCGCACGCGCACGACTGCAGTCCAGGGACCGGGCCAGGAAGACGTCGACGCGGCGCCCGTCGTCGGCGGGGGCGACCTCGAAGCTCTGCGATCCCGATTCCACGGAGACCCCCCACCGGCGGCGACGGAACCCACGGACAGGGTCCCCGGCGAGTACGGTAGCTTGCCCCGTCGGTGCCACAAGCGACGAAGTGCTCGGACTGCGGCGCGTGCCACCTCTGTGAAGATTCCGCGGAGAATGGCCGCGAGTTCGGTGAGCGGCCGGTGGCTCACCACAAAGCTCACGACACTCGCCCACAGAATCCATACAATGTTGTGCACTGTGTTGTGCATCAGACTGCCACCTGGCCCCGATTTCACAACAAATCCGACGATTGCAGATCGAGAACTCCGCAAGCTGTTGCAGTTATTGTAGATAAGCCTTCGGCACGCCCGCTGCTGTGCTCCGGGGCAGAAGAACGATCCCCGAAGCGCACTGCCGGAGGCCTCGATGACGCTCCACGCCGATGACCGCCGCCGATCCTTCGCACCGATACTGCTCACCCTGCTCGTCGCGGTCGCCGCGTCCGCGGTCGCCCCGGCGCCCGTGACCGCGCACGAAGGCGTGTCCGTCGAGACCGCCGGCGTGCTCGCCCGGGTGGATGGCCACGTCCGGAGTGTCCAGGCCAGCCGCGCCGATGCAGCACTGCAGGTCGGCGCCGGGCACGAGGTCCGCCTGGTCGACCTCGACGGCGAGACGCCGGCCACGGCCATCGACTTCGAACTCGACACCACCCGCACCCTGCGCCTCGAGGTCCTCGACCTGCAGGGCAACGTGGTCCGGACCCTCGCCCACGGAACCTGGGCCGAGGGTGCCCACCGCCTCGCCTGGCACCACGACGCCGACGACGGCGAGGTGATCGAGCAGGGCCTCTTCGTCGTCCGCCTCGTCCCCG
>CAZQHE010000154.1:0-8714 GCA_964593155.1 uncultured bacterium
AGCCGAAGACGATCCCGAAGAGCACCCCGAAGCCGATCGACGGCAGCGAGAACTCCGTCGGCGTACGCGCCGCGGGAACGTAGGGCTGGTAGGCCTCTCCCTCGGGCAGAGCGGTGTAGGCGGTGTCGTCGAGGCCGCGGCGTTCGGACATGGGCAGGATCTCCGGCACGGGTCGTGGCAACGGGACGAAGGAGCGTGGACGACCGGCGCCCGAGGGTCAAGGACGCCCGGAAGCCGTCCGGCCCTCAAGGCGGGCCCGGATCCGGCCGAACACCTGCGCGAGTGTCCGTGGTCCCGCTTCGTCCGGAACGGTTCCGATGAACCTGCGCTCCCGCCTGCTCGCCGTGTTCCTCCCGCTGGCCGTGATCCCGGCCATCGTGGTCGGCGTGGTCCAGTGGCGAGCCCTGCGCGAGATCGAGCGCTTCGAGCAACAGGGGATCGAGCGGGCCGAACAGGCCGAGGCGATCGTGGCCCGGCAACTGCGGACCATGCACGGCCTGCTCGACCGCGAGATCCGCAGCGGGCAGCAGAAGGTCGCCCACCGCATCGTCGACGCCCTGGACGCCAGGATCGAGACCCGGAAGCTCCTGGCCCGGATGATCGCCGGGTCCGAGCCGACACGACTCGCCGCCGCGCACCATGGCAGCGACGACGCACTCTGGCTGCGTCGGGTCCGATCGCTGCTCGAGCAGTGGGACCTCGTCGAGATCGCTCTCGTCGATCCCGACGGCCACGTGATCCACTCGGTGCGCAGTCGCGCCACGGTGGGGGGCGAAGGATCCGCGACCGATGCCGTGCCGTCGGCCGAACCGAGTCCCGAGCCATCGACGCAGCCCTGGTGGCGCGCCCGCCGGAACGACGGAGCGGCCACGTCCGTGCACATCGGCCCGGATCCGGGTCTCGCCGGCCGGGCGAGCGCGCTGGTCGTGTCGCACCCCGTCGCGACCGGCGCCGACCTCGCAGCGGCCGACGACGGACGGGGCGCTCCGATGCTGAAGCTCGTGGCGCCCTTCGGTGAACTCGTCCGGCGGGCCGCGGACCTGCACGAGAGCGGGGCCCACGTCGTCGTCACGAGTGCCACGGGCGACACCCTGTACTCCGAACACCCTCTCGACGACCCGGCGCCGGAGGCAGCCATGCGCGAGGTCGCGGAGCACGACGACCTGATCGTCGAGTACCACGCTCCGCGCATCCGCCAGGCCGAGGCCCAGCGACGCATGCGGACCATCGAGGACCAGGTCATGGCCCTGCCGGTCGACCTCGAGGAGGGCGCCCGCTCGTTCGCCGCCCAGAGCCGACGCACGGGACTGTGGATGGCCGTGGTGGTCGTCGCCCTCGCGCTGATCGCGGGCGGCGTCGTCGTCCGGATCTCCCGCGACGTCAGCCGGCCGGTGGTCGCGCTCTCGCGCCTGGCGCGCGCGATCGCCGGCGGGGACCTCGACACCCCCGTGCACGTGCGCGGACCCACCGAGGTCGCCGAGCTGGGCGGCGATCTCGACCGCATGCGTCGTCGGCTCCAGGTCCAGATGCAGGCTCTGCAGCGCACGAATGCCGACATGAAGCGCGCCATGGAGGTCAAGTCGCAGTTCCTGGCGAACATGAGCCACGAGATCCGTACACCGATGAACGGGGTTCTGGGCATGACCGAACTGCTGCTGGGCACCGAACTCGACCACGAGCAACGGCAGTACGCCGAGACGGTCCACGGTTCGGGCGAAACGCTCATGCGGGTGATCAACGACATCCTCGACCTGTCGAAGATGGAGGCCGGGAAGATGTCGATCGAATCGGTCCGCTTCCCGCTTCGCGCGACCATGGAGGAGACGGCCGACCTCATGGCCCTGCGTGCGCACGAGAAGGGACTCGACCTGGTCACCGTGCTCGACCCCGGCATGGCCGGCCTCGCCGTCGGCGATCCCACCCGCCTGCGTCAGGTGGTGAGCAACCTCGTGAGCAACGCCATCAAGTTCACCGACGAGGGCGAGGTCGTGATCCGCGTGTCGGAGACCCGACCCGAGCCCGGCTCCCTCGAACTGCGCGTCGCCGTGAGCGACACCGGCCTGGGCATCGGAGCCGAGCAGCAGAAGAACCTCTTTCGCCCCTTCATGCAGGTCGACGCGTCGACGACGCGCCGCTTCGGCGGCACCGGCCTCGGCCTGGCGATCAGCAAGCAGCTCGTGGAGCGCATGGGAGGAAGGATCGGCGTCGAGAGCGAGCCGGGAAAGGGCTCCACGTTCACCTTCACCGTGCGCCTGGACCTCCCCGACGGCCACACGGACGACGACGTCCCGCAGCTGCGACCCGGAGACCACGAACAGCGGATCCTGATCTGCGACGACAACGCGACTGTCCGCCAGCAACTCAGCTTCGAGCTGTTGCCCTGCGGTGCCCACGTGGACATCGTGCCCGACTGCGACGCCGCGCGGTCGCACGTGCAGCAGGCCACCGGCTCCGGTCGCCCCTACGACGTGATCCTCGGCGACTGGCCCCTGGTGTCCGACGACCATGCACTCTGCGAGGAGTTCCGCCGGCTGGCGGCGACGACCGACGTCAGCGTGCTCGCGCTGGTTCCCCTCGGCCGGCCCTGGGACGCCGAGGAGGCGACGGCTGCGGGGGTGACGGGAATGCTCACCAAACCGGTGAAACGACACGAGCTCTACCGCCGCCTGAACGATGCGTTCACCAGCGACACCGCGGCGCCCCCGGAACCGGAAACGGCCGCCACCTCGACGACCGAGCGCCCGCGGGGGGCGGTGCTGGTGGCCGAGGACAACCCCGTCAACCAGCAGCTGATCCGTCGCCTGCTCGAGAAGTCCGGCGTCGACGACGTGACCGTGGTCGAGCACGGCCAGCTCGCGATCGACGAACTCCGTGGCCGCGACTACGGGCTGGTTCTCATGGACATGCAGATGCCCGTGGTCGACGGACTGACCGCGACGCGCCGGATCCGCGAGCCCGACTCCGGAGTGCGCGATCCGAAGGTTCCCGTGGTCGCCCTGACCGCCAACGCCATGGAGGGCGACCGCGAGCGCTGCCTGGCGGCCGGAATGGACGACTACTTGGCGAAGCCGGTCCGCATGACCACGCTGCAGAAGGTCCTCGACCACTACCTGCGGGAGCCCGTGGCGTCCTGAGTGCCCCCGTGGCCGGGTGCGCGTGGCGGTGCTAAGCTGCGCCTTCCTCCCACCCAGGACGAACCATGGCGGACACGCACGACGACTGGCACGAGCACTTCTTCGAGGGCCTCTGGCTCGACGTCCAGGAGCATTCCTTCGGCGCGGCCGAGACCCGTGAGCTGGTCGACGCCGGGCGCGAGATCCTCCAGCTGGCGCCCGACACCCGCGTGCTCGACATCCCCTGCGGCAACGGCCGCACCGCGATCGAACTGGCGGCGCGTGGCCACCGGGTCACCGGCATCGATCGTTCGGCCCCCTTGCTGGAGCGCGCCCGATCCGCCGCTGCGGGCCGCGGTGTCGACGTGGAGTGGATCGAGTCGGACATGTGGCAGTTGTCCCTCGACGCGAGCTTCGACGCCGCGGTCTGCCTGTGGTCGAGCCTGGGGTACGGCAGCGAAGAGGACGACGACCACTTCCTGGCCTCGGTGACCCGCGCTCTCCGCCCCGGCGGTGGTCTCCTCCTGGAGACCCACGTGGTCGAGACCCTCCTGCCGTGGTTCGAACCGCACGGCTTCCGATGGGCCGGTGACGTCGCGGTGGCCGAGAACCGGTCCTACGATCCAGCCCGGGGACGGCTCGAGACGGAGTGGGTGCTCAGCAGCCCCCACCGGCGCGAACACCGCCGGAGTTCGCTGCGGCTGTACACCTACCGCGAACTCGTCGAGCGGCTCGGCCGCCACGGTCTGGGCGAGTTCGAGGCCTTCGGCTCCCCCGATCTCGAGCCCTTCGAGCTCGGTTCCTCGCGACTCCTCCTGGCGGCTCGGCGTGTCTGATCCTGTCTGCGATCCCGCCTAAAGGTCGGCGGTGGTCCGCCCGATACTCTCGGGTGGCGGGGTACCCGAACCGGGCGCCTCGCGAGATCGAACGGAGCGGATGCCCCACCATGGCCGTCACCGACGAAGCGACCCTCTGCACCGGTGCCACCGGATCCGGAACCGACGTGGAGAACTGCGCCGCGTTCCGGGCGACGTTCGACGGCGTCGTCGTCCACGACACGGGCGACCACCGTGTCCTGGCCGTCAATCCGGTGCTCGTCGACTGGCTGGGGACTTCGGCCGAAGAGCTGCGCGACCGGATCTTCTTCGAACTCTTCGGTTCCGATGGAAGCCGGCGCCTGCGCGAGATGTTCGAGAGCGAAGAAGGCACAGCGGACGCCGAGTTCCGGCTGACCTGTCCCGACGGTGACCGCTGGGTCGTCCTCTGCAGCCGTCGGACCGCGTTCGCGCAGGGCTCGCACTGGATCACCACGCTGCGCGACGTGACCGAGCGCAAGCGTGCCCACGAACAGTCTGCGGCCGCCCGCGCCGAGGCCGACGATGCCCACCGACGGCGCAGCGACTACATCGCCGCGATCAGTCACGAACTACGGACCCCGATGAGCGGAATCCTCGGCATGAGCTCGCTGCTGCTCGAGGGCGACCTCCCGGGCGACCAGCGCGAGTACGTCGAGACCATCCAGAACACTGCCGAGAGCCTGGTGGGTCTGCTGAACGAGATCCTCGACCTGGCGAAGATCGACCGCGGTCACTTCGAGATCGAGCAGACCACGTTCTCGCCGCGCGACGTCTGCACCGGCGCGATCCGGCTCCTGCGGTCCAACGCCGAGTCCAGCGGTGTCGACCTGCGGCTCGAGACCGAGGGGGCCCTGCCCGGCGCCTGCACCGGCGACCCGGTCCGCCTGGGTCAGGTGCTGGTGAACCTGCTCGGCAATGCGCTGAAGTTCACGCACTCCGGGCACGTGACCCTGCGGGTGCACGGACGTCGCGACGACGACGAGCACGTGCGGCTGCGCTTCGAGATCGAGGACACGGGCATCGGCATCGAACCCGAGGTCCTGCCCCGAGTGTTCGACCCCTTCGCCCAGGCGCGGGGCAGCTCGGGCTCGGCCTACGGAGGAACCGGCCTGGGCCTGGCGATCAGTCAGAAGCTCGTGGAGCTGATGGGCTCGAGGATCCAGGTCCGCAGCGAGGTCGGGCGCGGCTCGCTGTTCTGGTTCGAACTCCGATCGGAGACGGCCGGCAGCGTGAACGCCGTCGTCGACGCCGGCGACGGAGACGTGCTCTACGTGGGTCAGGCCGGCGAGCGCCGCCACGGTTTCGTGGAAGCCTTCGACGACGCGGGCCTGCGCGTCGAGATCTGCGAGCTGTCGTCGGCCGGGCTCGACCGGATCCGGGCGCGTCGATCCGACGAGCAACCGTACCGGCTGGTCCTGGTCGAGCAACAACTGCCCGATCTCGACGGCGAGACCTTCGGCCGATCGGTGCGCAACCGTCTGCGCGACGCCGACACGGTGCTCGCGATGGTCGCGTCGGACCAGCGGCCGATCGCGCCGGAGCGCGCCGCGCGCTCGGGCTTCGACCACGTGGTCCGGACGCCGGACGATGCCACCGGACTCGCCGCGCCCTCGCGCAACGGCGACTCCGGGTCCTCCGCGCCCGAGCCGAGCCCCGCGGCCGCCGCGTCGGGTGCGGACGATCCCACCGTGCTCGTGGTCGAGGACAACCCGGTGAATCAGAAGGTCGTCTGCCACATGCTGCGCAAGATGGGTTTCACGGTGGAACTCGCCGACGACGGCCGGGCCGGGGTCGAGATGCTCGGCCAGGGGGCCTTCGACGCCGTCCTCATGGACTGCCAGATGCCCGTCATGGACGGCTACGAGGCAACGCGCGCGATCCGCGGCCTCGACGACGAGGTGTCGAGGATCCCGATCATCGCGCTGACCGCCAACGCCATGGACGGCGACCGCGAAAAGTGCCTGGCGGCCGGGATGGACGACTACCTCAGCAAGCCGGCCAAGGCCGACCAGCTCCGCGAGGTGCTCAACAAGTGGATTCCTCTGCGGTCGTCGTCGACCAGCGGCTGATCCACCGCCTGCGAGCGATCGGCCTCCCCACCAGGAACGAGAAAGAGGGCGGAACCGGTGCGGCTCCGCCCTCCCTCTTCTCGCTGGCCGACCGGGCCGCACGTGGTGTGGACGTGGGCACCGGTCGCCGTTCCTTCAGGCGGCGGACACTCCCTGCCCGAGGTCGCCGCGAGCCGGCCGGGGCATCTCGTCCGGACGATGCGCACCGGCGGCATGGGTGGAGGAACACTCTCAAACTAGATGGACGGGGTGCGGTGGTCGATGAAGCGAATGCACCGTTTTGCACCGATGCGGGCGGTCAGCGGGACGCCGTGACCAGCCGCTCCTGCAGATCCGTCAGCGCCTCCCGCTCGGGCGGTAGCATCGAACCCGCGTCGAGGGTCGATCCGTCCAACGCGAGGGTCAGCCGCCCGCCCGGCCCGACCGACTTCGTGGAACCGTCGGCCATCCGCGCCCGCACCTCGCCGTCGAGCACGCAGATGCAGACCGTGCCCGGCGAGTTCATCACGCTGAAAGAGGTGCCGGTGATCTCGAGTGTGGCCGCCTCGGTGTGGAGTTCGTAGCGCGCGCCCTCGAACTCCGGGCCGGTGACCACGCGGAAGGTACCGTTGCCCAGGACCTCCGAGTCGATCGACCGCGCGAACCAACGACCGGGCGGGCGGGGAATGGTGACGTCCATGCCGCCGTTGATCTGCAGGGCCAGGGCGTCGGTCACGACCTCCATCTGTCCGCCGTCGGGCATCTGCACGCGGCACCCGGGCTCGATGGCGGCCTGCAGCGGGGAGAGGTCGTCGCAGGGCACCCGTTCGCCGTCGACCATCACGTAGTCGGTGCCGGCGGCGCGCACCACGGTCCAGTCGGCCGAGTGGTTCAGGACCCCGACCACGAGCGCCACGGCCGCGGCGATCGCGAGCGGCGCGGCCAGCCCGAAGACACGACGACGTCGGCGCCGACCCGCCGTCCGGACCGGACGCGAGGCTTGCCGGAACTCACCGCGCACGAACTGCTCGCGCACCGCGGCCCGGAAGTCCGGATCGGCCTCGGCGCCGGGGAGGGAACGCACGGCGTCGCGGGCGGCGCGCTGGGCGTCCGTCCACTCGTCGTGGGAATCGTGATGCGTGTCGTTCATGCGTCCAACATCTCCCGCAGGATCTCGCCGAGCGTCTGCAGCGCTCGCGAGTAACGCTTGCGGATCGCGGCGTGGCTCGACCCGAGGATCTCGGCCACGCGTTCGTGCGTGTGCCCCTGGTAGTCGTGCAGCACGATCACCTCGCGCGCCGACTCCGGGAGCCGCATCAGGGCCTCCTGGACCAGGGACTCCCGCTCGCTGGCGAGGGCTCCCTGCTCCGGGTCGGGACCAGCGTCTCGCAACACGTGGGCCAGTTCCGGCTGGTCGTCGATCGACGAGGACTGCCGTTCCATGCGGTCCGACGACGACCGCCACCGGTCCCGGGCCACGTTGTACGTGATCGTCGTCAGCCAGGGACCCGGATCCCGATCCGGATCGAGGCGGTCGATCGCCCGGTGGACCTTCATCAGCACGTCCTGGGTCGCGTCCTCGGCCACGCTGCGATTCCCGAGCAGACGGACGGTCAGTCCGTACACGTACGGGAAGTAGCGGTCGAAGAAGCGGCCCAGCGCGTCGGGGTCGCGCTCGCGCACCCGCAGCAGCTCTTCGCGCGGCGGGGGCTCGACGTCGCGGCCCGGCGCGGCCGATCCGGCCTCGCGTGTCTCTTCCCCCGGTACGGAATCGTGAGACGAATGTGTCGGGTCGGGTGAGGAGGTCACGGGCGTCCAGTGGGCTCGTACCGTGGTGGCAACCGGTACGTGGGCGGTCGGCAGGGCTTCAATGTATCACGCAGTCGCAACGTGTCGACGCCGACAATCGGTCCCCGGACGCGTTACGGTCTGGGCCGTCGCCCGCCACCGGAGCCCGTTCACGCCCCCGTTCCGATCGATGGAGGACCATTGATGTCCGGCCCTGCCGGCTCGCTCGCACGCCGTCTCACCGAACCCGTCCGCCGCTACACCCGTTGGCTCCACACGCGTTGGCCCGCCGGAACCGTCGAGAAGCTCCCCGAGGTGAACGAGGACGGATCGACCCGCGTCCCGGGCCTGTACCTCGTGGGCGACCTCACGGGGATCCCCCTGCTGAAGTTCTCGGCCGACACCGGCGCCCGCGCGGTCAGGACCATCGTCGACGATCCGGACTTCCTGCCCACGCAGGATCCCGACGACGAGGTCCGCGACCTGGTGATCATCGGCGCCGGCGTCGCTGGCATGTCCGCCGCACTCGAGGCACGCAAGAACGACCTGGACTTCGTCGTGCTCGAGGCCAGCGAGCCCTTCTCGACCGTGGTCAACTTTCCGCGGCGCAAGCCGATCTACACCTACCCCACGGACATGCAGCACGCCGGCGACATGCAATTCCGCGCCGACGTGAAGGAGGACCTGCTCACCGAGCTGCGCGAGCAGACCATCGAGCAGGGGATCATCCCGCAGCCCGGCCGCGCCACGAGTGTGCAGCGCGCCGGTGGAGGTCTGGTCGTCCAGCTGGCGAACGCCGAACCGATCCGCGCCCGCCGGGTGATCGTGGCGATCGGTCGCAGCGGCGACTTCCGCAAGCTGAACGTCGTGGGCGAGGAACTCGACAAGGTCAGCAACCGCCTGCACGA
>CAZQHE010000155.1:0-8603 GCA_964593155.1 uncultured bacterium
GCTTCCCCCGCACCGCCGACCGGACCCGACCGCTGGATCCCGGCGATCGTCGCCATCGCCCTGTACGCGGCCATGGCCGTGGCCGCGGCGGCGGGTGGCCTGGCGGGCCACACGCCGCTGTTGTGGTTCGTCCTGCTCACGCTGGTGTGCGTGCGGCAGCGACGCACGGGGTGGGTGGTCACGCTGTACCTGCCGGCGCTGATCCTCTTCCTGCTGTGGTTCGCCGGCGCGGCGCAGTCGGTCACGGTGCCCTTCGCGATCGGGCTGCTGATCGCCTACCTGCTCGATCCCGTCGTCGACCGCATGGAGTCACGCCTCAGCCGGTCGGCGGCGATCGGGGTGCTCTCGGTGCCGGTCCTCGCGCTGATCGTCCTGCTCGCCGTGGTGCTGATCCCGGCGCTGGTCGCCGAGGGCGGGCAACTGATCTCGCGGCTGCCGGAGCTGCAGGGGCCGCTGGAGCGGCTGGGGGTGTGGGCGCAGGCGCAGGCCGCGCGCCTGGGCTACGAGATCCAGCCGGCCTCGATCGCCGACTGGATCCTGCCGAGGATCGAGGGCATCGGTCGCAACCTGCTGGGCGCGGGGGCCGGCGTGTGGAAGGGCGTGCAGGGCGTGATCGCCTTCGTCAGTTTCCTGGTGATCACGCCGGTGGTGGCCACGTACATGCTCCGCGACATCGACCGGATCCGCGATGGGCTGCTCGAGGCGATCCCCCCGGCCTCGCGCGACGGCGTCGACACCTTCCTGCAGCAGGTCGACCGGGCCATCAGCGGCTACTTCCGCGGGCAGCTCCTGGTGGGGCTGGTGAGCGGGGTGATCTTCGCGGTCGGCCTCACGATCCTCGGGATGGACTACGCCCTGCTGGTGGGGATCAGCGCGGTGGTGCTCAACCTGGTTCCGTACATCGGGGCAGCGGTGACGGCGGTGCTGGCCGTGTCGGTGGGGCTGCTGAGCGATCCGTCGTGGACCTCACTGTTGAAGGTCGGGGGGCTGTACCTGGTGGCCTCGGCGGTGGAGAACGTGGTCTCGCCGCGGATCATGGGCCACTCCTTGTCACTTCACCCGGTCGTGGTGATGTTGTCGCTCCTGATCGCCGGCCAGTTCCTGGGGCTGGTGGGGCTGCTGGTGGCGGTCCCGGCGGCGGCGGTCATCAAGGAGTCCCTGAAGGTCTGGGCGCCCCAGCTCATGGAGTTGTTGCCCCTGCCGCGCGACGCAGCGACGTCGGAGTCCGAACCGTGATCCAACTCGAGCGAGCTCCCGCCCCGGGCATCGTGCCCGGCTACGAATGGCGCGAAGGCGACCGCCTGGTGGCGATCGGCAGCACGCGCCTGCGCGACATCCTCGACTTCTACTACCTGAGCGAAGAGGAGGGCGAGACGCGGATCACGATCGTCGACGCCGACGAGCGCCACGCGCAGTACCCGCTCGACACCTCCGACCTCAACACCTTCGCGCAGGCCTTCGCGCCCATGGAGTTCAAGACCTGCGCGGCGCAGTGCGTGTTCTGCTTCATCGACCAGAACCCGCCGGGCATGCGCCAGAACATCTACGTGAAGGACGAGGACTACCGCTTCAGCTTCCTCTACGGCAACTACATCACGCTGACCTCGCTCGGGCGGCGGGGGATCGAGCGGGTGATCGAACAGAAGCTCAGTCCTCTGTACGTGAGCGTGCACGCCACCGACGTCGAGGTCCGTACGAAGATGCTGGGCATCAAGCGTCAGATGGACGTGATGGCCGTGCTGCAGCACCTGACCGCGAACGGCATCGAGGTGCACGCGCAGATCGTGCTGTGCCCGGGCTGGAACGACGGCGCGGTCCTCGACCGCACGCTCGCCGACCTGTCGACCCTGCATCCCATGCTCAAGTCGATCAGCACGGTTCCGGTGGGCCTGACCGACCACCGCGAGGGTCTGACGAAGCTCGAGCCGGTGACCGTGGACGACGCCCGCGACGCGATCGACCGGATCCACCGCTTCGCCGACCGTTTCGAAGCCGAGCACGGAACCCGCCTGGCGTACCCGAGCGACGAGTTCTTCCTGATGGTCGAGGAGGACTTCCCCGACCTGTCCTACTACGAGGAGATGCCGCAGCAGGACACGGGCATCGGCATGTGCCGCGACATGATCACCGATCTCGAGGACGCCCTCGAAGAGCTGATCGAGCTCGACGCGCCACGCACGACGGCCACCGTCCTCACCGGCACGCTCGCGGCCACCTTCATGGAGCGCGACCTGCGGCCGATGCTCGACCGGATCCCGTGGCTGGATCTGCGGGTGGTGGGCGTCGAGAACCGCCTCTACGGCAAGGGCATCACGGTGGCCGGCCTGCTCAGCGGGCGCGACTTCCTGCAAGCGATCGAGCGCCTTCCCGACGACGCCGGGCTGCTGCTGCTGCCCGACTCGCCGATCAACCACGACGGCGTGTTCCTCGACGACATGCCGCTCGACGAGCTCGTGGAGCGTTCGCGTTTCCCCGTGCGCGTGGCCGAGGACGGACTCGTGGAGACCCTGTTCTCGGTGGCGGCGGAGCGCGCGGCATGAGTCTGCCCGTGGTGGCCGTCGTCGGGCGGCCGAACGTGGGCAAGTCCACGTTCTTCAACCGGATCATCGGCAAGCGCCAGGCCGTGGTCGCGCCGGAGTCGGGCGTGACCCGCGACCAGCACGTGCACCCGGCCGAGTGGAACGGGCGCTGGTTCATGCTGGTCGACACCGGGGGCATCGTGCCCTTCGGCGACAAGGGCGTGTTCGACGAACCCGTCTCGGCGATCGCACGACAGGCCAAGGTGGGCGCCGACGCGGTGGTCTTCGTGGTCGACGTGCGCACCGGCATCACCACCGAGGACGAGGCCGTCGCCCGCGAGCTGCGCGGCATCGACAAGCCGGTCTTCCTCGTCGTGAACAAGGTCGAGGCCAAGGGCGACCTCGCCGAGACCGAGACCTTCCACCGTCTGGGTCTCGGCCAGCCCTGGCCGGTGACCGCCCTGCACGGCGAGGGCTCGGCCGACGTGCTCGACGCCCTGGTCGCCGTCCTGCCCGACCGGCGTCCCGAGACCGAACCCGACGACCTGAGCGTGGCCCTGATCGGCCGGCCGAACGTGGGCAAGAGTTCGCTGCTGAACGCACTGGTCGGCAGCGAGCGTGCGCTCGTCAGCGAGATCGCCGGCACCACCCGCGACGCGATCGACACGCTCCTGCGCTGGCAGAAGCGTCGCATCCGCCTGATCGACACCGCCGGGATCCGGCGCCGGCACAAGCACGAGAAGGGCGTGGAGTACTACTCGGTGCTCCGATCGCTCAGCAGCCTGGCCCGCAGCGACGTCGCCGTGCTGCTGCTCGACGCCACCGAGGGCGTGGTGGCCCAGGACGCGCGCGTGGCCGGCGAGATCCACGAGAGCGGTCGCGGCGCGCTGATCGCGCTGAACAAGTGGGACGCCGTGCCCGACAAGCACGACCGCACGTTCCTGAAGCACGAAGACGACGTCCGCCGCGAGCTTCCGTTCCTGAGCTACGCGCCGATCGTGAGCATCTCCGCACTCGAGGGACAACGGGTGCCGCGCATCCTCGACCTGTGCTGGAGGATCGGCCAGGAGCGTAAGAAAAGCGTTGAAACGAGCCGCCTCAACGACATACTGCAGAAGGCCTTGCAGAAGAATCCGCCGCGTCCGTACCACGGTGGCACCGGAAAGGTCTACTACGGCACGCAGACGGGGACGGCACCGCCGGTGTTCCGGCTGTACGTCAACCGACCCGAGATCTTCCCGCGGCACTACATCCGGTACCTCAACAACCAGTTGCGAGCGGAGCTGGGCTTCGAGGGAACCCGGATCCGGCTCGATCTGAGGAAACGATCATGAGCCCATGGCGTTGCTGGTGGGGGCGTTGATCGGCTACGTGCTCGGCAGTATCCCCGCGAGCTACGTCGCCGGCCGTCTGTTGCGCGGCATCGACCTCCGCGACCACGGCAGCGGGAACCTCGGCGCCACCAACGTCTTCCGCACGCTCGGCTGGAAGGCCGCCGTGCCGGTGCTGCTCGTCGACATCGTCAAGGGCGCGGCCGCGGTCGCCGTCGGCCTGTACGTGCTGCCCTCGTGGTCGACCATGCCCGACCTCACCGCGCTCGTGTGCGCAGTGGCCGCGATCCTCGGCCACGGCTTCAGCCCCTTCGTCGGATTCAAGGGCGGCAAGGGCGTGGCGACGGCCGCCGGTGCCTTCATCACCCTGGCTCCGGTCGCGGCGCTCTCGGCCATCTTCGTGTGGGCGGTGCTCCTCGTCGCCACGCGCATCATGAGCGTGGCGAGCGTGGCCGCGGCCGCGGTGCTGCCGGTGAACCTGCTGGTGGTCGAGCTGCTGCAGCCCGACACCGAACCGCGGTGGGCGACCATGATCTTCGGAATCCTGATCGCCGTGTGGGTGATCCTGCGCCACCGCAGCAATCTCGAACGCCTGCGCGAGGGCAGGGAGTCGACCCTGTGGTGAACACCGGGCCGATCGCCGTTCTCGGCGCCGGCTCGTGGGGAACCGCCGTCGCCGCCAGCCTGGCCCGCCACGACGGCCAGGTCCGGCTGTGGGCCCGCGATCCCGCCGTGGCCGCCGCGATCGGCGAGGGACACAATCCCCGCTATCTGAAGGACGCGCAGCTACCGCCCGGGATCGACGCGTCGACCGACCTGGAACAGGTCGTCCGCGACGCCACGACCATCGTGCTGGGCGTGCCCGCCGCGGCCACCGCCGAGATCGTCGACCGCGTGGTCCCGCTCACCGGATCCGACGTCGACTGGGTCCTGCTCGCCAAGGGCCTGGAACAGGGGACCGGCCGCCGCCTCAGCGAGGTCGTCCTCGAACACGCCCACGCGACCACACGCCACGTGTTCGCCCTGCTCGGCCCGAGCCACGCCGAGGAGGTGGTGCGCGGCCAGCCCACCGCCATCGTGCTCGCCGGCCGGAAGTGTCCCGAGCGGACCGATCTGCAGCGGCGGCTGAGTGGTCCGGGCCTGCGCGTGTACACGAACGACGACCTGATCGGCGTGGAGATCGCCGCCGCGGTGAAGAACGTCCTGGCCATCGCCGCCGGCCTGGGCGACGGCCTCGGCCTGGGCGACAACGGCAAGGGCGCGCTGCTGACCCGCGGCGTGGCCGAGCTCGCGCGGCTCGGCGTGGCCCTCGGCGGCCGCCGCGACACCTTCTTCGGACTGTCCGGCGTGGGCGACGTGGTGACCACCTGCCTGAGCCGCCACAGCCGCAACCGCGCCCTCGGCGAACGGATCGCCCGGGGCGAATCACTCGAAGAATCCTTGAACTCCATCGGGCAAGTAGTGGAAGGTGTGGCCACTACGAAGACCGTCGTCGAACTCGCCGACGCGCGGGGGGTCGCGGTACCGATCGCCCACGAGGTCGCGGCGGTGCTCTTCGAGGGCAAGGCCCCGCGCGAAGCACTCGACGACCTGATGCAACGGAGCCTGAAGGGAGAGTGGGAGGACGCCCCGCCCGAGGACGACGGCGAGGCGTGATGCCCCGGCGGATCCCATCCGCCACGACAGACGACCGGGGAAGGATTCCCCGAACCGAGGAGAGGGTCGCTGTGATGGAACACGGTCAAGCCCTGCCGAACCTGCCCGAGAAGCTGTACTACAGCATCCGGGAGGTCTCGGAGTACACCGGCGTCAAGCCGCACGTGCTCCGCTACTGGGAACAGGAGTTCCCCACCCTCAGACCGAAGAAGAACCGCGCCGGCAACCGGAGCTACCGGCCCCGGGACATCCACCAGGTCCTGATGATCAAGAAGTTGCTCTACGAGGACGGCTTCAAGATCGATGGCGCCCGGCGGCTGCTCCGCGAAGAGCCCGAGAAGATCGAGCAGCTCGACCTCCTGGCCGGGCCGCCCGAAGAACGCCGGAAGGCCCAGGTGGCCCAGCTCAAGCGGGAGGTGGCCGACCTCCTGGACTTCGTCCGCGGCCTCTGAGCCCGGCCCGCGCGCGCCACGGCGTCTCGGGCGTTGCACGGGACCGCCGATCGGCTACACTGTGGCCGCATCGAGTCGGCATCGTTCCCTCGGTGCCGGCCCAGGATCTGGTCGGGGCGTAGCGCAGTCCGGTAGCGCACTTGCATGGGGGGCAAGCGGTCGCTGGTTCAAATCCAGTCGCCCCGACCATCCGACCCTCTCGGTCGCCGATTCAACCCCCACGGGCGACCTTCGATCCGGGCCCGCGTGGCCCCCGCGAACAGGGGACTCCCGGCCGGAGTCCCCTTCGTCGTGACCGGAGCCCAGGGGTGACCGGACGTTGAGCGAGCTGACCGTCCTCCTGCCCGGTTACAACGTCGCCCGCCACCTCGGCGAGCTCGTTCCGACCATTCGCGAGCACCTGCCCGATGCCGAGATCCTGCTCGTCGACGACGGCTCGGCCGACGGCACCGCCCACGTGGCGACCGAACTCGGCCTGCAGGTCGAGATCCACGCCGAGAACGGCGGCAAGGGCATGGCCCTGCGGACCGGATTCGCCGCGGCCCTGGCGCGCGGCACCCGCGCCGTGATCACCATGGACGCCGACGGCCAGCACCTGGCTTCGGAGGCCCATCGCTTCGTCGACACCTGGCGCGAGGGCGCCGACGTGGTCGTGGGCAACCGCATGGCCGCGACCGAGTCGATGCCCTGGCTGCGCAAGCGCACCAACGAATTCACCAGCCGCGTGATCAGCCAGCTGGCCGGAACGCCGATCCCCGACAGCCAGAACGGCTACCGTCTGTTCGACGCCGCCGTCCTGCAGGCGGTCGAACTGGAGTCCGAACGCTACGATCTGGAGAGCGAGATCCTGATCAAGGCGGCCGCCCTCGGTTTCCGGGTCGCCTCGGTGCCGGTGACGACCGTCTACGGCGACGAGGTCAGCGCGATCCATCCGGTGGCCGACACCATCCGCTTCGCGCGCCTGGTCTCGCGGGCCGGCCGCTGGAAACGTCATCCGGGCGAGCGGACCACGCGCGTGCCCTGAACCCCGATTCCCGGGAGATCCACCCGTGCACCTGCTGCTGAGCAACGACGACGGCGTCGACGCCGAAGGACTCAAGCGACTGCGCGATGCGCTGCGCACCGCGCGCCCCGACTGGCGGATCACCGTGGTCGCGCCCACGACCGAGCGCAGCGCCACCAGCCACGCCCTCACCCTGACCCAGCCGTTGCGGATCGAGGAACGCGGCGACGACGTCTTCGCCGTGTCGGGGACACCCACCGACAGCGTCCTGGTGGCCATGAACTCGATCGTGGCCGACGATCCGCCCGACGTGGTGATCAGCGGCATCAACCACGGCCCGAACATGGGCGAGGACGTCCACTACAGCGGCACCGTGGCCGCGGCCTTCGAGGGACGCATGCTCGACGTGCCGGCGGTCGCCCTGAGCCTGGCCAGCCGCGAGATCCCGCTGCGATTCGGCGCGGCCGCGCACTTCGCCGGCGAGATCCTGCCGACATGGATCGAAGAGGGCCTGGTGCCCGACACGCTGCTCAACGTGAACATCCCCGGCGGTGAACCCCACGAGGTCAAGGGCATCCGCGCCTGCCGGCTCGGCAGCCGCAAGTACACCGACGTCGTCGTGCGCAAGGAGGACCCGCGCGGGCGGGCCTACTACTGGATCGCCGGCCACCACCAGGCGATCAGCGAGGAGCCGAACACCGATCTCGTGCTCAGCGCCGAGGGCTGGATCACGGTCACGCCGCTGCTGGTCGACCTGACCGATCACGCCAAGCTCGACCAGCTGGGAGGGATCGACCGGACGTGGTAGGGGACTTCGCCGAACAGCGCCGGGCCATGGTCCAGCACCAGCTCGTGGAACAGGGCGTGCGCGACCCGCGCGTGCTCGAGGCCATGGAACGCGTCCCGCGCGAGGAATTCGTCCCCGAGGACCTGTGGCACCGCGCCTACGATCCCACCGCCCTGGAGATCGGCGACGGCCAGACCATCAGCCAGCCCTACATGGTGGGCTCGATGACCGAGAGCCTGCAGCTGACCGGCGGCGAGCGCGTCCTCGAGATCGGCACCGGCAGCGGCTACCAGGCCGCCGTGTTGGCCTGGCTGGGCGTGGCCGTGGTCACGGTGGAGCGCTACGCATCGCTGGCGTTCGCGGCATCCCGTGTGCTGCGACGGCTCGGCCTGACCTCGGTCGAGCAGGTCGTGGGCGACGGCTCGGCCCCGCACTTCCTCGACATCCGCTTCGACCGCATCCTCGTGACCGCCGCCGCGCCCTCGGTTCCGCCGTCGTTGCTGGAGCACCTGGCCGAGGGAGGACGACTGGTCTGCCCGACCGGCGACGCCGCCATGCAGCAGCTCAGGATCGTCGACCGGCGTGCCGACGGTCTGCACACCAAGACGGGCACCGCCTGCCGTTTCGTGCCCCTGATCGGCGAGCAGGGCTTCCGGCTCGATCGCTGAGGCGTCGTACCCGGGGCCGCTGAGGCGTTGCGGGGGGCCCCCTCCTTTGGTAGATTCGCCCGGTTGCCACCGGTGCGCCGGTGGCTCTTGCGTCCGTACCGGCGTCGTCGCCGGCCACGGTCTCGGGTCGGGGCGTAGCGCAGCCCGGTTAGCGCGCCTGCTTCGGGAGCAGGAGGTCAGAGGATCG
>CAZQHE010000156.1:0-4744 GCA_964593155.1 uncultured bacterium
CGCCTGAATTTCGGGCTCTTCGGCGGCTGGTTCACGAATCTCGGAGCCGGTGAGACCGTCGACATCGCCGATCCCGTCCCGGCCGCGGGCGATCCGGCCCGCAACGTCTTCGCGCGCGGGTTCACGATCGACCGTGGATTCCGGGTGGCCCCCCGTGCCACCTACGACGTGGGCCGGGTTCGTTTCGCGCTGGAGCTGCAGATCGACGACGTGGTCTACGCCTCGGCGCTCGACGAGGAGTTCGCACCGGCACCGACGGACGACGACGACTCGGTGACCAACGTGCGCACCGACTTCTCGGTGTTCCTGTTCTTCTAGTGCGCCGACCGCTGGGGGGCGGCGGGTCGACGAAGGGTGACGCGCGGCGCTCTTCTCGCGATACTGGCGCACGTCGGAGCATCGCGCCCGTTTCCTGCGCAGGAGGTCCTCGCATGCCACGACCGAGCCGCCGGCCCTCGGCCCGCTTCGATGCCGACCCGGACGCGCCGGTCGCGATGCCCGCGCCGTCGGCGGCGCGCGAGTGGTACGTGAACGATCGGCTCGACTTCCGGATCTGCAAGCCACGGGGCTGGCACTTCGTCCTGAATGCCGACTACCACGAGCAGATGCGGAAGCAGCAGGACAGCCCGTCGTTCGGAGGGGACCTGCTGGGTCACCTCCACGAACTGTCCGGAGACCCTCTTCTGGTGATCGCCAAGTACGGAGCGCACGAGGACTTCGGCCCGGCTGAGGTCGTGTGCCCGGTGATCCACGTCTACGCCAGCCCCTCGGAGGGTTCGGACATCCTGTGCGAGGCGCGCGCGACCGAGCGGGTCTTCCGCCGCCTGCACCACGGCTACGAGCAGACCGCGGCGGTCCGGCCGATGAAGGTCGGAGGAGCGCCGGGAGCCGGCTTCGCCTACCGCTACGTGATGGGCGAGGACGCGCTGCTCCCCGTGGTGGTCCGGGCCCGGATGGCCCACGGACGGGTCGCGCACTTCTCGATCGGCATGTCCGGTCCTCCCGACGGACCCGACCGGGCCGACGAGGAGTTCGCGATGGCCTGGGCCTCGCTGCACATCGGAGTCTGAGGACCGATGAAGATCGCCCTCGTCGTCGTCGCCGCCGTGCTGTTCGTGATCGTGGCCACGGTGGTGCTGTTCCGTTCGACCCGGGTCGACCTGCCGGCCCCCGCGAGCATTCCCGCCCTGCCCGGCGATCTCGATGCCCATCTCGAGTCGCGCGAGGCGCGTTTCGACGACCTGCGCCCCGGCGCCGAGAAGACCGTCGTGTGGCACGATGCCGCCACGAAGCAGCGGACGCCGCTGGCCGTCGTCTATCTCCACGGGTTCTCGGCCACGCGGCAGGAGGCCTTCCCCCTGGCCGAGACGGTCGCCGACTCCCTCGGCGCCAATCTCTTCCTGACACGGCTGACCGGACACGGACGCGACGGCGAGGCCATGGCCGAGGCCGGCGTGGCCGACTGGTTGGCCGACGTGCGCGAGGCGATGGCGGTGGCCGCGCGCATCGGCGAGCGCACGGTGCTGATGGGTCTGTCGACGGGCGGGACGCTGGCGGTGTGGGCCGCGACACGCCCGGACTGGAACGATCGACTGGAGGCGCTCGTGCTGATCTCGCCCAACCTCGGTCCGCGGGATCCCGGGGCCGGCCTGCTGCTGTGGCCGGGTGGGCTCACGCTGGCGAGGTGGATCCAGGGCCCGGAGCGAGAGTGGGAGCCGCAGAACGAGGAACAGGCGGAGTCCTGGACCACGCGGTACCCGATCGAGGCGGTGGCCACGATGATGCGCCTGGTGAAAGGGGTGCAGCGCCTCGACCCGGCGGAGATCGACACGCCGGTGTTGCTCCTCCACTCCGAGCGCGACACGGTGATCCGCGTGGAAAGTGCAGTCGACGTCTTCGAGAGAATGAGCTCGGACCGGCGAGAACGCGTCGTGGTCTCGGGCGTCGGCGACGAGGACGGGCACGTGCTGGCCGGCGACGTCCTGTCGCCCGGGACGACCGAACGGGTCGCTGGTGCGATCGTCGACTTCGTGCGGGGTGGGGCCGAGCCGCGCTGAGCGGTCAGAAGAGTTCGATCTCGCCCTGGTCCATCTGCTCCTGGCCGACGCGTCGGTGGGTGCCCGACCACTCCTCGCGCATCTTCCCGATCGCCTGGCCGAGTTCGAGCAGCCGTTCGGCGAAGCGCCGCATCTCGTCGGCGTCGGCATCGCGCAGATTGACCGCGGTGTCCTGGATCTGCTCGCTCAGCACGTCCAGGCGATCGAGCCGTCCCAGGATCTCGTCGGCGAGCTGGTTGACCAGGTCGTCCACCTGCAGCGACTGCAGGACCGCCGACAACGCGTCGCCCATGCGCTGTCCGAGGTCGTGGACGTGCTCCGTGTCCAGCTCGGACGGTTCGACCTCGATGCCCGAGCGCGACGCGAGCGTGGCCAGACGTTCACGTAGGTTGCGGCGGGTCTCCGAGGGCCCGCGCTCGTCGTCGAGGTCGGTCATCACCGCCTGCAGGATGTCGGCGGTGTCCTGCACGAAGTGCTTGAGCCCGGCGCGGGCCAGCTGGCGGTCGACGTCCTCGTGGCCGAGAACCGATTCGATCAGGCGTTCGGTGGCGTCGCTGGTGAGCGAGCGGATCTGCTCGAGCGACTGGCGCACGCCCCGGGTCTGGTCTCCGGTCGCAGGACGGAGCTCTTCGCTCAGGCTGGCGAAGGCGACCGAGGGTGAACGGTGGTGGTCGTCAGAAGAGTTCGGCATCGCCCCAGTCCATCTGCTGCTGCTCCACCCTCTGGTGGGGCAAGGTGTCGAAGAGGCCGTGCTTTCCGCGCAGCGTCCGGGCCAACTGCTCGACGGTGGCCTCGGCCTGCTCCAGACTCGCCGGGTCGGAGATCTTCCAGGTCTCGTCGCTGAAGGTCTCGGCCGCGTACAGTCGCAGCAGGTCCGCGCGATGGCTCACGTGCTCGATCAGCTGCCGCACCATGTCCTCGAACTGCAGGGCGGTGATCGCGAGTCCGACCTCGTTGCCGATGTTGGCGGCGATCGACTCGACCTCGGCCATGGTCGACTTGGCGTGTTCGTTGATCTCGTGCAGATCGGCGAGCATGCCGTCGATCTCGGACTTCGAGGCCAGGGCCGACTGCATGTCCTCGCCGGCCATGGTCTCCATGATCTCGCGGGCCTCGTTGATCGACGAATGCGACCCCTCGACCAGCGAGCGGATCTCGTCGGCGAAGCCGTGGCTGTCGGCGGCGAGCTTGCGCACCTCGTCGGCCACCACCATGAACCCGCGGCCCGCACTCCCGGCCCGGGCGGCCTCGATGTTCGCGTTCAGCGCGAGCAGGCGCGTGCGCTCGGCGATGTTCTGGACCTCGCCGATCCGACCCGCCACCTGATCCATCTGGCCGCTGATGTCCTGGATCCGGCCCACCATGTCCTGGCTCTGCTGCGAGATCGCCGAGATCTGCTCGACGAACGATCCGACCAGCCGGTTGTTCTCCTGTGCGAACTCCTCGAGGCTCACCCGGTGGGTTCCGTCGTCGCTCTCGTCGCTCATGAGCGAGCGCACCTTGGCCAGCTGCATCTGGGTGCCCTCGTTCATTCCCGTGAAGCTGGCGCCGAGCTTGCCGACGGCGTCTCCGATCAGACCGCGGATCTGCTCGAGCTCCTGTTGCACCAGGGAGACCTGTTCGATCTGGGGGCTCATGAGTTCCCAGAGGAGTATGAAGGTGGTCGGGCAGAAGCCTTCGAGGGCGTGGTCGTTGGCCTGGACGTGCGGTCGACTCCCGAGCTCCTCGCTCGGTGGGGCCGCGCGGAAGGTCAGGACGACGACCACGAGAGCGGCGACCGTGCTTCCGGTGACGGCGACGAGCCAGCCCGGGGCGCCGAGTGCGAACGACACGAGGGGCAGGGCGGCGAGGAGGGCGACCAGCGAGCGCCGGATCCAGCGACCGGCACGGGTCGTGGGCGAGAGCGGCGAGGAGATGAGCTGAGGGGGCCAGCGCAACATGATGTCAGACCTCGATCGATCGGTCGGCAAGGGGGAGGACGCGTACGGTCATCGTGATCCCGTTCCTCAGAAGAGTTCGACGGCGCCGCCGACGGGCTTGCGGTCGATCCGGCGCCGGTAGTTCTCCTCGCGCTTCACGACCTCGCTCTCGACCTGCTTCAGTCTCTTGACCTGCACCCGCCCCGAGTGCGGTTCGTAGTAGATCTTGCGGGGGAATCGATCGCCGACGTCCTCGGCCGACACCCGGAAGCCCTCGGTGCGCAGGAACTCGCGCACGAACTCGATGTTCTTGCCGCCGATGTCCGCCATCGAGTTCAGGATCTTGCCCCCGCCGAAGATCTTCACCTCGAGACGGTCGCGGTTGCCACCGTGCTTGAGGACGTCGTTGATGAGGTTCTCCATGGCGAAGGTGCCGTAGCGGTTCGCCGCCGATGCACTGCGCGCCACGTGGCGGGCCAGGCTCTCGGGATCGTCGTTGGCCGGAAGCATGAAGTGGTTCATGCCTCCCACGCCCAGCACGGCGTCCCGTACGCAGGCCGACACGCAGGACCCCAGGACCGTCATGATGAGGTGGTCCTCGGTCGTGACGTAGTACTCGCCGGGATTCAGCTTCGCGGCGAAGCGGCCGTAGCGGCGGTCCCAGTAGAAGCCGATGTGTTCGAACCCTCGCAGGGCACGTGGCGGCTTCGGGGCGGGCGCGGGGGCGTGTGCATTCATCGTCGGGTTACCCCAGTACCTTCTTGATCA
>CAZQHE010000156.1:4754-8542 GCA_964593155.1 uncultured bacterium
GCTCGGGGTTGAAGGGCTTGACCAGCCAACCCGTGGCACCGGCCTGCCGGCCGTCGCTCTTGCGGCCGTCGCCCGACTCGGTGGTGAGCACGAGCATGGGGGTGAACTTGTAGCTGGGCAGCTGGCGCAGTTCCTTGATCAACGTGATGCCGTCCATGTTCGGCATGTTCACGTCGGTCAGGACCAGGTTGAAGCTGTTGCTCTTGGCGATGTCGAGGGCCTGCACGCCGTCTTCGGCCTCGGTCACCGTGTGGCCGGCGCTCTGGAGCGTGACGGTCACCATCTGGCGCAACGAGCGCGAGTCGTCGACCGCGAGAATCGTCGCCATGGTCTGCTCTTCTCCCGATTGCTGAGAGGTCGTGGCCGGGGGTTCCGTCCCCGCGGCCCGGGCGAGCGCCGGCTCGAGTTCGAGCGTGGCGATCGTCGAAGCGCGACACGTCCCGCGGAATCGTTCCGGCTGCTCGGGACGGCCGCGCATCGAAGGTCGTCGGGCACTTCGCCATTGGTCTCGTCGGGTGGGTATCGGAGGCCGTCCGGGAAACCTTGACCCCGGATCGGCCCTTTCCACGGCGTTGACGTGGGGTGGGCAGCCCTTAGAGTCCGAGCGCCGGGGCGGCGGACGGGGATTCCACGTGGGACCCGGCAATTCCTTCCGGGGGCCGGTGGCATGTCCGACGAGCGAGCGATCGACACACCCTTGCAGATGATCGGCGGCCGGGTCCGTCGCCGGCAGACCTCGCCGGAGGCGCTCGCGGCGCTGAGGCGGCTCCGACGCGTGGGCGTGGCCGCGCTGGTGATGATGGCGGGCGGATGGCTGCCGGGGATCTGGAGTCACCTCGTGGGCGCTCCGGCCGGCGCGGTGGTGATCGTCGAACTGGTACGTGTGCACCGCCCGCACATCCTGGTTTCGCGCGGGTGGACGATCGGTCTGTGCCTGGCGGGCGCGTTGCTCCTCGTCCCGGGGCTGTCGGGCGTCGGACGCGTGGCCTTCTCCGCGGCGATCGTGCTCTTCCTGGTGCTGCGCCGCCACCGGGTGCTGCGGCTCTTCTCGTCGGGGCAACGGGCGGTTCTCTTCGGAGTCTGCGTGCTCGCCCTCGTGCTGGTCGCCGTCGTTCCCGACCTGCCCGAGGCGCGCGGTTGGTTCGGCGAGATCCTGCACCACGTCCACGGCAGCGCGCGCCTGACCCTCGTGGTGGCCGCGGCGGTGACCGCGGTCCACCTCTTCCTGGGAATCCGTCTGCACTTCCTGCGTCTGCGCCCGAAGCTGGCCGTGGCGGGCTTCCTGATCGCAGCCGTTCCCGTGGTCCTGCTGGCGGCGTTGGCGCTGGTGGTCGTGTACGGGGTCGTGGGAAGCAGCACCAGCACGCACGCCCAGTCGGTGCTCGGCAGCTGGCTGGATCGGGTCGCCACCGGCGACCTGCACGGGCCCGGACCCTTCGAGGAAGGCTTCGGCGCGGTCGGGATCGCCGAAGAGATCGAGAGTCCGGCCCCGCCGCCCTGGCGCGACGAGTTGGCCGACGCGATCGAACACGCCGGCTTCGATCCGGTCCCTCAGGGTCTGTGGGTGCGCCACGCCGGCGAGATCTGGGCCGTGCGCACCGGTCTCGACGAGGACGGACGGCGCGTGCTGCTCGGCGGCCGGCGGCTCGGGCCGAAGAGCATCCAGCGTCTGGCCGACCAGCTCGGCTGCGAGGTCGATCTGATGGGGGCGGTGGAGGACTCCGACGTCCGCGTGATGTTCGGCGGGCGCGAGACCGGAGGGATTCCGATCGGCGAGGGCGAGGGGCGCCTGCGGGCGCGGCCCGGCTCGCTCGACACGGCCGACGAGCCGGCGTCCTGGACCGAACAGTGGCGGGTGTTCGGCGGCGCCACGATCGACGTCCACGATCTCGAGGCGGGCACGCTCGAGTCGACCAGCGCCCTGATCAGCCTGCGGACGCGCGTCGTGGACCTGGTGGGCCTGATCACCTCCGACGCGAACGTGGTGAACCAGGTGGTCGGCGTCGCGCTGCTGGTGATCGCAGTGCTGTTCCTGATGCTCGAGGCACTGGCCCTGTACTTCGGTCTGCGCATCGTGGGCGGGATCACCCTGGCCGTCGGCGGTCTGCACAAGGCGATGCGCCGTCTGGCGGGCGGTGACCTCGACACGCGTGTCGACCTGCCCAACCAGGACGAGTTCGGCGATCTCGCCGAGGGCTTCAACGACATGACCCGGGCGATCCGCGTGGCGCAGGACCAGATCGTCGAGAAGCAGCGCCTGGAGCAGGAGATCGAGACCGCGCGGCGGATCCAGATGCGTCTGCTACCGGAGGCGCTGCCCGACGTCGACGGGTACCAGCTCGCCGGCGGCAGCACGCCGAGCAAGCAGGTCGGCGGCGACTACTTCGACTTCATCCCGTTGCCCGACGGGCGTCTGGGCGTGGCGGTGGCCGACGTGAGCGGCAAGGGGATCCCGGCGGCCCTGCTGATGAGCAACCTGCAGGCGAGCCTGCAGGGACAGGTGCTGCACGAGGCGCCGGTGACCGAGGTCGTCGAGCGCATGAACGACCTGCTGGCGCGCAGCACCGACACGCACATGTTCGCGACCTTCTTCTACGGGGTCCTCGAGCCCGGCACCGGCCGGGTGGTGGGGGTGAACGCCGGGCACGAGCCACCGCTGGTGGTGCGGGCCGACGGCACGCTCGAGACCCTGCCGCCCGGAGGTCTGATCCTGGGCATGCTCCCGGGACAGGACTACACGGAGTGCCGGGCGACGCTCGAGCCGGGCGACAGCCTGATCCTCTACACCGACGGGATCACCGAGGCCATGGGCCCCGGAACCCGCATCCCGGGGCTCGACCTGGCCGCGCTGCCCGCACCGAGCGAGGCGGACCGTGAGGAGGACGACGAGGACGACGAGATCGTCACGAACTTCTTCGGGGAGGATCGGCTGCGTGAGATCGCGGTGGCTCGCCGCCACGAGAGCGCCGCGTCGATCCGGCGCGCGATCCTCGACGCGGTGTCGCGGCACGTGCGCGACGTGCCGCAGTCCGACGACGTGACCCTGGTGGTGATCAAACGCGAGGCCGCATGAGCGCGGGCGGCCGGGTCGGCCGTGGGCGTCAGTCGCTCTCCGGTAGGTCCTCGCTCAGGTCGAGTTCCTCGCGAACGAGCAACAACACGGCACTGTTCGGAACGATCAGGTAGTTCTCGCCCTCGAACTTGATCTCGACCGAGGCCTTCTTCAGGAACAGTGCCGTGTCGCCCTCGCGTGCCTGCAGCGGCACGTAGCGCGCCGAGGGCTCGCGCTTCTTCCACGGTTCGTCATGGTCCATGGGCTCGGGCACGGGGATGCCCGGCCCCACCTTGATCACGCGCCCCGAACGGACCTGCTGGTCGTTGACGGCCGTGGCCGGGAGGACGAGGCCGGTGTCCGTCCGTTCCTCGCCCTCCACGGGCTTGACCAGCAGCCGGTCGCCGACGACCAGCATGTGCTTGCGGATCGAGGGCATGTCCTACTTCACGCCGTGGGTGAGTTTGCCGATCGGCTTGGCGAAGAGCAGGAAGACCACACCCGAACCGATCACGATCAGTGCGACGGTCGAGAACAGCTGGTCCTGCGGCATGTCCTCGATGAAGCCCGCCACCAGGCCGGCGATCAGGTTGTCGAGCGCCGCACCCACGAACCACGTGCCCATCATCTGGCTGACGAGGCGTTGCGGGGCGAGCTTGGTGATCGAGCTCAATCCGATCGGGCTGAGGCACAGCTCGCCGACGGTGTGCAGGAAGTAGGTCGTGACCAGCCACAT
>CAZQHE010000157.1:0-8436 GCA_964593155.1 uncultured bacterium
CGTCCAGCCGTCCTCGTCCTCGAGCGCGTCGACCAGACCCAGGGTGCGCGCACCGGCCGCGCTGAGGTAGGTTCCGGTGAGGATCGCCCAGCGGGCGGCCGCGAAGCCGATCCGCCGGGGCAGCCTCTGGGTTCCGCCCAGCGCGGGGTGGATGCCCAGGCCGGTCTCGGGCAGGCCGATGTGGGCGTCGGGCGTGGCGCGGACGGCGTCGCAGGCGGCGATCCACTCGGCGCCGGCACCGGTGGCGAAGCCGTGCACGCGGGCCAGGGTCCGCGGGCGGGCGGAGTCGAGCCGGCGCAGGAATCCCTGGCCGTTGCGCACGAAGTCCTCGATCGCCGTCAGGTCGTCGTCTTCCATGCGTTCGACCACCCAGTGGCCGTCGACGCCCACCAGGAAGTCGTCGCCCTCGTTGTCGAACGACACCAGTTCCAGGTCGTCGCGTGTGTCGACGGCGTCCCAGGCCCGGTGCAACGCATCGACCAGTGGGCCGTCGAGGTGACGACGACCGCGGATGGTGATGCGTGCCACCGGCGGACGGATCTCGGTGCGGACGAGGTCCTGCATGGGTGGGCTTCCGGAGAGGGGTGTGGGTCGTCACGCGTCGCGGCTGGCACTACCATCGGGACGGTCGAAGCTCGGTGACCGAACGAAGGACCTGCGCATGGACGAACCCGTCGAGACCAACGACATGCATCCCGACGAGCTGCGGCGGCAAGCGCATGCCGTGGCCGACTGGATCGCCGACTTCGTCGGCCGCGTCGAGGACCTGCCGGTGCTCGCCAAGGTGCGGCCGGGAGACCTGTCGTCGCAACTTCCCGCGCGGGCTCCCGAACACGGCGAGTCGATGGACACGATCCTGGCGGACTTCGACCGTCTGATCGTGCCGGCCACGACGCACTGGAACCACCCCGGTTTCCACGCCTACTTCTCGAACACCGGCAGCGGCCCGGGCATCCTGGCCGAGACGCTGATCGCCACGCTGAACGACAACGCCATGCTCTGGCGCACCGGACCGGCGGCCACCGAGCTGGAACTCCGTACCTGTTCCTGGGTGCGCGATCTGTTGGGACTTCCGGAACACTTCGAAGGTCACATCGAGGACACGGCCAGCACGAGCACACTGGTTGCGCTGGCCGCCGCGCGGCACCGGATCACCGACGGTGCAGTGCGCGAGACGGGCCTCGCCGGCCGTCCGCCCCTGCGCGTGTACTGCAGTGAAGAGGCGCACAGCTCGGTCGAGCGTGCGTGCATCGTCCTCGGGCTGGGAGTGGAGGGATGCCGGCGCGTGGCCGTCGACGACGACTTCCGCCTCGACCCGGCGGCCCTGCGCGCGGCGATCGCCGAGGACCGCGTGCACGGCGTGGTCCCGATGGCCGTGGTGGCGACCACGGGCACGACCTCGACCACGTCGGTCGATCCGGTGGCGGACATCGCGGACGTGTGCGCCGAGGAAGGCCTGTGGTTGCACGTCGACGCGGCCTACGGTGGCGCCATGGCGGCGAGCGAACGCTTCCGCTGGGTGCTCGACGGCGTCGACCGCGCCGACAGCGTGGTGGTCAACCCGCACAAGTGGCTGTTCGTTCCCATGGACTGCAGCGTGCTGCTCTACCGCGATGCGAGCGCCTTCCGCGCCGCGTTCTCGCTGGTGCCGCCCTACCTGATGACGCCCGAGGACGACGTCGCGCGCAATCTCATGGACTACGGCGTGGCGCTCGGCCGCCGTTTCCGTTCGCTGAAGCTGTGGTTCGTGCTGCGGTGGTTCGGTCGTGAACGGATCGCGGCGTTGATCGAACACCACGTCGATCTGGCCGCCGCGTTCGCCGGCTGGATCGACGCGGCCGACGACTGGCAACGATTGGCGCCCGCGCCCATGAGCACGGTGTTGTACCGGCACGTCCCGCCCGCTCTCGCCGGCGACGAGGACGCGCTGCGCGCCCACAACACCGCGATCATGGACCGCGTGAACGAGGACGGACGCTCGTTCGTGTCGCACACCGTGGTGAAGCGCGGCGGCGACGCGCGCTTCGCCCTGCGCATGGCCGTGGGCAACGCGCGCACGCAGGAGCGGCACGTCGAGGCCCTGTGGGATCGATTGCGACGCATCGCTGGCGAGGTCGCGACGACGGCCTAGCCTGTGGCGCATGAGTGCCGCGCCCGGCCTTCGCAGCCATTCCCTTCCCATCGCCCTGGTCCCGTCGCAACACGAAGGTGCCGGACCGATTCGCAACGCCAGCGCGTCGTTGCTGTGGATCGACCGTCCCTTCGCGGTGACCGTCGCGCACGTCGTCGACGAGTGTCTCGAGCGCTTCCGCAGCGATCCCACGGCGGAGGTCTGGCTCGGGAACATGAGGGTTGCCGACCTGCGCGAGCGCATCCTGTGCATCAGCCGGCGCCACGACCTGGCCACACTGCGGCTCGAGCCCGAGGAGCTCGTGCACCTCGGCGACGAGTGGACCTTCCACAATCCGCTGGACTGGCCAGCGCCGGCCGTGGAGCCCGGCGATCGGGTGACCGTGCTCGGATTCCCGCAGGACCAGTGGCCGGCGCAGGTGCAGTACTCGTTCGTGGTCGAGAAGACGGCCGAGCGCCGTTTCTCGGCGCTGATGGAAGGCGCGGTCATGCCGGGGCGGCTGGCCGGTCTGTGCGGCGGGCCGGCGTTCCGGCTGCACGGCGCCGAGGCGCAGTTCGTGGGCGTGGTCACCGAGGCCTTGTTCCACAACGAAGTGATCCGCTGCCAGCACGCACGGCACGTGGACACCTGCGGGCAGGTTCGCGCGGCCTCCTGAACCCGTTCCGGTGTCGGCGGTTCCGGCCGGCGGCGAGTTGCTCCGCACGCGGGGCCGTCCTACCCTTTGGGTTCCGAATCCGACGGCGGAATCCCGCGCCAGGGGCCGCCGATCCACCCGTTTTCGCCCCACTCCCATCCGAAGGAAACGCCATGCGGAATCGATTCCGTGCGTCGCTCGCGGTGGCCCTCGCCCTCGGGCTGACCTTCACCGCGTCGGACGTGTTCGCCCGCGGCATGACGCCGTTCGACGTCACCAAGATCCAGTCGGTGCGCTCGGCCCAGATCTCGCCCGACGGCAGTCACGTGGCCTACACGCTCAGCGTGCCTCGCGAGCCGATGGTCGACGACAACGGCTCCAACTGGATCGAGCTGCACGTCTACGACGTCGAGGCCGGCGAGAGCCGTCCCTTCGTCACCGGCGAGGTGAACGTCAGCAGCGTGAGCTGGACTCCCGACGGTTCGCACATCGCCTTCCTCACGGAGCGCGAGGGCGACGACAACCGCTCGCTGTACGTGATCAGCGCGAGCGGCGGCGAGGCCCGCAAGCTCCTCGAGCACGACGAGAGCATCGCCGAGTACGCGTTCAACGACGACGGGACGCGCGTTGCGTTCCTGGCGCGCGAGGGCGAGACCGAGCGCGAGGAGGAACTCGAGGAACAGGGCTTCGACATGGAGTTCTACGAGGAGAACATCAAGAACAACCAGCTGTACGTGGTGAACGTCGACCTCGACGACTTCCGCAGCAACGGGGACCTCGACCCGCGCCACATCGAGCTCGAGGGTCATCCCAGCAACCTGCACTACCGTCCCGGCCACGACCACGTACTCGTGAGCATGGCCGAGGACTCGCGGATCGACCTGTACTACATGTTCCGCACCTACACGCTGGTCGACCTGGTGACCGGCGACATCGCCGGCGAGATCGAGACCGAGGGCAAGCTGGGCCAGGCGGCCTTCAGCCCCGACGGCGAGCACGTGGCCTTCATCGGCGCCATCGACATCCACGATCCGGCCGAGGGGCAGCTCATGGTCGCCCGCGCCACCGGCGGCGAGCCGACCAACCTGATGCCCGGTGTCGAGGGTCACGTGAACGGCGTCGCGTGGAGGGACGACGACACGATCCTCTATCTTCTCGACAGCAACGTGCACACGCAGATCGGCGAGATCTCCGCGACCGGCGGCGAGCCGAACGTGCTGGTCGACGAGGGTCAGCCCGTGCTCCTGTCGATGAGCGTGACCGAAGACGGCGAGCACATGGCCTTCGTCGGCGACAGCCCGGAGCATCCGGGCGAGGTGTTCGTGGGCCGCACGGGGCAGGACCCCGAGCGCGCGACGGTGCACAACGAGTGGCTGAGCGAGATCGACCTCGGCGACCAGACCGTGCACACCTGGACCGCGCGCGACGGCATGGAGCTGCACGGCATCCTGGTGCATCCGGTCGACTACCAGCACGGTGTGGTCTATCCGCTGGTCGCCGTGATCCACGGCGGACCCGAGGCCCACGAGCGCAATGGCTGGAAGACCTGGTACTCGCGTCCGGGGCAGTACATGGCCGCGCAGGGCTACTTCGTGTGGTACCCGAACTACCGCGGCAGCACCGGCCGGGGCTACGACTTCACCATGACCAGCCAGGGGGATCCCGGCGGCAAGGAGTTCGACGACGTCGTCGACGGCGTGAACGATCTCATCGAGCTCGGCCTGGTCGAAGAGGGCCGCGTGGGCATCACCGGCGGCAGCTACGGTGGCTACGCCAGCGCGTGGGGTGCGACCAAGCTCAGCGAGCACTTCCAGGCCAGCGTGATGTTCGTCGGCATCAGCGAGCAGTACTCGAAGTTCGGCACCACCGACATCCCACGCGAGTCGCAGCTCGTGCACCAGAACCCGCGCAAGGTCTACACCGACTGGGAGTTCTTCCTCGAGCGCAGCCCGATCTACCACGCCAAGGGCAGCGAGACCCCGCTGCTGATCCTGCACGGCAAGGACGATCCGCGCGTGCACCCGACCCAGTCGATGATCATGTACCGCTACTTCGAGCACATGGCCGACGCGCCCGTGCGCCTGGTGTGGTACCCCGGCGAGGGCCACGGCAACCGCAAGGCTGCCGGCAAGCTCGACTACTCGCTGCGCCTGCAGCGCTGGATGAACCACTTCCTCCTCGAGGACGGCGAGGAGAAGCCGTCGTACGAACTCGACTACGAGGAGCTGAAGGAGGAGATGGTCGGTAGCAGCGACTGAGGTCGCGGCTGACCATTCGTCGGGTCAACGGAACGGGGCTCTGCGGTGGCGGGGCCCCGTTCTGCGTGGGTGCGTTTCGGTGGCGGAAGTCGGGCTCGGCGGAGAGCGCTTTCGCGGCGGAAGTCGGCTCCGCGCGCCGTCCAGTCGGTACATCCCCGTGAATCGACTCACCGCTTCGCCACGAACCCCATCGCATCGACGAAGAGCTGGTCGAGGTCGGCGTTCCAGACCTCGGGATCGCTGTACTCGGCGGACATGTTCAGGCTCACGACGCGTCCGGTCTTCGTCCAGGTGACCACGCTCGCGCCCGAGCGGCTGCCACGGACCAGCTGCGTCGCGCCCGACTTCGGGGCCACGATCGAGTACTGGTTCGACGACTCGGTCGCGAAGCTCGACGGCAGGTTCTCGGTGACCGGAGGGTCGACGAGAGCGGCCCTCGGGTCGATCGATGTCGGCGGTCCGGCGTCCTCCATGTGCGGATCGGGTCGTTCACGCGTTCTCCGGGGAGGGACGGCGGGTCCGTCCGGCGGCCGAATGGAGAACGCTCACCGAGGAACCATCAGGAAGACCGAGGCGTTCCGGGTTGGCCGGGACCACGTTCGGTGACGTGTGGACTGCAGGCCCCGAACTCGTCGCGCGGGCACGGCCCACTTCCTGATATGCTGATTCCCCACGGGCACTGACTTCGAGAGGTCGACAGCGATGCTCGTCATGAAATTCGGAGGTTCTTCGCTCGCGACGCGCGAACACCTCCTGGCCGCGAGAGATCAGGTCCTGGAGTCGTCCGGAAAGGACAAGACGGTGGTCGTGGTGTCCGCGATCGGCGAGACCACGGACGTGCTCATCGGTGCGGACGCCGATCCGGTCGCGGCCACGGCGGTGCTTCTCGGGATCCACGAACATGCCCTCGGAGCCATTGCGGACGCGCCGCGAGAGAGCGTCGAGTCGGCGCTGCGATCGCTCCCCGATCGTATCGGCACCGGGCCGGAGCCGGAGGTCCACTCGCTGGGCGAACGGATCTCGAGTGCGATCTTCCACGCACTCCTGGTCGAGTCCGGGTGCCCCGCGCAGGACTTCGGTCTGCGTGCCGTGGCACTGCGCGCGGGCGCGGTGCCTGCCGTCGACCAGGTGGCCACGGCACGGCGCTTCCTCGACCTGGGTTTCGATCCCCGACGGCCCGAGGTCACGGTCGTGGGGGGATTCGGCGGGATCTCCCCGACCGGACGCCTCCGTTTGCTCGGCCGCGGTGGCAGCGACACCTCGGCCACCTCGATCGGCGCCGCGCTCGGCGCGCGCGTCGTCGAGTTGTGGAAGGACGTCGACGGCATCCACGCCCGCGACCCCGGTGAGCACCCCGATTCCCGGTTGATCACCCACATGCGGTGGAGCGAGGCCGACGCCCTGGCCCGCACGGGCGCACGGGTCCTCCACGGGCCGAGCATCGAGCCCGCGTGGCGGGCCCGGATCCCCATCCACGTACGACACACGGGCCATCCGGAAGAGCCCGGGACCTGGATCGCGGACGTGCACTCCACGGCGGACGACCGACGGAGCGTGGCGTGAACGTCGCCGTCGTCGGCGCCACGGGACTGGTCGGACGGCTGGTCGTGGAGCTTCTGCGGGAGCGCTCGTTCCCGTGCGACGGACTGCGTCTGTTCGCTTCGCGCGCCCGGAAGGGCGTGACGTTCGACGGTGCGGTCTTCGATGTCGAGGCCCTCGAGACCTTCCGACCGTCGGCCGGTGACCTGGTCCTGAGCTGCACGCCCGACGAGGTCGCTCGTGACCACGTTCCCGCGTGGATCGAAGCCGGCGCGTTGGTCGTCGACGAGAGTGCGGCCTTCCGACGCGACCCGCGCGCCGTGCTCGTCGCCGCCGGGGTGAACGACCGGGTCGTCGACGCCAGCACGAACCTGATCGCGAGCCCGAACTGCACGACGACCCAGATCGCCCTGGCCCTGGCGTCCCTGCACCGCGCGTACGAGATCGAAGAACTCGTGGTCAGCACCTACCAAGCGGCCAGCGGCGCCGGAGCCGCTGGTCTGCGGGCTCTGGACACCGGCGACCCGGGGCCCTTCGGGCGTGATCTGCGTGGTGACCTCGTGCCGGGCATCGGACGCGAGCACGACGGCGTGACGAGCGAAGAGGCCAAGCTCGTCCGGGAGCTGCCGCGTCTCCTCGACACGGACTTCCCGGTCCACGCCACCTGCGTACGGGTCCCCGTAGCGGTCGGACACGGCGCCAGCCTGCACGTGCGCTTTCGCCGTCCACCCGACGACGCGGCGGCGCTCCTGGAGGCGGCCTTCGGCGTGCGCGTGGTGGACGGTGCCCCGGGGCCGAGCGCCGTGGCCGGAACCGACGACGTCCTCGCCGCGCGGATCCGGCGCGCGGGGGAGCATGCGATCGCCCTCTGGTGCCTGGGCGACAACCTGAGGGTCGGATCGGCTCTCAACGCGGTCCGCCTGGCCGAGGCGATGCTCGCCGTCCACCCCCGCCCTCGAGCCACCCGATGAGCGCCCCGCGCATCGTCGTTCTCTTCCACGAGAACGAACGCGACCCCACCCGCTACATCGTCCACCACCTGGCCGAGTTCTGGCGCGAGGACGGCCACCACGTCGACTACGTCTTCGGTCCGCGCCGATTCGTCGCCGCCGATCTGGTCTTCGTGCACGTCGACCTGTCCGTGGTGCCCAATCACTACATGGAATTCGCCACACGCTACCCCCGGGCGGTCAACGGACGACTGCGTGACATCCGCAAGTCGACGGTGAGTGATCAGCTCGTCGGGACGGATGACGACTGGACCGGACCGGTGATCGTGAAATCGGATCTCAATTACGGAGGCCTTCCCGAACGGGCGCTCGAAGTCAGCGCACTCGAACGGCGCGTGCCCGCCTTGTTGCGGCTGCGACGTCGCCTGGACGCACGCCTGCGCCCGCACCGCATCCCCCTGGGTCACCTCGACTACGAGATCTTCGACGGCATCACCGACGTCCCCTCGTGGGTGTGGAACGATCCGCGGCTCGTCGTGGAGCGCTTCGTGCCCGAGATCGAGAACGGTCTGCATCATCTTCGGATGATGCTGGTCCTCGGCGACCGGTGGCGGTGCACGCTCGTGCGCTCGGACCACCGAGTGATCAAGGCGCGCCGCAGTCTTGCCAGCGAGGACGTCGAGCCCCACCCGGAGACCTTCGCGTGGCGGGAGCGGTTCGGTGTGGACTACGGCAAGATCGACTACGTGGTGTACGAGGGTCGGCCCATCCTGCTCGACATCAACAAGACGATCGGCGCGACGCGCAGCGGATACCGCGATCCCGCGACCCTGGTGGCGAATCGGCGTCACCTGGCGGCGGGCATTGCCGCCTATCTCGACTGAATCACGTCATCGCCGCCGGGCCACGAGTACGCATCGGATC
>CAZQHE010000158.1:0-8403 GCA_964593155.1 uncultured bacterium
GCGGTGGGCCTCTAGCTCATCAGGTAGAGCAGCAGACTTTTAATCTGCCGGTGCGGGGTTCGAGTCCCCGGGGGCCCACCACCACGGACCACCGCGCTCCCCGCTGCGAAACCCGTCGAATTCCCATCGCGCCAGGTCGTTTCCGGTCCTTCCCGAGGACTCCCCATCCCTCCCCGCACGCCCTGGTGCACGAATTGCACGGTCCCGCGCGACCGGTCCGCGCCTTCGCCGCGGTGCATGTGGGAGCGCAACGCGGCGCGATCCTCCGACCGGTCGACGGGAGGCGCCCTTGGTCCCGATCTCTCGCCGCTGGTGCGCACGCTTCGCGTGTGTGGTCGCCCTCGTGGCCTCGCTGGCCTCGAGCGAGCAAGTCCGTGCGCAGCAACGGACTTTCCAGCTCTACACCGGTGACGACGGGCTCTCCCAGCTCTCGGTCCGCTCCATCTTCCAGGACCGCGACGGCTATCTCTGGATCGGCACGCAGGCGGGGGTGAACCGCTTCGACGGCGTCCATTTCCGTAGCTTCGACACCCGGAACGGATTGCCCAACGACTGGATCAATGCGATCGCCCAGGCGCCGGACGGGGTGGTCTGGGTCGGCACGAACCACGGGGCAGCGCGGATCGACGCCGACGGACGCGTCGAGGATCCGGGCTTCGTTTCGGGCCCGGTGAACGACCTTCTCATCGACGACGACGGTGTGGTGTGGATGGGGACCTCGACCGGTCTGATACGGTGCGCGGCCGAGCGCTCGGTACGCATGGGGCCGGATGCCGGTCTGGCACCCGAGCCGTTGGTCGCTCTCGAACGCGGATCTTCGGGCGCGCTGCTGTTGTTGTCCCTCGACGGCACGTTGCAGCGATGGAGTCCGGGTGGTCACGTCGAGACCTTCGAGACGCCCGAGGGGGACCTGGGCGGTGGCAGGGACCTCCTGGTGCGCGCCGACGGCCGGATCTGGGCGTCGCGGGCCCGGGGCGTGGTCGTGTACGACGAGGGCCGGGTCGAACGGGTGTTCCGTGCGGGACGCGACTTCCCGCGCTCCACGCCCGCGGATCTGACCGAAGCCCGCGACGGCACCGTCTGGATGGGTACGCGCGACGGGGTCGTGGTCTTCGACGGCACGGAGCCGCGGACGATCGGGCCCGATCAGGGCCTGCCCTTCTCGTCGGTCGCCACGGTGACGTTCGATCGGGAGGGGCTGCCGTGGCTGGGCGGCTTCGGCGGCCTGGCGGTCTTCCACGGGCGGGCCTTCGCCAACTTCACCACCGCCGAGGGGCTGCCGTCGAGCAACGTGCGGCCGGTCGTGCGCACGCGCGACGGCACGCTCTGGGTCGGGACCGTCCGCGGTCTGGCCCGCATGCGCGATGGTCGCTTCGAGGCCGTCGACCTGCCCGGTGACGATTCGCGGCTGTGGGTGCTCTTCCTGACCGAGGATCGCTCCGGACGGCTGTGGGTGGGAACGAACCGCGGTGTGCTGCGCCACGACGACGGCGCCTGGTCACGGGTGAAGACCCCGGCCGGGAACACGTGGGCGGACCAGATCGTCCAGGCCACCGACGGCGCGATCTGGGTGGCCCAGCGGAATCACCCGCCCGTGCGCAGCGTCGACGGCGAGCACTTCGAGGAGATGCCCGTTCCCGGCGAGGCCTACGGCAACGGACGGCTGCTCGCCCACTCCGACGGATCGGTGTACTACTCTGGCCTGCGTGGTCTGTCGCGTTACGACGGTGAGAGCTGGAGCACGTGGACGGTCGCCGATGGGCTGGCCGCGGCGGAGCCCTACTACCTGTGCGAAGGGCCCGAGGGCGACGTGTGGTTCGGCTACCACTCGTCGATGGGCGTCACCCGCTTCGACGGCGAGAGCTTCCGGACCTACACCACCGAAGACGGGCTGACGAATCCGGCCGTGTACTCGCTCGGTGTCGACCTCGACGGCAACCTGTGGATCGGAACCGCCCGGGGCGTCGATCGCTTCGACGGCACGTCGTTCGTCAACTACGGCAAGTCCGAGGGCTACGGCAGCGCCGAGTCGAACGCCGGTGGTTTCTGGTGCGACGACGACGGCACGCTCTGGTTCGGGACGGCCGAAGGGCTCACGCGGTACCGACCCGATCTCGACGTCGATCGCAAGCGGCCTCCGGCGGTGCAGATCGAGCAGGCGCTGCTCGGCGGCCAGGTCCTCGAGCCCGGCGAACGTTTGTCCGCCGACCGTCGCGACCTCGAAGTGCACGTGGTCTGTACCAGCTACGATCCGCGTCGGCGCATTGATCTGCAGTACCGCCTGCGCGGATACAGCGACCAGTGGCAGGCCCTGCACGAGCACGAACTGCAGGTCCGCAACCTGGCGCCGGGCGACTACACGCTCGAAGTGCGGGGCCGTCGTTACGGCGGTCCGTGGTCACCGGTCGAGGCGGTCGCGTGGTCGATCACCCCGCCGTTCTGGCAGCGCGCGTGGTTCGTCCTGGTGGTCGCCGTGGTGCTGCTGGCCATCGCGCGTGGCGTGCATCAGCTGCGCGTGGTCGAGATGAAGCGGCGCAATCGTGTCCTGCAGTCCGAGGTGGCCGACCGCACGTCGGAGCTGGCGCGGAAGAACCGCGTACTCGAGGCCGCGCTCGGAGAACTGCAGCGGACCAAGGACGAACTCGAGAGCGCCAACGCGCAGCTGCTCGACGCCAGTGCCGCCAAGAGCCGCTTCCTGGCGAACATGAGCCACGAGATCCGCACGCCCATGAACGGCGTGATCGGCATGACCACTCTGTTGGCCGAGACCGATCTCGACGACGAGCAGCGCGAGTTCGTGGACATCGTCCGACGCAGCGGCGACTCGCTGCTCGACATCATCAACGACATCCTCGACTTCTCGAAGATCGAGGCCGGACGGCTGGAGCTCGAACACCGGGTCTTCGACCTGCGTGCCTGCGCGGAGGACGCCGTCGACGTGGTCGCCCTGCGGGCATGGGAGAAGGACCTCGACGTGGTGCTGTCCGTCGACTGCGCGTTGCCGAAGACGTTCCTCGGCGACGTGACCCGCTTGCGGCAGGTGATCGTGAACCTGCTGGGCAACGCGGTGAAGTTCACCGAGCAGGGCCGCGTCGGTGTGCACGTCGAGCCCGGCACGGTGGACGGCGAGATCCGCGTGTCCGTGCACGACACGGGCATCGGTATCGATCCGGGGACCGCAGAGACGTTGTTCGAGGCCTTCGCCCAGGCCGACGCGTCGACCACGCGCAAGTTCGGCGGCACGGGACTGGGCCTGGCCATCTGCAAGCAGCTGGTCGAGGCCATGGACGGCCACATCGAGGCCGAGGGCACGCCCGGCGAAGGCTCGGTGTTCCGGTTCACGGTGCGGCTCGACGCGGATCCGCAGGCCGAGCAGCCCGTCTTCGACGAGAGCGGTCGTCTTCGTGGAGTGCACGTGGGCGTGGTCGAGGACGACGACATGGCCTTCGAGGCGGTGCGGGCGATGGCCGAGGCCCTCGGTGCGCGCGTGACGCGCGTGGCGCCCGACGACGTCGGTCCGGGCGCCGGCTTCGACCTGTGGATGGTCGATCGGAGCCTCGACGCCGGTCGCATTCCGACCGACGTTCCCGGGCTCCGCTGTGTGCGTGCCACCGAGCGTCCGCGCGACGCGTCGCACGCCTACGTGCTCGAGCCGGTGAAGATCCGCGGGCTGGTGCGTGCGTGGACGGCAGCGTTGAACGACGACACCGTGGCCGTTCGCCCGGACGCGACCGTGGTCGAGCAGACCGCCGTTGCCGCGCGCGTGCTCGTGGCCGACGACAACGCGGTGAACCAGAAGGTCACCGCGCGCATGGTCGCCAAGCTGGGCCTCGAGTGCGATTGCGTCGACGACGGCGGGGCCGTGCTCGAGGCTCTGCGCGAGCGGGACTACGACCTGGTGCTGATGGACGTCCGCATGCCCGTGCTGGACGGCCTGGAGGCCACGCGCCGCATCCGCGCCGAATGGCCCGAGAACGAGCAGCCGGTGATCGTGGCCGTCACCGCCGCCGACTCCGAGGAGGAGCGACGGCGGGTGCTGGCGGCCGGGTGCGATGCGTTCCTGGGCAAGCCGATGCGCATGGAGCGATTGGCCGACGTCGTCGAGGAGTGGGGGATCGGCGTCGTCGCCACGGTGCGATGATCGCGTCGATCACGCTCCTACCACCACGTCGACAACTCCGCGCGGATCACCTGGTGGATCTCGAGCAGCCGACGCTGTCCTTTGCCCTTGCCGCCGACGACACGGCCGACGCGGGCGACCAGGACGTCCCCGCGCTGCAGACCAACGCCTGAGAGATCCGTTCCGGGCAGCCGGATCGGAGACCCCGTCTTGTTGCCGCCGTCGCGCAGCCAGAGACGATCGCGTTCGAAGCGCTGCACGCGGTACTCGTAGCCGCTGCCCCACGGCAGGTCGACCTCACCGGCTTCCGGGTGCTCTTCGACGGCCTCGTCCGGACGCGTGTCCCGGACGGCCGTGAAGAGTTGGCGGAAGGACTCGACGCAGCGCGTGCCGTCCTCGTGTGCGAGATCGACCGGTGCGAGCACGTAGGGAGCGGCATTCGCGTAGAGGGCCTTCTCGGCGACCAGCCACTTCACGAAGCCGCGGAGCGCGCGGCGGCCGTTCGCGATCCGGCGTGGCCAGTCCGGCAGGGGTACGAACAGCGTCAGACGCGCGTGGTCGGCGATGCCCGCGGCGAGGGTCTCGCAGCCGAGGATCTCGTGCGCCGGTCCGAAGTCGTCGTGAAGAAAGGGCTTCCACGTGAAGTCGATCGACTCGAACAGATCGGTGAGGGCGGCGTGGTCCTTGTCGACGGTCGCTCGGCTCACGGTCTCCGAACGGTGCCTCAGGTACTCGATGGCGAGCGCGCGCAGCGACAGTCCCGAACCGTAGTCGTCGAACTCGCGGGCTCCGCGAAGGTCACGCGCGGGTGCGGTCACTTCGAGGCGGAGCGGCTCTTCTTCGTCTTCGCCGAATTCGAACTCGCCGACGTGACCGTGCAGGCCGTCGAAGGTGGCGTTGCGCAGGTGGCGCTCGCTCATTCCGGCCACGGCTTCGGCCAGCATGGCCAGTTGTCGGATCTGGTCCTCGGAGCACGGCGCCGGGCCCTGGCCCCGGACGTTCGCCATGGGCAGGACGTATCCGCCGTCGTGGGTGGTCCAGCCGTAGGCCGTGAGCTGGGCGGCCAGGTCGGGGTCGAGGTCCTCGGGCTCGAAGGTGTTCACGACGACGTGCGAGGGGAAGCGCTCGAGGGCCGGACGTTCGTCCAGCTCTTCGGCGACCGCCTGCGACAGCCGCCAGTCGACCATCGAGGCGAACAGCATGAGTCCGACCGAGCCGTCGGGAGCGTGTACGAGATGGGCGATGCCCTCGGGCAGGTCCAGATCGGGACACTCGACCCCGATCAGGTGGAAGGCGCGGTCGACGGTCTGCCAGGGGTCGGCGTCGAGCAACCACCGCATGGACTCGGCGAACTGTCGGTACAGCTCCTCGTCGACGTCGGGCACCCGCGGCGGCATGGTCGCCGACATGTCCGGCCCCTCGGCCCCCGCCTCGCCCCCGACCCATGCGGCGAGCGCGTCACCCGCTCGCTGTGCCTCTGGTGTCGGACCGACGGTGCAGCCGATGTCGGCCCGCACCGAGCGGGCCAGCCCCACGAGCGAGGGATCGCCGACCACGATCGAGGCGCGGACGGGCGGTGATCGGTCGTCGGCTTCGTCGTCGTCGTCGCCGTCGCCGAGTAGTTCGTCCAGGGCTTCGCGCAACGAAGCCCGCGCGATGTCGAGCGCGCGGTCGGCGTCGGCCCCGTGCGGCGGCTGGTCGAGCGGAACGTCGGCGGGGATCACGGTGTGGGCGAGGATCCGCCCGTCCGGATGCGCCCAGAGCAGCGCGTTCCAGCGACGCCCCGGGTGCTCCTCGACCGTGATGTCGAGTTCCGTGAGCGCGCCCTGGATCGCGACCGTGTCCGCGCGGCGGTAGCGGTCGAGGGGGATGATGTCGTCGGTCATGGTGACGGGGCCGGAGGCGTGGGTGGGGAGGTGTGGGCTCGGGGGTGTGGAGGCGGTGGTGGTTGGTCGGGGGGGACGGTACAGGATCGGGGGACGGGGGTCCATGGGGGGAGAGGTTGCGGTGGCGGGCGTCACGGAGTCGGGAGCGTGGGTTTGTCTGCGCTGCACGGGCGGCTAGACTTCGGCGGGTTCGTGTCTTCAGCGCCCGATCACAGCGAGGCGATATCGGATGGTGCTTGCGAGGCTCCGGCGGCCGGTGGTCGACCGGTCCGGCGAGGAACGATCCGTCGCGCGCGTTCGACCACTTCCGCGGTGGAAGTCGTGGGGCATCGGAGGCGCGGCTCTCCTCGTGGTGGGTCTGCTCAGCGCCTGCGGCGGTCCTCCCGCGCCCGATCTGCGAACCCTCTACGGTCGGGCGGCCAGGACCCATGACGACCTGCGGAATCCGGTGATCCTGATCCCCGGGCTCATGGGGTCGCGCCTGGCCGATGCCGACGGGGCGACCGTGTGGGGCCGGCTGCGTGACTCCGACGCGGCCGATCCGAACCATCCCGATGGCGCACGCCGCTTCGCCCTGCCCATGGCCGAGGGGGTGCCGCTGTCGGCCCTGCGTGACTCGGTGCGGGCCGTAGGTCCGGTCGATCAGCTCGAGATCGAGATCATGGGCATGGCGATCGCCTTCGACGCCTATGTCGACATCCTCGACGCGCTCGGCGTGGGCGGATACCGCAGCCGGCGGGCGAGCGAGCCCGGCGACCTGGACTACGGCCCCGACCATTTCACCTGCTTCGAGTTCGACTACGACTGGCGCCGAAGCAACGTGGACAACGCGCGGCGCCTGCACGCGTTCATGACCGAACGCAAGAAGGAGGTCGAGCGCGAGATCGCGCGCCGCTACGGCGTGACCGACCACGAGGTGCGCTTCGACATCGTGGCGCACTCCATGGGTGCGCTGTTGACGCGCTACTACCTGCGCTACGGCGACGCGCCGCTGCCCACGGAGGGAGAGGTTCCGCCTCCGACCTGGGCCGGCGCCGAACTCGTGGAGCGTGCCGTGCTCGTGGCTCCGCCCAACGCCGGCGCGCCGCAGGCCCTGCAGGATCTCCTGCACGGCAAGGATCTCGGGTTCCTGCTCCCGCACTACCCGCCCGCATTGCTCGGGACCCTGCCGTCGGCCTACGAGATGCTGCCGCGGCCCCGCCACCGCCGGATCGTGGACGGAGCCGACGCACCGATCGGCGCGCTGTACGACATCGACACGTGGACGGAGCGCGGGTGGGGCCTGGCCGATCCGGAGCAGGACGAGGTGTTGCGCCGATTGCTGCCCGCGGTCGAGGACGCGTCCGCGCGCCGGCGGATCGCCCTCGATCACCTCGCGAAGTGTCTGCGCAACGCCGAACGCTTCGCGCGGGCATTGGATCGCCCCTCCGCCCCTCCGTCGGACCTGCGCATCGACCTGATCGCCGGCGATGCGCACCCCACACCCAGCCGCGTGCGGATCGCCGGGGGCGAGATCGAGATCCTGGAGCGCGCCCCGGGCGACGGAACGGTCCTGCGCGCCAGCGCGCTCATGGACGAACGCGTGGCCGGCGAGTGGCAGACGCGATTGGTGTCGCCGATCGCGTGGCAGCAGGTGGTGTTCCTCACGTCGTCGCACATCGAGCTGACGCAGGACCCGGCGTTCATCGACAATCTGTTGTTCACGTTGATGGAGGCGCCGAGGTAGGGGGCTCGTTCCGATGGAGGATGCATGGAGGATCTGCGGATGCTGACGGACCTGTTCGAAGCCCTCGCCTTCGCCGCCGACAAACATCGTTTGCAGCGCCGCAAGGACGCCGAGGCCTCGCCCTACATCAACCACCCGATCACGGTGGCCCGGATCCTGGTCGACGAGGGCGGCGTGACCGATCTCGACCTCGTACGCGCGGCCGTGCTGCACGACACCGTCGAGGACACCGAGACCACCGAGGCCGAACTGCGCGACCGCTTCGGCGACCGGGTCGCCGACCTGGTGATGGCCGTGACCGACGACAAGGACCTGCCGAAGGCCGAACGCAAGCGCCTGCAGATCGAGCACGCCGCGCGGCTGTCGGACGACGCGAAGGCGATCAAGCTCGCGGACAAGATCGCGAACGTGCGCGACGTGCTCGCGAATCCGCCGGCGGAGTGGCCGGAGGAGCGGCGGCGGGAGTACCTGGAGTGGGCGAAGGCCGTGGTGGACGGGTTGCGGGGGGCGCATCCGGGGTTGGAGGGGGTGTTCGATCGGGCTGTGGAGGGCGGTTGACGGGCGGCCAGGACCACTTCCGCAGCGGAAGTGAGCGAGAGCGTTCTCGATGCGGCCTGTCACCGCGTCAGATTCGAAGGGCGTTGCATTTGCGCCTCGGCTCGAAATAGGCG
>CAZQHE010000159.1:0-8154 GCA_964593155.1 uncultured bacterium
CACGTAGGCGACCTCGTCGAGCTCCTCGAGTTCGTCCATGACCGCTTCCCCGATCTCGACGCTCGACACCTCGTCGCGAGCCCCCGAGAACAGCCGCGCCGCCACGCGGTCGGCCAGGCGATCCATCTGCTCGCGGCTGATCGCCCGTTTCTCACAGGCCCGCATGACCCCGTTGATCACCTTCTCGCGGTCGAAGGGAACGCGTCGACCATCACGCTTGACCACGAGCACGGGAGTACTCTCGACGTACTCGTAGGTCGTGAAGCGGTGGTGGCACTGCAGACACTCGCGCCGGCGCCGGATGGCCGCACCTTCGCGCGTGGAGCGCGAGTCGACCACCCGGTCGTGCTCGTGACCGCAGTTGGGACACAGCATCGACGCCCTCTACAGCGAGGCGCCGACGAGCTCGGGATACAGCGGGAAGGCGTCGGCCAGCTCCTCGATCCGCTTCCTCAGACCGGGCAATGCGTCGCTCTCCTCGCCGGCCTCGAGCGCGTCGCCCATCACCGCCGCGATCTCGCGCATCTGATCCTCCTTCATACCGCGCGTGGTGAGCGCGGGCGTGCCGATGCGGATGCCGCTGGTGACGAAGGGGCTCTCGGGGTCGAAGGGAATGGTGTTCTTGTTCACCGTGATCCCGACCTCCTCGAGGATCGCCTCGGCCTGCTTGCCGGTCAGCCCCTTCGGACGCAGATCGACCAGCACCAGGTGCGTGTCGGTGCCGCCGCTCACCAGCCGCAGCCCGCGCTCCACGAGTGCCTCGCCCAGCGCACGCGCGTTCGCCACCGTCTGCGCCTGGTCGGACCGGAACTCCTGGCTCATCGCCTCGTGGAAGGCCACCGCCTTGCCGGCGATCACGTGCATGAAGGGTCCGCCCTGCATGCCAGGGAAGTTGATCTTGTTGATCTTCTTGAAGTGGTCGTCGTCGGCCAGGATCAGACCGCCGCGCGGACCGCGCAGGGTCTTGTGCGTGGTCGTGGTGATGACGTTCGCGTGGGGTACGGGATCGGGGTGCAGCTTCGCGGCCACCAACCCCGCGAAGTGGGCCATGTCGACCAGCAGCGGGATCTCGAGCTCCTTCGCGATCGCCCCCAGGCGCTCGAAGTCCCAGGCCCGCGGATACGCACTGCTGCCGGCGATCAACAGCTTCGGCCGCAGCTCGCGCGCCTGTGCGGCCAGGGCGTCGTAGTCGATCTGCTCGGTCTCGCGGTCGACCTCGTAGTGGTGCGCATCGAACAGCATGCCACTGAAGTTCACCGGGTGGCCGTGCGTCAGGTGCCCGCCGTGGCTCAGGCTCAGCCCGAGGATCCGGTCGCCCGGTTCCAGCAGGGCCAGGAAGGCCGTCTGGTTGGCGGTGGAGCCGCTGTGCGGCTGCACGTTCGCGTGCGCGGCCCCGAAGAGTTCGCAGGCCCGCTTGCGGGCCAGGCGCTCGACCTCGTCGACGAATTCACACCCGCCGTAGTAGCGCCGGCCCGGATAGCCCTCGGCGTACTTGTTCGTGAGCACCGAACCCACCGCCTCCATCACCGCGGGGCTGGTGAAGTTCTCGCTCGCGATCATCTCCAGACCCTTTCGTTGCCGGTCGAACTCATCGTGGACCAGGCCGGCGATCTGCGGGTCGGTGTTCTGCAGGAAGCTCATGTCGGGCCCCTTTCCGAGGGGGTTGGCGCCGATGGCGTCGCTCAGACGAACTCGAGCCACTCGTAACGGTCTTCCTCGCGACCCTCGATGATGTCGAAGAAGGCCTTCTGGATCTTCTGGGTGATCGGACCACGCGATCCCTCGCCCACGGGCATGCGGTCCACGCTCCGGATGGGCGTGACCTCGGCGGCGGTGCCGGTGAAGAAGGCCTCGTCGGCCACGTACAGGAACTCGCGCGGGATCGCCTGCTCGACGACCTCGTAGCCCAGCTCCTTCGCCAGCACCATCGCGCAGTTGCGCGTGATCCCCCCGAGCACCGTGTTGCCGTACATGGGAGTGTAGATCCGCTCGTCACGGATCACGAAGAGGTTCTCCCCGCTGCCCTCGGCCAGGTTGCCGTAGACGTCGAGCATGATGGCCTCGGCGAAGCCCCCGAGCACGGCCTCCATCTTGGCGTACTGCGAGTTGACGTAGTTGCCCACCACCTTGCCCATGGGCAGGTGCGTGTCGGGGGCCATGCGACGGAAGCTGCTCGTGCAGCAGTCCACGCCCTCGTTGATGGCCTCGTCGCCGAGATAGGCGCCCCACGGCCACACCGCGATGAACACGTTCACCGGATTGCTCAGCGGGTTCACGCCCGCCGGACCGGCACCGCGGTAGACCACCGGCCGGACGTAGCAGGCCTCCAGACCGTTCTTCTGCACCGTTTCGCGGATCGCCTCGTAGAGTTCGTCGGCCGACCACGAGATCTCCATGCGCAGCATCTTGGCGCTCTCGGTCAGGCGACGGACGTGGTCGCGCATCCGGAACATCGCCGCCCCCTTCGGGTGGGCGTAGACCCGCGCGCCCTCGAACACGCCGCTGCCGTAGTGGATCACGTGACTGAGCACGTGGATCTTCGCGTCGTCCCAGGGGACCATCTCGCCGTCCATCCACACGTAGTCCGCCCGGGGGCCCTTCGGCGCTGCGTTCATCGGAAGTCCTTTCTCCACGGAGGGTCCCCCGCGATTCGCGCGCTCGGGACCCTGGTTCTGGATCAGCGGTCGCCCCCGGCGGCGCCGGCGCGCAGTGCGTCGAGGCGCGGCCGCAGGGCTTCGATCATCGATTCGATCTGGGCGTTCGTCCTCTCGTAGTCCTCGAGCGTCCCGCCGATGGGATCGTCCACGTCGACGGGAGGCCTCACCCCGGCGGCTTCGGCGAGCGTCAGCACCTTGTCGTGCTCCTCGGCGCCGAGCAGTCCTCGCGCGGCGTCGGCGTGGCCGCGTGTCATGGTCAGGATCAGGTCGGCGCCGGCGGCGAGATCCGGATCGAGGGCACGGCTGCGGTGCGCTCCGAGCCCGTCGCCACGATCACGCGCCACGAACTGCGCGTGGTTCGACGCGGGAGCGCCGTCGGCGGCCGCGACACCGGCCGACGAGAACTCGAGATCGTCGTGGTCGCCGAAGACCCGACGCGCCGCGGCCTCGGCCAGCGGACTGCGGCAGGTGTTCCCGGTGCAGACGAACAGGATGCGGATCATGGATTCGTGCTCCCACGCGGGAACGGGGCTGCCGGCGAAAGCTACCGGGAGCCCGCAGGGGCGTCAAGCAGCCCCCCCGGGCGACGGTCGCGCGCGGCTCAGACGTCGTCCAGGGCTCCGATGTCGTGCCGGCGCTGGGCTCCCTCGAAGTCCAGTCGCCCGGCCAAGGCATCGGCCCGTGCCCGCGCGACGGCGACGTCGGGGCCCCGGCCCACGGCGCACAGCACCCGCCCGCCGTCGGTCTGCCAACCGCCCGCCGTGCGTCGCGTGGCGGCGTGGAAGACGATCGTGTCGTCGCCCGGTTCGAGATCTTCGAGGCCGGGAATCGGAACGCCCTTCGTGCTCGACGCCGGATAGCCGGCCGAGGCGAGCACCACACCGACCGCCGCTCCGTCGCTCGGCAGGGCACCGGTGATCGGCAGCGCGCCTTCCGCCGCGCCGCGCAGGAGCTCGTACAGATCCCCGTCGAAGTTCGGCAGCACGACCTGGGTCTCGGGATCGCCGAAGCGACAGTTGTACTCGAGAACCCTGGGCCCGTCCGGGGTCAGCATGAGGCCGACGTACAACAGGCCACGGTACTCGATCCCGCGGGAGCGCAGCGCCTCGAGGGTCGGACCGACGATGCCGTCGGAAACGCTCGACACCAGTTCTTCGGTGGCGTCGGTCACCGGGGTGTAGGCACCCATGCCTCCGGTGTTGGGTCCTTCGTCGCCGTCGCGCAGACGTTTGTGATCGCGGCTCGGTACGAAGGTCGCCACACGCCGGCCGTCGCTCACGGCGAAGACAGAGAGTTCGGGACCCTCGAGGCGTTCCTCGACCAGGACGGACGACCCGGCGTCTCCGAACGCCGCCTCGACCAGGCACGCGCGCACGGCGGCTTCGGCCGTGGGCACGTCGGAGCACACGGTGACCCCCTTTCCGGCCGCAAGCCCGGTGGCCTTCACCACGCACCGGCCGCCGGTCGAGCGCACGTGCTCGAGGGCCGGATCGAGGCGGTCGAAGACCGCTGCCCTCGCCGTGGGCACACCGGCGTCGATCATCAGTTCCTTGGACCAGGCCTTGTCGCCCTCGATCCTCGCCGCCAGCGAGTCGGGCCCGAACACCGTGCGCCCCGCGGCCCGCAGACGATCGGCCAGCCCGTCGACCAGGGGTTGCTCGGGGCCGACCACCACGAGGTCGGCATCGAGCTCGGAGGCCGCGCGGACCTGGTCGTCGAGCGACTTCGCCGCGACACACTCGGCCACGTCGACCATGCCGTCGTTGCCGGGCGCGACGAAGACGCGCTCCACACCCGGTGAGCGCGACAGACCGCGGGCGAGCGCGTGTTCACGCCCGCCCCCTCCGATCACCAGCACTCGGGCCATGCCCTGCTCCTAGGCGCGCGCGAGGTCGTCGACGTAGCGGCGGATGCGCGTGACCGCCTCCCGCAGGTTGTCCTGGCTGTTCGCGTAGCTGAAGCGCAGGTAGCCGTCGCCGAAACGACCGAACGACGTGCCGGCCAGGCTCGCCACGCCGTACTCGTCGAGAAGGGTACGGGCGAAGTCCTCGGACTTCACGCCCGTCTCCTCGACGTTCGGGAACACGTAGAACGCACCGCCCGGCTTCTTGCAACGCAGTCCCGGGATCTCGTTCAGCGCGTCGACGAGCAGGTCACGGCGGACCTGGAACTCCTCGACCATGGCCTCGGCCCCGGACTGGTCGCCGAGCAGCGCCTCGATGCCGGCCAGTTGCGTGAAGCTCGCCGTGCAGCTGTTCACGTTCGTCATCAAACGCGCGATCGCCGGCGCCAGGTCCTGCGGCATGACACCGTAGCCCAGCCGCCAACCGGTCATGGCGTAGGTCTTCGAGTGCCCGTCGAGAACGATGGTGCGCTCGGCCATGCCGTCGATCTCGAGGATCGACCGGTGCTCGCCCTCGTAGACGATGTGGCTGTAGATCTCGTCGGCCAGGACCCAGGCATCGTTCTCCTTCGCCACCTCGGCCACGACCTCGAGGTCCTCCATCGTCAGCACGCCACCGGTGGGGTTACCGGGCGAGTTGATGACGATGAGCTTGGTGTTGGAATTGGTGAGAGAGCGCAGCTCGTCGTGGTCGATGCGGAAGTCGTTCTGCTCGCGCAGCGGCAGCGGTACCGCCTTGCCGCCGACGAAGTCGATCACCGACTCGTAGATCGGGAAGCCCGGATTGGGGTAGACGACCTCTTCGCCCTCGTCGACCAGCGCGGTGATCACGAAGTACAGGATGGGCTTCGCACCGGGTGTGATCACGAACTGCTCGGGGGTGACCTTCACCCCGCGGTCGCGCGAGAAGTGCTCGGCGAAGGCCTCGCGCGCCCGGGGCAGACCGGCCGAGGGTCCGTAGTGCGTGGCTCCTTCCTGCAGGGCCTTCACGCCGGCGTCGACGATGTTGCGCGGCGTGTCGAAATCGGGCTCGCCGATCTCGAGGTGGACGACGGACCGACCCTGGGCCTCGAGGGCCTTGGCACGTGCGAGGACTTCGAACGCGGTTTCGGTTCCGAGACGCTGCATGCGCTTCGCGAGCTGGACGGCCATGACGAACCTCCCCTGTCGACCGGGGCTCCGGGGGGCCGGCGCTGCGCGACGCGTCGCTCGACCGACGGCGCGAACCGGCCCCGAACACCGCCCGGCGCCGCGGATCGGGCGCACGGGGGCACAACCTGGCGAATGTAGACCTTCGCCGTTCGCTTGACCAGAATCGACTCCGTGAGGTCGGACGATCGACCGATGCGAATGGATCAGGCCAGCGACTTCAGGTAGGCGGCGACCTCGGCGACGACCTCGCGCCTCACCGAGGACTTGTCGCGTTCGAGCCGACGGAGGTCGACCTTCGACACGTAGCGCACGTTCACGAACTTCCTCAGGACCTTCACGGGGATGTTCATGGGCGACCGCAGCAGGGCGAGCGGCACGTCCTTGTTCGCGAAGCCCGAGTGGAGGTTGCGCGCCGTGCAGACGGTGTCGAGCACCCGCATGTTGCGCGACCTGTCCACCACCATGCGCACGATCCCCGGCGTGTTGATCACCTTCTGGTTCTTCAACAGACCCAGCAGGACGCTCGTGTTGTTGATGTTCGCCAGGACCAGGTCCTTGACCGTGTCCTCCTGGTCCTTCTCGGCCGGTTCGGTGTCGGATTCGTGCGGCGCCGGCACGGGAAGGCCGTGCGGCAGGGCGAGGCGCCGGGCGGCCGCCGGATCCAGCACCAGACGCACGCCGCCGTCGGCTGCTTCGACCCCGTCGATCGGGGCCGAGGCCAGGGCCTCGCGCACCCGGGCCGAGGCCGGCAGGACCACCGCGCCGCCGTCGTGGAACTCGAGCACGCAGAGCAGGGCCGAGACCACGTCGATCCCGCGCCCGCGGACGCCGGCGGCCGCGAGCACCTCGCCGACGTCGAGGACGCGGTCGACGAACCAGGCGAGCGTACGCTGCGGGAGAGGGTTGCGGTCGATCCCGCGCAGGAGGCGCCACAGGAGCTGGAGGTCGGGTTCCTGACCGAGGCGTTCGCGGAAGCGCTGCTCGTCGCCGTCGTCGAGTTGTCCGGAGAGCGACGGGAACTGCTGGTGGAACAGCGAGGCCCGGCCGCTCTCCTCGAGCTGTCCCAGGAATCGTCGCAGATCGCGCAGTTCCTCGTCGACGCTGCTGAGGATGGGCATGACCTGCGAGACCTGACGCGCCGAGTAGGGGTTGATGGCCCCGGCCAGCGCGCTGGCCCGTAGCTCGAGCGCCTGCAACTCGAGGCGGGCGAGCCGGCAGAACCGCGAGATGCCCTCTGCATCGAGGACCCCCGACCGCTGGAGAGCGCCCACAGTCTCGGCGAAGACACGCCGACAACGCCGGGCCGGCCCTCGGTCGCGGATGCCCGCGGCCCGATCGGGACGCTCCCACCGCGCGGCGTACTCGGCGTCGAGATCGTCGAGCTCGGACAGCAGCGCGTGCTCGGCCTTGCCGATCGGCTCGCCGGCGTCGAGCCGGCGGCGGCAGAGATCGGCCACGCGGTGCAGACTCGAGAACTCGCGCACGCGCTCGATCAGCACCTCGCCCGGAGCGTCGACCGACAGGAACGCTGCCAACGCCGACACCGCGTCCGCGTCGGCCCGAGCGCTCCCGGCCAGGAGTCCACGCCCCATCGCGGTGAACAGAGGGGTCTCGGCCTGCTTGCGGAACGACTGGAAGAGCAGGCCGCAGCGGGCATTCGTGTCCCCCTCTCCGGCAAGTTCTGCGATCCAGCGTCGGACCTCGGGCGGGACGCGCCATCGCTCCAGACCCTGGGTCGGCTCCGCCAGCAGCGGTTCGACGGGAAGCGCGTGGAGATCCGTCACGGTCTGCCTCGGGGTGCGCGTGCGCGCGGCAAGGGAATCGCCGTACCGCGCTGCAACCTTCGCACCATCGACCCGCCGCGACGGCGCAGGGCCAGGCCCCAGCCCGTCTCGCCGTCGGCGTCCGGACCCCGGTGCCAGGCCCACGCGGCGATGCGGGTCCCGAACCAGTGGACCTCGGCCGCGATCCACGCCGCGTGCCCGTGACCCGGGATCCAGAGCGGTAGCGGGCCGGCCAGCGGACGCACGACCGCCCACGCGGCGGAGCGGTCGGCCGGGTTCACGCCCGCTCCCAGCTCGACGCGGCGCAGCAGTCGCGACGGCGTGCGGCGCCGGTACCGCAGCGACCAAGCCTCCACCGCATCGGCCACCGGGCCCCGCCGCCCCCAGGCGGCGCGCACCCGCGAGGCCGCGGTGCTGCGCTCCACCACCAGGCGCGCCCGGGGCTCGCCGATGGGCGCGTCGAGGTCCTCGTCGATGCCAAGTCCGAGGCGGACCGACCAACGGGGATCGCCGCTGCGCGGGCGCGGCAGGGTCCAGCGCGCGCCCAGGCGAACCCGCTGATCGGCCGTGCGGGCCGCGCCCGCGGAGCGGAGCCGCCGGATCACCGAGCCCTCGAAGGTCACGCGCGCGACCCGCACGCGCCCGTGTGCCTGCCAGG
>CAZQHE010000160.1:0-8149 GCA_964593155.1 uncultured bacterium
CACCGGCGAGATCGAGTTCGCCGAAGCAAGGCAGGTCGACCGGCTCGGCGTCGAGGGCGCCACCCCGGGTCTCGGAGATTCCGGCCGTCGAGCGCACGGTGGCGCCGCCGGCGCTCCGGGCACTGCGGCCGGCCCCCACCCGGCCGCCGCGACGCCGGGATGCTGGTGTCGACGCTTCGTCCCGGGCTTCGGTCGCGGGCAGCACCGACGACAGGCTGGCCAGGGCGTCGTCGACCTCGTCGGTCACGCTCGCGAGTTCGCGTTCGACTTCGGCGCGCGCACGCTCGCGGCCCGCGGTGCCGCGGTCGGGCGCCACGTCCGGGGTCGGCTGCTCGCGAGGGCGTCGGGTGCGGCGTTCCGGTTCGGATGGAGTGGTCGGCGTGGGTTCGGACACCGCCTCGGGCGGCGGAGTCGTGGGCTCGGGAGCGATCACCTCGGCCGGTGGTTCGGACGCCGACGGTGTCGGAGGGGGAGCGGTGGCCGGTTCCTCGAGGATCAGACGGGCCAATCGCTCGGGCAACTCCTCGACCTCGGCCTCGTGGGGCGTGGGCGAGGGTGCCAGCCGGACGAGCGCCAGGAACAGCACGCCACCGGTCACCGCGATCGACAGGGCGCGCCGGAAGCGCGTGTCGGGCGGGCCCAGCAACGGCTGACGGTAGGCGGCCGGAACGGGATGGACGGCGAAGCCCATAGGATACTCCCTCAGCCCCGCAGGACGGCCAGGGCGAGATCGTCGAAGCCGCTACGGTCGCAGGTGTACATGACGCGCTGCAGGACCGAGAAGCTCATGTCCCGATCACCCTGGATGGTGATGCGACCCGTCCACTCCTCGCCGCGTCCGCGTCGTGCCGCGATGCGCTCCTGACGATTCCGCGCACGCTCGAGTCCCGAACCCAGCGCTTCGATGTAGAAGTCCTCGCCCAGGCCTCCGTCGACGCTGCCGTCGAGCACGGCCACGGTCTCGTCGCCCAGGTTGATGGCGTCGTCGGTGATCGCGATGACCAGGCTCGCCGGCGGTCGGTCCTCGCTCTCGCTGCGCGGCAGATCGACGCCGGGCGCGGGCGTGACCGCTTCGCCCTCGGCCACGAAGCTCTTGAGCAGGAAGAGCAGGAGGACCGTGAGGATGTCCATCATCGAGGTGATCCGCAGCCCTCCGGGCGGGCGCAGGTTCCGGCGATGGCGTCGCATGCGCAGGCGCATGATCGGGTCCCTTCGTGAGGGTCAGCGGGCTTCGCGGAGCGAACCCGCGGCCGGGTGACGCGCGAGCGCGATCGCGTCGAGGCCGGTGCTGCGGGCCACGTCCATGACGCGCACGAGGTCCTGGTAGCGCGTGTGGTCGGGCGATTCGATCCGGACCGCGCGCTCCTCGGGATTCGCCTCGCGGATCGAGGCCAGCAGCGCGCGCAGCTCGGACACGGCCTCCGGATCCCCGCGTTCGACCGTGCGGGTCGGCAGACGTCGTCCCTCGACGACGTAGCGCTGCGGCTCCAGACGGATCGCCAGGTCCAGAGGCTCGCCCTGCGACGACGGCGCCGCGTCCGCGGAGGTGGGGAGGTCCATGTCGATGGCGTTGATCTCGACGAAGACCGCCGACAACAGCAGCATCGGAATCAACACGACGAACAGGTTCATGAGCGGCATGATGTCGAGATCGCCCTCGACCAACTGCCGGTAGCCACGGCGGCGCATGGGGTCGTCTCCGGCTCGGGGTCAGATGGTGCTCGGGCGCCCGGTGAGCGCGCGCACCAGTTTCACGCTGACCTCGTCGACCTGCTCGACGATGTTCTCGACCTTGCCCACGAGCAGACCGTGGATCACCATCGCGGGGACGGCCACCATGAGGCCGAAGGCAGTGGTGTTCAGCGCCTGCGAGATCCCGCTGGCGAGGAAGGCCGAGCGCTGCGCGGGATCGGCGGCGCCGACGGCCGAGAACGCGGTGGTCAGACCGAAGATGGTTCCCAGCAGCCCGAGCAGCGTGGCCACGTTGGCCAGCATGCTCAGCAACGGCAGGCGCCGGCTCAGCGTCGGCAGGACCACCACCGCGGCGCCGTCGGCCGCGTTGTTCAGGGCGTCCTCGTCCTCGGTGCCGCTCGACAGGATCGCGTAGGCCACGCGTCCGGGAGGGTTCTTCACGTTCCGGCAGAGTTCCGTGGCGGCGGCGACGTCACCCTTGCCGACCATGCGTGTGACGTCGCGGACGAAGCGCGCGCGGTTCATGGCGCCGGCACGGCCGATCACCCAGGCGCGTTCGAGGACGATGGCCACGATCAGCACGGCGCAGCCCAGGATCACGAACATGAAGGGTCCGCCGCCTTCGAAGAAGCCGGCCAGGGGTCCGAGAGCTTCCATGGTGTCATCTCTCCTGTTGCGGTTGCTCTTCGTCGGGTCGTGGGGTCGCGTTCGGAATCGCCAGACGACCCAGTCGGGGGGCGCGATGTCCCAGGTCGATCGGGTCGGTCAGGTAGAAGCCGGTCATCGGTTCGACACGTCGCAGATGGTCACGGGCCGAGATGAACAGCACGCGGGGGACGTCGATCTCCCCCTCGATGGTGATCTCGTCGAGCACGACGGCGCCGGACGTGTCCGCCCGGGCGTCGACGGGCGGCGTGGGCACGGGGCGCGACGCCGATTCCGGGTCCGGCCGGGACTCGTCGCTGGCGACGGCCGCCGACAGCACGGCGAGCAGCACGGCCGCGAGTGCGTTCATCGCCGCACCTGCCTTCCCGCGGAGGACACGTCGTCCCAGGCGAAGGTGGCGGCCAGTCCGTCGGGATCGTCGACGGCACCGGTGGCCCGGTAGGCGGCGAACCAGTCGCGCCCGGCTGCTTCGTCGAAGAAGTAGTAGGTCTCGACGATCGCGAGGTTGTACATGGCGCCGGCGAGGTCGGGGTCGAGTTCGAGGGCGCGCAGGAACGCGGCCTTCGCCTTCTCGGCCTCGCCCGCGTACAGGCGGGTGATCCCGTAGTTGTTGTGGCTGGCCGCCGACTCCGGATCCTCGGCCAGGGCGCGCTCGGCCAGGTCCGAGGCGTCGAGGAAGTCGTCGCTGCGCAGCACGTGGTAGACCTTGGCCGAGTTCGCCGAGTCCACCGTGTCGAACTCGCGGGCACTGTCCTCCCACCGGTCCAGGGCGTCGTAGTGCAGGGCCAGGCCGGTGCGCAGGGCCTCCGGCAGCGAGCCCCGCCGATCGCGCGCGGCTTCGAGTCGCGCGATGACGGTCTCGTGCTCGCCGGTGTCGAAGAGCAGCTTCGACCACAGCGACAGAACGGCATCGTGGTCGGGCTCGTGGGTGAGTGCGGTGTCGCAGTGGGCTCGCGCCGCCGCGGGCGTGCCCGCCTCGACGCACAGGCGCGCCAGCGACCATCGAGCATCGGCGTCGTGCGGGTGCACGGCCACCTCGGCGCGGGCACGCTCGAGCGCCACCCGTCGCGCGGTGGCGGGATCCGTCGTCGGGGTCGGGCCACCGCCTCCGGCGCAACCCGCGAGGGCCACGGCGATGGCACAGGCACCCAGCCAGGGCAACCTCGATCGGCAGAGTCGGGAGATCGGGGTCGGCAACGGTCTCATGGTCGTCGGAGGTCCTCGGGCTTCCGGGGTCGATCACGAATTCCGTGGTGCGTGTGCACTACCGGTCTTCGGTGAGCAAGTCCGATGCCTCGATGCGAGAATCGTTCCGTGTGCGGTCGATCGCGGCGGAAGTGGTCTCGTCGAGGTCCGCCGTGGTGTCGTCGATCACCGGATAGTCGAAGCTGGGCTGGTGGAGGAAGCGCCGCGCGATCCGTGGGAACAGGGTGTCGCGCGCGCGGTTGGCCCAGACCGCCGTCCGCGGGGTGGCGTCCGGATCGTGGTGGCGGAGCAGTTCGCGCAGCGTGGATTCCCCGCGCTCGTGGAAGGTCCACGCCTGCTCGTCGAGCACCTCGTCGTAGGCGAGACGATCGTCACCCTGCAGTCCGGCCGGTCGCTCGCTCTGCACGATCGCGTCGCCCATGTGCAGGAGCGCTTCGCCCAGCCGTTGCGTGGCGGCCTGCGTCCACGGGGCGACCTCCCGTTCGATCACGTCGCGGTAGGCCTCGATCAGGTCCTGCAGACGATCGCGTTTGCGCGGGATCGATTCGGTGAGCGGTTGCGTGAGTTCGACCGCGGCGAAGTCCTCCCATCCGGCGTCGGCGCGGTCGAAGGCGATCGCCGCGAGGAGTTCGTCCGACGCGTGGTCGGGATGCTCGTGCGCGAAGGCCAGGTAGGTGTCGACGGCTTCGCCCCGGTCGCCGTCGGCGAGTTCGTCGCGTGCGCGCCTCTCGCGCACGGCCCGTCGTGTCCGGAGGTCATCCGGATGACGTCGCAGGTAGTCGTCGAGCAGGGCTTCGCTGCGGACGCGGTCGCCGCGTCGTTCGTGCAGGTCGACGGCGTGGAGCCAGGCGTCGGCCGCGTCGCCGGAACGGGGGAAGGCCTCGGCGTAGGCCACGAGGGTGCGGGCGGCCGCCGCGAGCTCTCCGACGTCCTCGTGCGTGCGGGCGACGTTGCGGTAGGCGTCGGCGACGAGGTCGGAGCCGGGACGGCTGTCGATGAGCGTGGCCCAGGCGTCGACCGCCAGTGAGTCGTGACCGGCCGTCGCGTGGGCCGTTCCGGCCCGGTACAGCGCGCGCGCGGCGTGCTCGCTCTCGGGCCATCGCACGGCGAGTCGTCGCCACAGTTGCGCCGCGCGAGCCGGTCCGCGGGTGGTGTCGGCCTCGACCCCTTCGGCGTGCAGCTCGAAGGCGTGGGGAGCCCAGCCGTCGAGTTCACGGGCGAGCGAATCACGTCCGGCGGCGTGGGCCCGGGTGGCGGCGGCCTCGAACGCATCGGCCGCGCGTTCGTAGGATCCGCCCCGGTACAGGGCTTCGGCTCCCAGGCGAGCCGCACCGACGGCGCGGGGATCGTCCGGGTGGCGTTCGACGAAGACGCGTGCCCGGGCGACCACGCGCTCCGCACCGTCGTGGGTGGCCTCGAGCGAGAGCGTTCTCCAGTCGAGATCGGCCGCGCGCTCCGGATCGGAGATCCGGTCCCGGAAGCTGTCGGCCAGAGCCAGGAAGCGGCGGGCCAGCGAGTCGGGTTTGGCGGTGACGCCTTCGTCCAGCGTCGTCCGGTACCAGGTGTCGGCGGTCGCCACCGCGCGCCACGCCGCATCGTCCCCGTGGTCGCTGCGGTCACGGGCGGCGGTGACGAAGTCCTCGATCGCGGCGGCATGGTCACCGAGCGCGAGGTCGCATTCGCCGGCCAACGTCCACCACTGCGTGGCCCGCGGATCGTCGGGCCAGGTCCGGGCCGTCCGCTCGTGGAGGGCGCGGGCCGCCTTCCACTTCGCCGTGTCGTCTCCGGCCTCGCGGGCTGCCCGGTGCCGTCGGGAGGCCGTGTCCACGAAGACGTCGCGCGCGAAGTCGGATGCTTCGGTGCGCAACGCCGTGTCGACCTGCGCGACGGACCACGCGCCGTCGGGACCGAACCGCGCGGCGACGTCCAGGACGTCGTCCTCGTTCGTTCCCTCGGTGTTGGCGATCCATCGGCGCGCTGCGTCCAGGGCCGCGGGATCGAGTGGATGGCGGCGCAGGAGGAGGTGGTCGACCGCGACGGCCCGTGCGTACAACGCGTACTCGGACAACAGCTCCGAGAGATCGGCCAGCAGCGCGGGATCGTCGTCGCGGGTGCCGTTGCGCTCGACCGCGGCGGCGAAGGCCGGGGCTCCGCCCGCGCGCGCCAGGGCCCGCAGGTAGAGTTCGCGCGCCTCGGTTCCGAGATCGAAGGCGGTCGGTGCGTCGGGTCCGTCGTACAGGTCGAGCAGCGCGCGGAACGCGTCGACGGCCTCGGCGCCGCGAGCGGTCACGTGGGCGCTCCAGCCGCGCTGGTACAGGGCGACGGCCCGGATCTCGGGATCGGACGACCGCGACGCGGCGCGCAGCGACGGCAGGGCCGCGTCGTGGTCGGCGCGTTCGAAGGCGATCTCGCCGCGTCGCAGCTCCGCGACGTCGACCACCGGCGAGTCGGGGAAGTCCTCGACGAGCCGGGTGAGGTATCGCGCGGCCCGCGGATCCCCGCGATCGGCGTGCAGCAGCCCCAGGTGCAACAGCACGAGGTCGCGGCGTGCGAAGGTGGGATCCTCCTCGAGGATGCTGCTGAACAGGCCGAGCGCGCGGTCGACGTCGAGCAGCGGCGCGAGGGCGCGGTCGGCGGTGTCGTCGGCGTCGAGCCAGTCGCGCATGCGATGCCGGAAGTCGGCGCGGGCGGCGGCGAGTTCGAGGTCGGCCCAGCGATAGCGCGCGTCACCGCGCACCGCCGGATCGCACCCGCCCTCGACGAAGGTGGCCCAGCGCTCGCGGGCCTCGTCGCGCAGGTGCGGGCTCCCGGACCGGGCCCCTTCGGTGGTGGCGACGGCCGCGCCGTAGGCGACCGCTTCGCGACGACGTCCCGCGCGAGCGCGGAGATCGGCGAGCAGCCGCCGTGCCTCGGCCACGCGCAGCGCGTCGCGCCGTCCGGTCCGTGCGTCGTGGCGGGCACGGGCGCTGTCGACGGCGGCGCGGGCGGCCACGAGGTCGGGATGCGTGCGCAGCGCTTCGCGGGTCGTGTCGATCGAACGGACGGCACGATCGGCGCGGTCGCGCAGCGAGTCACCCCTCACCCGCTGCTCTTCGACGCCTGCGTCGAGACGCCGCGCGAAGACCTCCGAGAACGACCGTCGCACGCGACGGCGTGTGACGGCGGCGAACCGCTCGACGGTGCCGTGCGTGGTGTCGGCCCAGGCGGCCTCGGCGTCGAGGTGGTCGGCGGGAACGGGCACGCGCGGATCGGCGGGAGGATCGCGACGGGCCATCGGGCCCCGGCCGTACCAACGAGCGAGCGTGCGGGCTCGGCGTGCCTGCGTGGTGGCGCGTGCGGCGAGTGCGTCCGTGCGAGCATCGAGCCGCGCCAGCAGCGAGTCCTCGAGTGCTCGCAGGGACGCGAGGTTCGACGGGATCTCGGCGTCGAGCCCCTGCAGCGCCGCAGAGGCGTCGCCGAGCCGGGTGCGGAGTTCCTCGAGATCCTCCAGGCCGCGGGCGCGGTACGCGTCGCGGCGGGACACCTCTCGGGTCACCACCTGCAGGTGGTGACGAGCCCGGTGCACGGTGCGGGCGGCGACGTCGATCGAATCGGCCAGGGCGCGGTCCCGGCGGAGCGCCGACTCCGACAGCGACGGGGGGGCGATCGACGTCGGCACCGCTGCCACGACCCGCAGCCAGGCCTCTGGTCGGGGCAGGTCGCGCTCCGGCTCGCGGAGGGCGTGGTCGAGCGACTCCAGGGCACGGTTCCGTGTCGCGGAATCGATCCGGAGGGTGCGAGAGGTCGCCGCGTTCCAGCGGCGGGAGGCCCAGTCGCGGAAGCGCGTCGAATCGGTTGCGATCGCGGCGAGGGAGTCGGTCCGGGCGTCGAGGTCCCGCTCGAGTTCCAGGTACCGGCTCCGGGCCGTGGCGTCGTCACCCGCGTCGAGGGCGCGCGCCGCGTGGTGGAGACGGGCTTCGAAGCGCGCGGGGTGCGCGGGGTGCGCGTCGAGCCAGCGGCCGAGCAGGTCGTCGTCGCCGCGCAGTGCGACGACGAGCGCGACCCACGGCGCGAGCGGGCCCTCGGTGTCGATGCGATCGGACCAAGTGCTCGGATCCTCGCCCCGTTCGAGAGCGCCCAGTGCCAGGGCGAAGGCGGCCTCGTCGATCACGCGCCGGTCGAAGTCGGTGTCGTGGTCGCGGGCGGCCAGGTCCTCGCGGACCGCGCGGACCGCCGGGTCGTTCGTCGATGCCAGCGCGCGCGTCCGCAGGTGCAGGGCCAGGGTCCGCAGGCGGTCGGGCACGTCGGTGCCGTCGAGGATCTCACGCGCGGTGGCGGGGTCGGCGGCGTCCAGGGCGCGGCCGGCCCGGACGAGCGCGAGTTCGGCCGTGGAGGCGGGTTCCTCGAACGGCCGGGTGCCCCCGAAGCGCAGTACCCTTGCCCAGTTCGCCGCACGTCCGTCGAGGCGCGGCGGGGGCGTCGCGTCCGGGTCCAGGCGAAGACGCAACAGGACGGCGCGGGTGGTCGGACCCACCGCAGAGTCGAGATGGGCGATCGCGGTCATCGTGTCGCCGCGGGCGAGCGACCAGCGGGCACGGTCGAGACC
>CAZQHE010000161.1:0-7940 GCA_964593155.1 uncultured bacterium
GTTCCACCCGGCAGTCCGTGATCCCCGCGAACTCGACGATGGCCTGCGCCATCTCGAACCGGGAGCACCAGCCCTCGTTGGCACCGTGGTAGGTCCCGTAGAGCCCGCTCTCGAGGAGATCGAGGCATCGCTCGCTGATGTCCCGTGTGTAGCAGGGCGATCCGAACTTGTCGTCGACCGCACGCAGGACGTCACGCGAGCGCGCCAGCTCGATCATCTTCGCCACGAACTTCTTGTCTTCGGGCCCGCCTCCGAACATCCAGCCGGCCCGCACGATGTAGTGCTCGGCCAGCAGGTCGCGCACGATGCGCTCGCCCTGCCACTTGCTCCGGCTTTAGACACTGCGAGGGCCTGGGTCGTCGAATTCGTCGTACGGGGTGGGTTTGTCCCCCGGTAAGACGCTGCCCGTGGAGATGTAGAGCATCGGAACGTCGAAGCGGCGGCACAGCAGTGCGACGTTCTGGGTCCCGACCGTGTTGACCGCGTAGGCCTCCTCGGGATCCTGCTCGCACCCGTCGACGTTGGTCAGGGCCGCCAGGTGACAGACGAATTCGGGTCCGTAGTCCCGGAAGGCCTTCTCCATCTTGCCCGCATCCCTGATGTCCATGTGGTCCTCGGGATCGTGCACCAGCCGGGTCACGTCGGTCGGCCAGGTCTCGTGGCCCCGTTCGTTCGCCAGGCGGCAGAAATCCTGCCCCATCATCCCCCGAGCACCCGTGACGAGCAGCCGCATCGTCGCCTCCCCATTCATGTTCCGTTCGAGAAGGAAGAACTATAGCAGGAACCACGGTGTCACAAAACCGCGCGGCGAGATGTGTCGTGGCGGGGCTCACTTCCGGTGCGGAAGCCGGCAGGGAGAATCACGGGATTTCGACCTCCGCCGCCGAGGTGCTCAGGGTGCCGGCGCGGAACGTCCTTTCACCTCACCGGGGGACCAGGCCCCCGACCCCGACCCGACCCCGCGCTCGCCTACGAACCCACACCACACCGCCGTACGACGTCGAACCGCACGAGCACGATTCCGCGGGACGAACGGGAGTCTTCTCGCCGATCCACACTGTCGAAGGGCCCGGTTGCGTCCGTACTCACCACAGGGGACGACGAAGACGACGACCCGACCGTACCCGACGACCCCCAGGATCCCGGGGCCGACGATCCCGTGGACGCCTGGCCCGAGAACCTCCTCGACGAGAGCCATCTGGTCGAAGGCCTGTTCGACTGGCCCGAGCGTGATTTCGTGCGCGGCAACACCGCCCAGATCGAGCGCTTCCTCCGTCGCGGTGATTCCGCCGTGGACTTCACGCTGCGCGACGTCGGAGGCGAAGAGCACACGCTCGCCACGTTGCTCGCGGAACGGCCCGTGCTCATGGTGTTCGGAAGTTTCACCTGACCGATCTACATGGCTCGCGTGTCCGAGCTCGGAAACGACATGCCCGACGGGTCAGGGAATTCCTATGGCGACGTAGGCCAGGCCTACACGTGGACCGACCGCCGGGCCCAGGCCCACCGCGTCCTGAACGGCATGGAGAACCAACCGCTCATGCTGATCGACGCGCTGTCGCCCGATCCCCTCACGAATCCCGTGTGGTGCACCTAAGCGACCGCACCCAACCCGGCCTTCGTGATCGACCAGGACGGTACGATCGTCCTGTCGCAGTTGTGGTCGGAGATGTCCGCGATCGAGCGCGCGATCACCGATCTGGTGACCGGGGACTGAGGGGACCGCCCGCTACCGCGTCCCCTCCGGCGTCGACAACCCCGGCGCGAAGCCGCCCGGCACCCCGCGCGTGGTCACACTGACCGCGTCGTGGGGGTGCAGGCTCTCCTCGTGGGTGGCGCGCACCCAGTAGTCGGCCACGTCGCCGCGGGCTTCGAGCGCGGCGCGTACGCGGCGGCCGGCGTCCTCGCAGAACATCAGGTTCTGTCCGTTGAGATGGGCGAAGGTCTGCTCGTCCTCGCGTTTCACCGCCGCCTGGACCGGCGTCTGCAGGGCGTCCTCCACCGCGTCGATCAGCTCGATCGGCTGGAAGTCGCGCACGCCCTGCGTCAGCCGGACCCGCACCTGCGCCGTCGAGCGCTGGCTGTGCGGGGTCGCCACGATCCCCTGATCGGTGCCGAGCCAGGCCAGGACGGCCTCCCGGTCGACGGGACCGTCACCGGCGAAGTCGCGCTGGAACTTCTCCTGGACGAGCTGGCGCGACAGGGCCGCCGAGCAGGGGCACGTGCTCGAGTAGGTAACGGTCGCACCGAGGTCCACGGTGACCTCGCCCCGGTCGAGGACGGCGGTCACCGAAACGGGATAGGTGCGCCATCCGCTCTCGTCGGACGAGAGGGCTGCCCGGCGCACCATCAGTTCGAAGTCGAGATGGATCATGGCCGCGCCGCTGATTCCGTGGTGGCGCTCGACGAAGGTCTCGAGCGTGCGGGCGAGCAGTGCTGGCGTGAGGTCGTGTCCGGTGAGCGCCGCGTCGAGCGCCAGGAACAGGCGCGACATGTGGATGCCGCGCTCCTCGGGGTCGACCAGGTCGACGAAGGCCGCGGCCCGCGCCGGCGTCGTCACGTTCCGCCCGTCGGTCAGGGTCAGGTTGACGGGCATCTCCATCTGGTCCATGCCGACCCAGTCGAGCACGCCGGGGTGCTGGGCACGGGTCTCGTGGGCGACGTCGGGCATGGCGGGAGACGAGAGCGCGGGCCGGGAGATCATGGGGCCTCCTGCGGGCATCAGCGAGCGGTGGACACGAAGGGACGGGAGAGGGATTCGTTGGCCACCGGGAATCGGTTGCACGACCTTTCCATCCGTATTCTCCTGGGAAGACCCCCGGGACCGGAGAGTGGCGTGTGACGAGCGAAGTCCTGTGCCTTTCGACCCGACATTGCCGGGTGCACGGTCGCCCCGGCTGGACGCCGGCGCGGGTCGACGTGCGCGACGGAGTGATCGAGGCCGTGCACCTGCTGGACGAGGCGCCGGCTCCGCCAGCCGGAGCGACGCCGATCGATCTGGGCGAGCGCATGCTCGTTCCGAGCTTCGTCAACGCCCATACGCACCTGGCGCTGAGCGGGCTGCGCGGGCCCAAAGCGCCCGCCGCACTCCAGGGGAACCTCGTCGAGGACGTCTTCTTCCGCTGGGAGACGGCGCTGCAGCCCGAGGACGTCCGCGCCTTCGTGCGGGTCGCCGCCCTCGAGTGCGCGCTGCACGGCGTCGGCGTCGTCTTCGATCACTACTACTACGCCGAAGCAGCCGCGGCGGGCTTGCGCGACGTCGGACTGGCCGGCGTCATCGCGCCCACGCTGCAGGACCTCGACGGCCCGGGCCGCGACCACGCGGAGACGGCTCTCGCGGCGACCGAGGCCCTGCGGGCCGACACCTGGTCCGGATCGGGGATCGTTCCGGCCGTCGGTCCCCACGCGACCGACACCGTCAGCGGGGACCTGTGGCGACGCGCCCTTGAGCTGGCCGAACGTCACGGCCTGGCCCTGCACGCCCACGTGGCCCAGAGTGCCGAGGAGGCCCGCCGTTGCCTGGAACGCCACGGCGTGTCGCCGGTCGCGTGGCTGGAGCGCGAAGGCCTGCTCGACGTCGACGTGCCGCAGTTGCTCGTCCACGCCCTGTACCTGGACGACGCAGACCTGCGTCGGCTCGATCCGGCGCGGCACGCCCTCGGATCGTGCCCCTTCTCGCAGGTGCAGTTCGGATTCCCGGCTCCGGTCGAGGAGTTCGAGGACCACGGCCTGCCCTGGTTCGTGGGCACCGACTGCGCAGCCAGCAACGATTCGATGAACGTTCAGAAGGAGCTGCGGCTGCTCGCCGGGCAGTCGACCTTCGCGGTCAGCTACGGCGCCGCGCATGCGGCGCTGCGCGGGCGGGTCGAACGGGTCTCGATCGACGCGGTCGAGCGCGAGCGTCGCACGGCCGCCGAACGGAACGGCCCCATGCGCACCCCCGAGGTGCTCCTGCGCAGCGTGACCGACGGGCCGGGGTCGTGGCACCCCGGACTGCGTACGGGCGCGATCGAGCCCGGACGGCGCGCCGACCTGGCGGTGTACGATCCTCGGCATCCGGCGCTGTGGCCGGCGGACGACCTGCTCGTCGGCCTCGCCTACGGCGACGTCTCGCCGGCGCTGAGCGGACTGATGGTCGGCGGCCGGTGGATCTGTCCGCTCGACGACGTGGGCGCCCTCTTGCGGCGCGACGAGGTCGGCGATTGGATCGAGGAAGCCAGCCGGCGTGCGGCCGCCCTGCACGCCCGGATCCGTTGAGACCACCGAGGAGACGCACCATGGACCGCGACGCGATGCACGAACCCTGGCACCAGCGCTGGCGCGACGGCCGCATCGGCTTCCACCGCGACGACGTCCACCCCATGCTCGAGTACTTCTGGTCGGGCCTCGAGCTCGGTGGCGACGAGACCGTGTTCGTTCCACTGGCCGGAAAGAGCCTCGACATGCGCTGGCTCGCCGAGCGCGGCCACCGCGTGCTGGCCGTGGAGCTGAGCGCGATCGCCGCCCGGCAGTTCTTCGACGAGTGGGGCACGCCGGCGGTGGTCGAGAAGCGCGACGACTTCGCGGTGCATCACGCCCGCGGCGTGGAGATCTGGGTGGGCGACGTCTTCGACCTGCGGCCCGAGCACGTGGCGCGCGTGGGCGCGTTCTACGACCGGGCGTCGGTCGTGGCACTCGATCGTGCCACCCGCGAGCGCTACGCCACGCACCTCGCCTCGATCCTGCCCGGTGGCACCAGAGGTCTGCTGATCGGTCTGGAATCGATGCAGCCCGACGACCAGGGTCCACCCTTCTCGGTGCCGCAGGAGGAGGTCGGGCGTCTCTTCGATGCGGCCTTCGACCACGAGGTCCTGTTGAAGCCGAACCCGAAGTCGGCCCCGGAGGTCCGCGCGCTCTTCGAGCACGTGCACCGGCTCGAGCGCCGCGCCTGATGCGTCCGCTGTGGTTGTGGTGGAGTTCGGGCAAGGACGCCGCCTGGGCCCTCGAGGAACTCCTCGACGACGAGGCGTGGCACGTCACCGCGCTGGTCACGACGATCGACGCGAGCACCGAGCGCATTCCCTTCCAGAACACCGGCCGGGCGCTGCTGGAGTTACAGGCGTCGGCGACGGGCCTGCCGTTGCACGTCGTCGAGTTGCCCCCGGCGTGCCCGAACGAAGAGTACGAGCGCGCCTTCGCCGCGCTGGCCGCACGCGCCCGGGACGAGGGCGTCGACGCCATGGCCTTCGGCGACCTCGCCCTCGACGACGTGCGCGTCTGGCGTAAGGACCTGCTCCGGCGCCACGGTATGGACGCGTACTTCCCGTTATGGGGGCGCGACACCACGCAGCTCGCCCGCACGATGATCGACGGAGGTCTCGAGGCCGTGATCACCACCGTCGATCCCCGTCGACTCGATCGCTCCTGGCTGGGTCGGGCCTTCGACCAGGACTTCCTCGACGCCCTGCCCGACGGCGTCGATCCCTGCGGGGAGAACGGCGAGTTCCACACCTTCGTCCATGCCGGGCCCATGCTGATCGACCGGCTCGAGGTGGCCGTGGGCGAGCCCTTCGAGCACGGCGATTTCGTGGGGGTCGAGCCGGTGCAGAGCCTGCACGTCGACGGCGAGCTGGATCTGCACACCATCCCGCCGAAGCAGGTCGGAGACCTCGTCGACGACTACCTCGACGCCTGCCGCGCGCAGGGAGTGCTCCAGTTGCGGATCGTGCACGGCAAGGGTATCGGTGCCCTGCGCGAGACGGTGCACGCGCGGCTGCGGCGCCGCGACGACGTGCTCGAGTTCGGTCTGGGAGGCGCCGGAGCCGGCAGTTGGGGCGCGACGCTCGTCCGGCTGCGGCCCCTCGAGGACGACCGCTGACGCGGGCGGCTCCGGGCGTGCGGTTCCGGCCGAGGCGTGGCACACTGGGCGCTTCGCGCCGACGCCCGTCCCCGCGATCCGGCTCGAGGAGGATTCCGAGCTTGACCGACCCTGAGCGTCCACGCCCCGACGACGATCTGCTCGGCCGGATCCGACGCCACGGAGCCCGCTCCCTGGAGATGGGTCCGGCCCGTGAACTGCTGTGCCCGCTCGACGGGGGGTGGTACCGCCGTTGCGTGCGCTGCGACGCGACGATCGACGGTCCCGACCAGCTGCACTACGTGGAGCGCGCGCTGCGCGACGGTGAGCCGTTGTTCGAATTCGCCCTGTGCGAGGGTTGCGTGCGCGAGGTCGGCGACGAGCTCAGCGACGAGAGCATGCTGCGGCTCGGGAGTTTCCTGCTGGCGCACCTCGACGTCGACGATCGCCAGGAGCGGCTCGAGGACGCCGACGACGCCGGCCCACTCGTGGACCGCTGCCTGCTGAGTCGCCGCCCGCGAACGGAACTCGAGGAGTTCCAGGTGTGGGCCTGGTGTCGAGGTCCCGATCTTGTGGCCGATGCCTTCGCGCCGGCGGTGGTGTCGGGGTCGATGATGGAGCAGCTGGCCAGTGGTCTGTCGCGGCAGACGCGCGATTCCATGGACGGCTTCATCCGCGACCATCTCGGTCTGCCGCCGGAGCTGAACAAGCTGCCGGTGCTGGTGTGAGGTGAGCGTGCGTGTCCTGCACCTGATGGACAGCGGTGGACTGTACGGCGCCGAGCAGATGCTGTTGACCCTGATGGAGCAGCAGCGTGAACTCGGCCTCGAGCCCCACCTCTTGAGTGCCGGCGTTCCGGACGAGCCGCCCAAGCCGGTCGAGGAGGAGGCACGCCGCCGAGACCTCGGGGTGACCGCCTGGCGCATGGCGCCGCGTTTCAACCCCGGCGAGGCGCGCCGGATCCTCGACTGGGCGCACGAGCGCGGGACCGATGTCCTGCACTCGCACGGCTACAAGTTCAACGTCCTGGCCGGTATGTGGCCGCACCGTGTGCGGCGTGCACCATTGGTGGCGACGTTGCACGGCTACATCGTCGGAGATCTCTTTTCGCGATCGTGGCTCTACACGCGGGCCGACCAGTTGCTGCTGCCCCGACTCGACGCCGTGGTGCTCGTGTCCGATGCCATGCGGAAGCGGGTTCCGTGGACGGTGGCGCGGTCGGCGCGGACCCACGTGATCGAGAACGGGCTCGACGTGGAACGGGTCCGGCAGCGTGCGGCGCTCGACGTTCCCGAGGAGATCTCTTCCTTCTGCGAGGACCACGATCCGGTCCTGCTCGGGGTCGGACGTCTGTCGGCCGAGAAGGGGTTCGACCGGTTGATCCGGATCGCGGCCGGTCTGCGCGACCGATGGCCGCGGATCGGCGTGTTGATCATCGGGGAGGGGCGGTTGCGCGACGCGCTCGCTTCGCTGGCGGCATCCTCGGGTCTCGGTGACGCCGTTCTTCTGCCCGGCTTCTCCGATCGCGTGCCGGCCATCATGGCGCGTTGCGATCTCGTCTGCATGCCGTCGCACACCGAGGGCCTTCCGATCACCCTGCTCGAGGCCATGGCCGTGGGAGTTCCTCTCGCCGTCACGCCGGTGGGAGAGATGCCGCGCGTGCTCGGCGACGGACACGGAGGCGTGATCCTCGATCCCGATGACGAGGCCACGATGGCGGATGCGGTGGGGGCGCATCTGGACGACACGCACGAGTGCACCGCACGGGTCGAATGGGCCACGGAGCGGCTCGAAGCCGACTATTCCTCACGGCGCATGGCCACGGCCTACCGCGACGTCTACGCGCAGGTGCTGGGCAATGAGGGCGAAAGGGTGGCGGAGTGAGCGACGATCGGCGCCTGTGCGTGCTGATGGACCAGATCGTCAACGCCCGCGCAGGAACCGAGGGGCAGGTCCTCAAGCTGGTCGAGGGATTGTCCTCTCGCGGCTGGGAGGTGGACTTCGCCGTGCTGCGCTCGTCCGACCTCGTACGCAGTCAGGCGTTTCCGGTGCCGGTCACCGATCTGGGGATCGGGAGCATCGCCGATCCGCGGAGCTGGTGGCG
>CAZQHE010000162.1:0-7912 GCA_964593155.1 uncultured bacterium
GCTGGCGAACGCCGAACCGATCCGGGCCCGCCGGGTGATCGTGGCGATCGGTCGCAGCGGCGACTTCCGCAAGCTGGACGTCGCGGGCGAGGAACTCGACAAGGTCAGCAACCGCCTGCACGACCCGAAGGACTACGCCGACCGCGACGTACTCGTGGTGGGCGGTGGTGACAGCGCCCTGGAGTCGGCCGTGGCCCTGGCCGGGTGCGGGGCACGGGTCACGCTCAGCTACCGTCGTGAGGAACTCACGCGTCCGAAGCCCGACAACGTCGAGGCGCTCGACCGCGCCTCCGAGGAGCACGGCCTGCGGCAGATGCTCGGCAGCCAGGTGAAGCGCATCGACGATTCGACCGTCGAACTCGAGACACCGCACGGAACCGAGACGATCGACAACGACAACGTGTTCACCATGATCGGCCGCGACGCCCCGCTGGAGTTCTTCCGTCGCAGCGGCGTGCCGATCCGCGGCGAGTGGCGCACGTCGACCAAGCTGTCCTTCGCGGCGATCCTGCTGTTGGCGATCTTCGTCTACCACTGGAAGACGAGCGCCGGGATCCCCATCTACTCGTGGTTCCAGGAGAACGGCTGGTTCCCCTTCAACATCGGGTCGCCTTCGGATCCCTCCACGTTCCTGGGCACGCTCACGCTCAGCGCGAAGAGTCCCGGCTTCTACTACACCTTCGCCTACTCGACCGCGGTGGCGCTCTTCGGGATCGCGCGGATCCGTCGGCGGAAGACACCCTACATCACGGTGCAGACGATCACGCTCACGGCGATCCAGGTGATTCCGTTGTTCCTGCTGCCGTACCTGATCCTGCCGTGGATGGGACACAACGGCGTCTTCGATTCCGGCCTGGCGAAGACGTTGGCCGACAACCTCTTCCCCGTGACCGAATGGGACGCCCACGGCCGGGAGTACTGGCGGGCCTTCGGCCTGATCCTCGCGTGGCCGTTGATGATCTGGAACGTGTTCACCGATCAACCCCTCGTGTGGTGGTTGGTGATCGGGTTCGCGCAGACCTTCGTGATCATCCCGGCCATCATCTACTTCTGGGGCAAGGGCGCCTACTGCGGCTGGGTGTGCTCGTGTGGTGCGCTCGCCGAGACCGTCGGCGACACCCTTCGCGAGAAGATGCCGCACGGTCCGGTGTGGAATCGGGTGAACATGGTCGGGCAGGTGGTACTGCTGGCTGCCTTCGTGCTGTTGATCTTCCGCGTGGTCAGCTGGGTGTGGCCCGAGACCGTGGTGGGCGAGGCCTTCCGCGGCGCGTACATGGCCGGACTCATGGGGCGCGGCGGCGACTGGTCGAACCTGCCCTTCCCGATGAACTTCCTCAACTACAACTGGATCGTCGACCTGACCATGGCCGGCATCATCGGCGTGGGCTTCTACATGCACTTCTCCGGCCGCGTGTGGTGCCGCTTCGGCTGCCCACTCGCCGCGCTCATGCACGTGTACGCGCGCTTCAGCCGCTTCCGGATCCTGGCCGACAAGAAGAAGTGCATCAGCTGCAACGTGTGCACGAGCGTCTGCCACCAGGGAATCGACGTGATGAGCTTCGCCAACAAGGGCGAGCCCATGGCCGACCCGCAGTGCGTCCGCTGCAGCGCCTGCGTGCAGAGCTGCCCCACCGGGGTGCTCGAGTTCGGTCAGATCGATCCGAAGACGCGGCAGGTGATCGCGGTCGACGCCCTGGCCGCATCGCCGGTGAAGATGCGAGAGGGGCGCTGAGCCGAAGCCCCCCGCCGGGCGAGCACGGCGGCCACGCCGACTCCGTGCCGCTGCCGCGGCGCGGAGCGTGGCCTCTTCGGCCGGGAGCGTTTCCGTGGACCCCGAAGTCGCGCGGGAATCCCTACGGGATCGATATTGACTGACTGCTCAGTCACATATATCCTGCCAGAGCATCCGAGCCGAGGAGTCCCCATGACCGAGCCCCGACAGGGCCGCCGCACCCGCGATCCCGAGCGCAGCCGCCGCGCGATCCTCGACGCCGCGCGCGACGAGTTCGTCGCCCACGGCTTCACCGGAGGCCGCACCGGCCGGATCGCCGAGGCCGCCGGCGTCCCCCAGGGCCTGCTCTACCACTACTTCGACAACAAGGAGGGTCTGTTCGACGCGGTCATGGAGGACACGCTGGCGCCGTACTTCAACGGCATGCTCGACATGCTGCAGTCGGCCGAGGCACCCGACCTGGCCCTGCTCGAGAACTCGGTGCGCCGCTACTTCCAGTTCCTGCACGAGAACCCGCACGTGGCGCGGCTGCTGGCCTGGTGGTTCGCCGATCAGGCCTGGGAGGGCAAGCCACTCACCCGGAAACAGGGCGTGGCCGAGGCCGTCGAACTGCTCGGGGCGGCCCGGATCCGGGAGGGGCAGGAGGCCGGATTCATCCGCGAGGACCTCGACCCGGCCCTCGTGATCAAGACCTTCATCGACATGTGCGTGATGTGGCACATGAGCAAGGGCCGGCACATGCTCCACACCGCCCCGGGCGAGGAGCAGGCCGATCTCGACGCCCGCTACCTCGACCACATGGTCGAGGTCTTCCTGAACGGCGTCGTCGCGCCGGCGCACCGGCCGGACTGACGGACACGCGCGCCCGTACACCCGGAGGGAAGATCAGCACGAATTACTGACTGATTGCTCAATCAAGGCCGGCGGGCGGCGTGCGAACGCACGGTGGAGGCGCCCGCCGGACGGCCGATCGAGACCGAACCCCGACGAAGAGCACGATCTCCCCGACCGGAACGAAGGAGCCATGAGAACCACGCCCGTCCGACGCGTCCTGTCGTCCCTCGTGATCCTCGCCGCCGCCGTGGCGGCCATGGTCCTCGCGCCGCACCTCGCCACCGGGGACCGGTCCCGGCGCGAGGCCCGAGCGCAGGCGATGCCCGCATCCGACGAAGCCGTCCGCGTGCAGGTGTACGAAGTCCGTGCCCACGCGGGTCCCGCCCCGACCCATGCACTGCGGGCGAGCGGCACGCTCGAGGCCCGCCGTCGCGTACCCCTCGCCTTCGCCGTTGCCGGCGTGGTCGAGGAACTGCGGCACGACGACGGCGATGCGGTCGAGCGCGGTGACGCCCTGGCCCGTCTCGATCCCGTCCCCTTCGAGAGCGCGCTCGAGCGCGCCGAGTCCCGCGTGCTCTACCTCGAGAAGAGCCTCGCGCGCAGCCGCATGCTCCGCGAACAGCGCGCACTGAGCGACGAGGAGTTCGACGCCCAGGACGCCGAGCTCACGGCCGCGCGCGCGGAGCTGCGCCTGGCCCGCTGGAACCTCGAACGCTCGGTCCTGCGCGCGCCCTTCGACGGTCACGTCCTCACGCGCCACGTCGAACGGGGCCAGGTGGTCGCGAACGGAACCCCCGCCTTCGAGCTGATCGAACTGCGGACCCTGGAACTCGACGCCGCGCTGCCGGCCTCCGATCTCGCCCTGGTCGACCTGGACGGCCCGGTCACGCTCGTCGCCCGTGACGATCCACGCGTCCGCGCCACGGGCCGCATCGACCACGCGCCCCTGCGCAGCGACACCCGGTCGGGCTCGGTGCCCCTGCGGGTCGTGGTCGCCAACGACGATCGACACCTGCTGCCCGGCATGGTCGTCGAGGCCACCTTCGGCGCGCGGGCTGCCGACCCCACGGGTGAAGAACTGCGCATCCCTCTGAGCGCCCTGCGCGTCGACGACCTGGGCCAGGCCGTGTGGCGGGTCACCGAGGACGGACGCGTGGAGCGCATGGACGTCGAACTCGGCCCCGTGCGAGGCGACACGGTGGTGGTCACCGACGGCCTGCGTGCCGGCGACCACATCGTCGACGAGGCCCCCGATCGCCTCCGCGCCGGCGACGCCGTCGTGGCCGTGAACGGCGGAGGCGAACCGCGATGAGCAGCACCATGCTCGCCGTTCGCAACTATCGCTTCGTCGTCATCTTCACCGTGGCGATGCTCGTCCTCGGCGTTCTCGGTTTCGTGAAGATGCCTCGACAGGAAGACCCGACCCTTCCGGCCATCGGCGGGACCGTCCGCGTGATCTACCCGGTCGGAACCGCCGAGGAGGTCGAGGACCGCATCGTCGAACCGATCGAGGAGGCCCTGCACGAGCTCGAGGAGATCGACACCGTCGAGGCCACCGCGGCCGACGGCGTCGCCGTGATCACGGGCGAGTTCCGCGACGACGTCGACAGGGACGACGCCTTCGACCTCTTCGCCCAGGCCGTGTCGGGCGTGCAGGACGACCTGCCGGAGGGCGTGGCCGAGCTCCGGGTGATCGAGCAGAAGCCGAGTGCGGTGGTCGCGATCCAGGCCGCGATCCACGGACCCGACGCCACCGACGCCGAGCTGCGCCACTGGGCCGAGGAACTCGAGAACCGCTGGAACACCCTGGCCGACGCCGGCGAGATCCGGACCGAGGCGGCGCAGGATCAGCAGGTGCACGTGGTGATCGACCCCGACCGCATGGCGGCCAGCGGGATCACCCTGGGGCAGGTCCGCGACGCGATCGCCGCGGCCAACGGCGACCTGCCCGGCGGCACCGTGACGAGCGGCGCACGTCGTCTGACGATCCGTCCCAATCCCCGCTTCGAGACCCTCGACGACATCCGCACCACGGTGCTCACCTCGGTCGACGGCCGTCCGGTGCGGCTCGCCGCGTTCGCCGACGTCCGCTGGGGCAGCGAGGATCCCCAGTACCGCGTGCGCCATCAGGGTGAGCCGGCCGTGCTGGTCACCGCCAAGCTCAAGGAGGGCCGTAACGTCCTCGACATGACGGTCGATGCCCGCGAAGACCTCGAGCGGCTACGCGAAGATCTTCCCGCGCACCTCACGGCCTCCGTGGTCGTCGACCAGAGCGACGACGTGTCGGCGCGTCTGCGCACCTTCGGCTTCAGCCTGCTGCAGGGCGGCGCGATCATCGTGCTGTTCGTGGCGATCATCGTCGGTTGGCGGGCGGCCGTGGTGGCGATCACCGCCATGACCCTGGCCGTCGGCATCTCGTTCTGGTTGCTCGACGCCTTCGGCGTGTCGCTGCAGCAGATGTCGATCGCCGGACTGGTGGTCGTGCTGGGTCTGCTGGTCGACAACGCGGTGGTGGTGTTCGAGTCGATCCTCCACGAACGGCAGAAGGGCGCCCCGGCGGAAGAGGCCGCGATCCGCGGAACCGATCGCGTGGCCCGCGCCGTGACCAGCGCCACCGCGACCACGGTGGCCGCCTTCGTGCCCATGCTCTTCATGGCCGGAACGGTCGGCGACTTCACGCGCGACATCCCGACCGTGGTGTCGCTGGTCCTGATCGTCAGCCTGGGCGTGGCGCTGTTCGTCACGCCGCTCGTGGCCACGCGTCTCTTCGGCTCGCCGCGAGCGGCGCGTCCAGCGGGGCTGCAGCCGCTCCTCGACCACGTCGCCCAGCGCGGCGCCTACGCCCGCACGCTCGACTTCGTACAGGCGCGGCCGCGCGTCACCGTGCTCGCGCTGCTGATGGTGGCCCTCGTCCTCATCGGCATCGGCACGACGCTCGGCATGAACTTCTTCCCGCGCGCCGACGACAAGCCGATGTTCCTGGTCCGCGTGAAGGCTCCGCAGGGAACGAACCTGTGGACCACGCACGCCCGCGCGGTCGAAGTCGAGCAGTGGATCCTCGACGACCCGCTGACACGCTCGGTGACGACGAACGTCGGCGAGGGCAATCCGATGATCTACTACAACACGTTGCGCGACATCCCGCGGACGAACTTCGCCGAGCTGCTGGTCACCGTGCCGCGCGAGCACAGCATGGACATCCCCGATCTCGCGCGCCGGATCCGGGAACGTTTCGCCGACGACCCGCGCTTCCGGATCGAGACCAAACTCCTCGTGCAGGGCCCTCCGGTGGGACTGCCGGTGTCGATCCGCATCGACGGCGACGATCTCGAGCGTCTGCGCGCGCACGCCGACGAACTCGCCGGCGCGTTGCGCGAGGTCCCGGGGGCGATCAACGTCTCGCACGACCTGCAGCCCGGGGCGCCGCGGCTCGAACTGCACACCGATCCGGTGAAGATCCACAAGCTGGGGCTGAACTCGGCGGTGGTCGCCCGGGAGATCCGGCTGGCCATGGCCGGCGGGACGGCGACCACGCTGCGCGTGAACGGCGAGGACCATGACGTGGTCGTCCGCGTGGCCGACGAGGGGGCAGAGACCCTCGACGATCTCGAACGCGTGCGGGTGCCGGTCCCCGGAGGCACTCCGGTCCCGCTCGCGCAGCTCACGCGGCCGACACTGTCGAGCACCTACTCGCGGATCATGCACACCGATCTCGAACGCTCGGTGATCGTGGGCGCCGACACCGACGGTCGTCTGGCCACCGAGATCGTCGCCGACCTCATGCCCGCCGTGCGCGACCTCGACCTCGCGCCGGGCGAGAGCTGGGAGGTGATCGGCGAGGACGAGGAACGCGACGTTGCCTTCCTGTCGATGCTGCAGAACGTGGTCGTGGCCATGGGGCTGATCTACGGGATCCTCGTCCTGCAGTTCGGCTCGTTCAAGCTGCCACTGGTGATCTTCACGTCGATCCCGGTGGCCCTGGCCGGTTCGGTGGCGGGACTGCTCGTCAGCGGCTGGCCCTTCGGCTTCACCGCCTTCATCGGACTGCTCGCGCTGGTGGGCATCGTGGTGAACGACGCGATCGTCCTCGTGGACCGCGCGAACCAGTACCGGCGCGACGGCGAGACGCTCGATCGCGCGGTGCGCCACGCGGCCCAGTCGCGGCTGCAGCCGATCATCCTGACCACGCTGACGACACAGGCGGGCCTGCTCCCGCTCACGCTCTTCGGAGGCAGCATGTGGGGACCCATGGGCTGGGTGATCATCGGCGGCCTGACCGCGGCGACCCTGGTCACCCTGGTGCTGGTGCCGGCGTTGTACCTGATCCTGGAACGCGGGAGCGAAGGGCACACCCGGGCTCCCGCGGGCGCGGTGGCCACGGCGACCGTGGTGATCGCACTGCTGGTGGGGGCACCGGCCTCGGCGGCGACCCTGGAACTCGGCACGGTCCTCGATCGGGTGGACCGGGCGAATCCCACCCTCGAGGCCGCCCTGGCCGACCTGGAGCGCGCGGCCGCCGATCACCGGGCGGCGCGTTCGGGGCGCTGGCCGCAACTCGAGCTGCGATCGGACGCGGCGCGGACGAACGACCCCACCGACACCTTCGGCCTGCAATTGCTCGACGTGGCGGGTCCACAGGACCTGCTCTCATTCGACCCCGACGCCTCGGTCGACGTCTGGAGATCGAGCGCGCGGATCGACTGGCTGCTGTGGGACTTCTCGCGTGAGGCCCTGATCGACGCCGCGGCCAAGGGCGAGCAGGCCCGCGAAGAGGCACACCGCGCCGTTGCGCGCCGACTGCGGCTGGCCGCGGTGGCGACCTACTTCGAGGTCGTCCAGTGGCGGCAGCGACTCGACGTGATCGACGCCACGCTGCAACTGGTCGAGCGCGAACTGACCGACGCCGAGCTGCGCCTGGAGGCGGGCCGGACCGTCGAGGCCGACGTCCTCGGCCTGCGCGCGCGCCGGGCGCAAGTCCGCGCCGAACGCGCTTCGATCCAGGCGGCACGACACGCTGCCCGCGCCCGCCTGGCCGAGCTCATGGACGTCGATCCGATGACCATGGGCGAACCCGACGCCGACACCATCGTCGCTCCCGCTCCCTGGACCGATCTCGACGAGGTCCGCCACCGCGCCCGCGAACTGCGGCCGGAGGTGCGCGCGGCCCGGCTGGCCACCGCGGCGAGCGACGACCGCGTCGGCGCTGCCCGGCGCGAGCGTCTGCCCCGGCTCGTCGCGAGCGCCCGGGCCGAGACGGTGATGCCCGAGCTCGATCCCGACCGCGAGGACGCGTCGATGCAGGCGTCCGTCGGCGTGCGCTGGAATCCGTTCCGCGGAGGTCGGATC
>CAZQHE010000163.1:0-7789 GCA_964593155.1 uncultured bacterium
GGCCGACACCCCGGCCGCCCCGATGATCGGGTTGATCTTGTCGCGCACCAGCAGGTTCAGACCCTTGGCGAACATCACGCCCGCGGCCGTGGCGATCGCGAAGCTCGCCGCACCCAGCATGAAGATCTGGATCGACTGCGGGGTGAGGAAGCGGGTGGCGTCGGTCGACGTGCCCACGGTGAGTCCGAGCAGGATCGTGATCACGTCGACGAAGGCCGTCCGCGCCGTCTTGGCCAGGCGCTCGGTCACGCCGCTCTCCTTGAGCAGGTTGCCGAAGAAGAGCATGCCGAGCAGGGGAATCGCCCCGGGTGCGAGCATGGTGGTGAGCAGGAAGCCCACGATCGGGAACAGGATCCGCGTGCGCCTGCTCACCGGACGGCTCGGCGACATGCGGATCAGCCGCTCGCGGCGGCTGGTGAGCAGCTTCACGATCGGCGGCTGGATCACCGGCACCAGCGCCATGTACGAGTAGGCCGCGATCGCGATCGCACCCAGGTAGTCCGGCGCCATCTTCGACGAAAGGAAGATCGCCGTGGGCCCGTCGGCGCCGCCGATGATCCCGATCGCCGCGGCGTGCTCGGCGTCGAATCCCATCAGGATCGCACCGAGGAAGGTGAGGTAGATCCCCGCCTGCGCCGCCGCCCCCAGCAGCACCAGCCGCGGGTTGCCGATCAGCGACGAGAAGTCGGTCATCGCGCCGATCCCCAGGAAGATCAGCGGCGGGTACCAGCCCTGGCTCACGCCCTGGTACAGGATCGACAGCACGCTGCCGGGCTCGTACACGCCGATGCCCATGCCCTCGGACATGGGAATGTTGCCGACGAGGATCCCGAAGCCGATCGGCACGAGCAGCAGGGGCTCGTAGTCCTTGGTGATGGCCAGGTAGATGAACACGCAGCCGACGATCATCATGACGAAGTTGCCCCACGTCATGTTGCCGATCGCACCGGCCTGCAGGAAGTCGACGAGGATGTCCATGGCGCGCCCGCTCTACGCGATCTCGACGAGCGGTTGGTTCTCGCGCACCGCATCGCCCACGCCGACCTTCACCTCGGACACCTTCCCCGCCAGGGGAGACGCGATCGAGGTGTGCATCTTCATGGCGTCGACCACGATCAGCACCTGGTCCTTGTCGACCTGGTCACCCACCGCGCAGCGGACCTCGACCACCGTGCCCGCGATCGGCGAGTTCACCGTGCCCTTGCTGTCGCCCGACTCCGCCGGGGCCGGTGCGGCCGGCTTCGGAGTGGCGGGGGCGGAACTCGAGGGCGGGGGTGTCGGGCTCGTCCCGGGGCGGGGGGCGACCGGCGGCAGGGCCGAAGGCGCGGCGAATCCGTCTCCGGCGTCGAGCACCTCGACCTCGACCTCGTAGGCGACTCCGTGGACGGTGATCTTCAGCTTCATCGGCAGGTCTCCTGGTTGCGGCCGCTGCGCCGGCTCACGGATGGCGCGTACTCCCGTGGCGGCCGGAGATGGCGTGCGAGCCGAGCAGGGTGGCGCGGCCCTGGGCCGACCACGTGCTGGGCTCCCCCGAGGCGGGGATCAGACGACGGACCGAGCGGATGCGCGCCCGGCCTCCGAGGTAGGTGGCCACGGCGGCCGCGAGGATCACGGCGGTGGTGGCGTCGATGGTCGGTTCGCGGTCGGTGCGCTGCTGCTCGGTGACCTGTTCGTGGCGCTGCCAGCGCAGGTCGAAGCGACCCACCAGCCAGACCAGCGTGGCGGTGAGGGCCAGGACCATGAACACGATCAGGAAGCCGACCACGGCCAGGGTCACGGCGTCCGCGGTGGTGGTGATCGAGGTGTGTTCCATGGGCGTCCGATCTACAGCTGGATGAGACCGTGCTTCTTCTGCGGCCGCAGTTCGCGCTTGCTGCGCAGCACCTGCAGCGAGGTGGCCAGGTACAGCCGGGTGTCGGCCGGTTCGATCACGTCGTCCACCAGGCCCCGGCCGGCGGCCACGTAGGGATTCGCGAACAGCTCGCGGTACTCGGCGATCCGCTTCGCGCGTTCCGCCGCCGGGTCCTCGGCCTCGGCGATCTCGCGCCGGTACAGGATGTTCACCGCGCCCTCGGCACCCATCACGGCGATCTCGGCGTCGGGCCACGCGCAGATCCGGTCGGCGCCCATGCTCTTGGCACACATGGCCAGGTAGGCCCCGCCGTAGGCCTTGCGCAGCACCACGGTCAGCTTGGGACACGTGGCCGAGGCGTAGGCGAAGAGCATCTTGCTGCCGTGCTTGATGATCCCGCCCTGCTCCTGCGACACCCCGGGCAGGAAGCCGGGCACGTCGACGAAGGTCACCAGGGGAATGTTGAAGGCGTTGCAGAAGCGCACGAAGCGCGCGCCCTTCGACGAGGCGTCGATGTCCAGCACGCCGGCCCGGACCTTCGGCTGGTTGCCGATCACGCCCACCACGCGTCCCTCGATCCGGGCCAGGCCGGTGACGATGTTCGGTGCGAAGTGCTCGAGGATCTCGAGGAAGTCGGCATTGTCGACCACGCGCCGGACCACGTCGCGGATGTCGTAGGCCTGCCGCGGATCGGCGGGCACGAGCTCGTTCAGCTCGGGATCGCTGACCACCTCGCCGTCCCACGACGACGGGTCGAAGGGCGGATCCTCGGTGTTGTTGCTCGGCAGGAAGGTCAGCAGGCGCTTGGCCAGGGCGATTCCCTCTTCGTCGCTGTCGACCACGAAGTGGGCGACCCCCGAATGCGTGCCGTGGGCGTCGGCACCGCCGAGCGACTCGGAGTCGATCTCCTCGCCGGTGACCTCCTTGATCACCTTCGGCCCGGTGATGAACATCTGCGACTCGCCGCGCACCATGATCACGAAGTCGGTCAGGGCGGGCGAGTAGGCCGCGCCGCCGGCGCAGGGCCCCATGATCAGGCTGATCTGCGGGACCACGCCCGACAGCAGCACGTTGCGGTAGAAGATGTCGCCGTAGCCGCTGAGCGCGTCGACGCCCTCCTGGATGCGCGCGCCGCCGCCGTCGTTGATGAACAGGAAGGGATCGCCCGTCTGCAGCGCGGCGTCCATGACCTCGACGATCTTGTGGGCCGTGCCCTCGCCGACGCTGCCCCCGCCCACCGTGAAGTCCTGGCTGGCCACGTACACCGGACGGTTCTCCACCGATCCGAAGCCGGTGACCACGCCGTCGCCGGGGAACTCCTTGCGGTCGAGCCCGAAGTTGGTGGCCCGGTGCCGCAGGTGGAGGTTCATCTCCTGGAAGGTGTCGGGATCGAAGAGCAGACTCAGGCGCTCGCGCGCGGTGAGCTTGCCCGCCGCGTGTTGCTTCTCGATGCGCTTCTCGCCGCCGCCGGAGTAGGCCTCGGCGCGCCGGCGGTGCAGGTCGCGGATCGTCTCCTCGCTCATCGTGACGTCCTCACCCGAGAGGGTTGTGCACGCGGGAACGGGCGCAACATAGATGCCCCGAGGGGGGCTGACCAGGGGATGATCCGGTCCATCACAGAATGACAGAGGCGGTGTCCGACGCGCTTCTCAGGGCGTGTGTGCAGGTGTCCGCTCGAGCAGCAGGAAGCCGCTGCGGGCCCCGCCCAGTGCACGCCAACCGCTCGTGTCGGGGTCCGGCGGATCGCCGGCCGCGGTGAGGTCCCACAGCATCCACCGCAGTGTGTCGGGGGCGTTCGCCGGATCGTCGATCCGGACCACCGTGCGCCTGCCCGCGGGGCGGGCCAGTGCTCCGCCGAGCAGAGAACCCTCGCGGCTCCACCGCGTCCGGCCGATCATCCCGGCCGCGAGCGCCTCGTCCAGTCGGGGATGCGCGGCGAGATCGGGGAAGTAGTAGCGGATGGCGTCGACGTAGCCGCCGTCGGACCGCCCGCGCGCGGAATCGCTCTCGATGGCGCGCACACTCACGAACGCGCCGCAGAGAAGGACCAGTGCGGCGACGGTCCGCACCGCGATCGATCGTTTCCGTCCCCACGGCTGCGAGGCCACGGCCGCGATCGCCGGCAGGCCGAGCGCGAGCATCCACAGCGTGAGCCGTGACCACCACGGGGCGGGTTGGGACACGAGCAGCACCGCGCCCAGCGCGATCGGCCCCAGCACCTCGCGCCGTCGCCGCGTCGCGGCCAGGACCAGCAGCGCCGGCAACGCACCCAGGGTCCACACGGGACCCAGGCCCTCGGCCTGGTCGTAGACCTCGACCGCCCGGAAGGGGCGGGCCCACACCGCCAGCGGACGCAGGGGCGCGGGCAGGTCGGCGACGTCGGGAGGCGTGGACAGGGCGGCGGCGGCGTGGGCGTCGGTCCCCGGCGCGAGCACCTTCGCGCCGAGCCGCAGCTCCACCGGGTGCACAGGATTGCCCGTGTGCATCAGCGCGCGCAAAGGCCACGGACCTCCGACCAGGAGCAGCACGGCCACGCCGATGCCCAGTGCACGCAGCGCCGCCGGTCTCCGTGCCGGAGGCCGGCGGAGCAGGTCGACCCCCAGCAACGCCACGCCGAGGGCGGCGATCAGCAGACCCGTTCCCTTGACGCCGGCGACGAGTCCCGTGGCAACTCCCCAGAGCAGGGCGGCACCGACGTGGTCCGCCCCGCGCATCCGCCAGGCCGTCACCCCGACGAAGGCACAGGCGGCCGCGGCCAGGCCGACGTCGACGTAGGCGGTGGTGCTGCCGAGGTGCCAGGCCGGCACGGCCAGGAACGAGACCGCGGCGACCGCCGGCCACGGCCGACGAGCGCCCCAGACCCGCGCGGTCAGGGCCAGACCGAGGGCGCCGGCCGGCCACAGCAGCAGGTTGAGCGCGTCGAGCCAGCGATCGTGGTCGAGCAGCCGGACCAGCAGCAGTCCCATGGTCTCGAGCGCCATGGGGTAGCCGTTGACGAAGGGCACGTCGTCGGTGCCCGCGATCCACACGATCCGCCCGGCGCGCAGCCACTCGTGCACGGCCGGCACGTGGTAGTACAGGCCGTCCCAGTCGAGCACCGGGCGCTGCCAGGTCAGCACCAGATGATGCGTCGCCACCGCCGCGACGAGCACGACCGCGGCGCCGGCGTAGGCGTCGACACGCACCACCGAAGGCCGCGCGCCGGCGGCCACCGCACGAGCCAGGAAGACGGCCAGGACCAGTCCGCCGACCACGATCGCCGCGGCGACCGGCGTCGAGATCGACACGTGCAGCCACGAGAGGAACAACGTGAGTGGCGGCAGCAGGGCCGGCCACGCCACGGCCACCGTCAACGCCGCCACGGTCCGGCGCGACGGCGGCTCTACCATTCGCGGAAGGCGCGCAGCCCGACGTTGGTGAGGTCGTAGACCTCGGTGTCGAGCACCGAGAACTCGACGCCGACCCCGCGGTCGTCCTGCACGTACCAGGTCGCGCCCAGGCGGAGTCCCTGGCTGTCGAACTCGACCAGGGCGTCGGAGGGGCCGACCAGCAGGTAGGCCACGCGGCCGGTCTCGGCCCGGGCCGACAGGTAGAGCTTGCGGTAGATCCCGTAGAGCACCGACACGCCCACGGTGTGCCCCTGGGTGTCGCCGGGCTGGCCGACGTCGATGCGTCCGTCGGCCCCGACCGACCAGCCGCCACCGAGCGAGTAGAGCAGACCGCCGCCGACCCCGTCGCTGCTGTTCTCGCCCTTGTTCTCGATGTGGGTGTAGCCCAGGTCCACCAGCAGGCGCCCGTCGAGCAGCGCGGTACGGCGCACGCCGACGTCGAAGCGCAGGTCGGGCTGGACCACGTCGCCGCCGCCGGTGCTCAGTCCCGCCGACACCAGCGTGTTCGGGCCGAACCAGCGCCCGTACGAGGCGCCGACGCCCAGGCCGGTGTCGTCGAAGCGCGAGGCGAACCCCAGGTCGAAGCGCCAGCGATCGACCCCCGACCGCTCGCGGGTGTACGCCACGAAGCCGCTCTCGGCGCCGCCGAGATCCTCGGTGTAGCGCCCGATGTCCAGACCGAGCTGGATCGACTCGACGGGGTCGTCGGCGGTGGCCGTGACGGGAACGAGCACGACCATCAGCGCCAGCGCGCCCAGCACCCGCGGCTGTCGCGGCGACCTGCGGGGTCGTGCCCGCGCGGCGTGGGGCCAGCTCACGGCCCAGCCGTAGAACCCGACGATCGACAGCACGCTCAGCACCAGACCGAAGGCCCAGAACAACAGCGGCATCCACAGCAGCGATCCGTGGTGCAGGATCCAGGCGTGGGCCACGTACAGCAGCGGGACCGTGACCGTGAGGTGCGCCATGGGCAGCAGCGACGCGGCCAGACGCTGCGACCATCCGTAGGCCAGCGGGTTGTAGGCGAATCCCATGATCACCGGGACCAGGCCGATCACGAACAGGTTCGCCAGCATCAGGGTCTCGGTCATGCCGGCGACGTCGTAGGGGAAGGCCGCGGCGAACAATGCGAACACGACCTGCGAGGACACCTGCACGACGGCAAGCAGCCGCAGCAGGTAGGCCACGGGCAGCAGGCGGCTCGGCAGGAACAGCGACACCAGCAGCACCACGGCCACGGCGACCAGGCCCACGTTCCACTGCAGGGTCGTGGGCAGCGCGGCGGCGACGTCGAAGCGCGGGACGTCGAGCACGATGCCCAGCGCGAAGCTCCGCGTGACCACCGGCACCTGCGCCGGCACGCCGAGCACTTCGAAGGCGAAGCGTCCGATCGAGGCCCAGGCCTGCACGACCCAGGGCCAGGCCACCGCCCATGCCGCCACGAGGGCGACCACGAAGAGCACACCCAGCAGGCCGTCGCGCCGGCGCAGCTCGAGGTGATTGAGGGCGCGGTGGACGGGGATCAGGCCGCCCCGGTAGCCGCGGTGGCTGGACTGGGTGTCGGTGCTCACGATTCGGTCCATCCTCCGTCCTCGCCGACCCACACGGTGCCGTGGACCACGCAGCCGGCTTCGACGTCGAGGGTCTCGGCGCGCAGGGTGGCCGACTCGGGTTCGCGGCCGACCACGCTGCCGTGACCGAGGCGAACGTGCCCCTCGGTGATCAACAGTCCGTCGATCCGCACCCTCGGGCCGACCGACGCGCCCTTCGTGCTCACCACCGAGCCGGTGACCACGGTCGCCGATTCGAGGTGCACGCCCCGTGCCTTGACCGATCCCTCGATCCGCGTGCCGGGTCCGGCACGCAACGAGCCGCGGACGACGAGGTCGCCGGTCCAGCGGGTGTCGGGTGGCAGGGTGACGTCGCCGTGGACGAGCGTGCGTCCGGCCGCGACCTCGGTCCGGCCGTCGAGGTCGTCGGCGTTCAAGGGGCGGAGGTGGTCGGTGGGGATCGGCTCGGGATCGAGTGGCACACCGAACTCGACGCGCGGGGCGTGCAGGCGCTCGAAACGGACACCGCCGTCGATCCGGATCCGACGGCCCGCCGAGATGCGACCGTGCGCCCGTGCCTTCGGTCCGACCTGCACCGTGCCGTCGGCGTGGATCCAGCGCAGGCTGGTGGCACCCTCGCCCAGGGTGACGTCGCCGTCGGCCAGCGTGGCGCGGAGGACGACCCCGTCGCCGGCGCGGATGTCGCCCCCGGCGAAGACCTCGCGGTCGAGACTCCGGTGCGGCTCCAACTCGAGGTCGCCGACGGCCAGGATCATGCTCTCGGCGGGGGCGGCTTCGTCGTCGGGTAGGTGCGGCCGCGCCGCGGGGAGCACCACGAAGGCCTCGCCGTCGTCGATCCGGCCGCGCAGGACCTGCCCGCTCGCCCGCACCTCGTCGAGCGGCCCGGACAGCCGGTTGGCCAGGACCAGACGGAAGCGCTCGGCGAAGTAGCTGGGAGACACGCGGCCGTCGGCGGCGATGGGCAGGGCCTCGGCGTC
>CAZQHE010000164.1:0-5259 GCA_964593155.1 uncultured bacterium
GTCTCCGCCAGATCCAACAGCGGTCCCCAGGCGTCGTGGGACCATACCCCGCCGCCGTGCGCCACGCTGAGCAGACGCAGGCGCCGCACCACGGCCCGCGCCACCGCGCTGAACGTGGGTTCCTTCACCCACGCGCCGCGCTCCTTGATCTTCATCGTGACCCCTCGTCTGCACTGCGCTCGTACGGTTCGCTCCGGCCGGGACACCGCGCGGTCCCGGAATGGGCTGCGCGCGCGGGCCGGATCCCGCCTTCGCGCCGGTCCGGAAATGTAGTTGTCCCGGACCGGAACTGTCCACCCAGATCACCCGTCCGCCGACGGACGATCGGCCGGGCCCGGTCCGGGCGGAGAGCCCCCGAGTTCGATCCAGGCCCCGGCGAGTTCCTCGGGCAGGAGACTTCGCCAATGCATCGGCTCGCCCGTGATCGGGTGCACGAGCGACAGCTCGCAGGCGTGCAGGGCCTGCCGGCCGGCTCGTCTCAGGGCGGCCCGCAGGCGCGGCCGGTGCGCGGGGTGCGCCCCGGCCAGGCGGCGCTCGCCCCCTCCGTAGAGTTCATCGCCCAGCACGGGATGCCCGCGGTGGGCCAGGTGCACGCGGATCTGATGGGTCCGCCCGGTCTTCAGTCGCAGACGCAGCAGGCTCGCCCCCTCGACCCGCAGCTCCACGCGGAAATCGGTGATCGCACGGCGTCCACCGGTCTCCACCACACGGCGACGCTCCCGCACACGAGGGTCGCGGTCGAGCGCGAGGTCGATCCGACCCTTGGGTGGATCGGGAACGCCCCACACGATCGCGCGGTAGATCCGACCCAGGGTGCGGTCGCGGAGCTGGTCGGCCAGGGAATGGTGGGCGGCGTCGGTCTTGGCCACCACCATCAGGCCGCTGGTGTCACGATCGAGCCGGTGCACCAGGCCCGGGCGCGCGCGCCCTCCCACCCCGCTCAAGGCATCGAGTCGGGCGAGCAGGCCGTGCACGAGCGTCTTCTCGCGGTGGCCCGGGGCGGGGTGGACGACCACGCCGGCCGGTTTGTCGATCACCGCCAGCTGCTCGTCCTCGTACACGATGTCGAAGGGAACGTCCGGGTCGGGAGCGACCTCGACGGGCCGCGCCGCGGGAACGACCACCCGCACCGTCTGCCCGGCCTTCAAGCGCGTGCGCGCGGGGCGGGACCGGCCGTCGACGTGCACGCTGCCCTCGTCGATCAGGCGCTGCAGCCGGCTGCGGCTCAGGCCCAGCGGCTGGTCGGCCAGCCAACGGTCGAGCCGCTGGCCGGCGGCATCCTCGCCGGTCCGCAGTTCCTCGACCCGCTCCTGAGGTTCAGCCGTCACGACGGTCCGTCTCGTCGGCGCCGGCCGGAGCGCGATCCATGGCTTCGACCTCGGCCTCGCGTTCCTCGGAGTCCGTGTCGGAGTCGCCGTCGCCCTCCCGCAGCAACGCCAGGATCAGCACGGCCGCACCGATGCTCACGCCCATGTCGGCCACGTTGTACACGGGGAAGGTGTTCCCGCGGAATCCCATCTCGACGAAGTCGACGACGTAGCCACCGTAGAAGATGCGGTCGACCAGGTTCCCGGCCGCGCCCGACAGGATCATGGTGTAGGCCACGCGCTTGAGACCGGTCGTGGAGCGACGCAGCAGGAGATACGTGAGACCGATCACGGCGATCGAACTCACCACGACGAAGATCCAGCGCTGGCCGGGCAGCATGCCGAAGGCCGCGCCCGGATTGCGGACGTAGGTGAAGCGCAGAAGCCCCTCGATCAGCGTGACGCCTTCGCTGCGCAGGAACTCGGCGTGGGCGAGCACCATGCGCTTGGTGACGAAGTCCACCACGAAGATCGCGGCCACCGCCACGAAACTCCACGTGCGCGCCGAGAGGCGCATGGTTCAGACCTCGTCGTCGGAGGATTCGAGGAACGACACCACGAGCCGGCGCAGCGAGGGCTCGGTGCGGTTGGCCACGCCGATGATCTCCTGCACGTCGGCCGGCTCGAGCGCGTCGGGCAGGCACTGGTCGGTGATCACGCTCAGCGCGAGCACGCGCATTCCGGCGTGCACGGCCACCAGGTTCTCGGGCACCACCGACATGCCGACGATGTCGGCGCCCATGCGGCGCAGCATGCGGTACTCGGCGGCGGTCTCGAGATTCGGTCCGGCCACGGCCACGTACACGCCCCGGTGCGCGCGGATGCCCTGCTCCAGCGCCAGGCGGTCGACACGCGCGACGTACTCGCGGTCGTAGGGCTGCGACATGTCGGGGAAGCGCGGACCGAGTTCGTCGTCGTTCGGGCCGATCAGCGGGTTGTCACCCATCAGGTTGATGTGATCGGTGACGATCACGATGTCGCCCGGCACCATGAGCGGGTTCATCCCGCCGACGGCGTTGCTCATGACCAGCGAATGACAGCCCATGGCCCGCATGATCCGCACCGGCAGCGTGATCTGCTGCATGGAGTAGCCCTCGTAGTAGTGCAGCCGCCCCTGCATGGCCATCACGCGCCGACCGCCGAGCGTGCCGAGGACCATGTTGCCCTCGTGCGACAGGGCCGTGCTCTTGACCATGCCGGGGATCTGATCGAAGGGCACCGTGGCGACGGGGTCGATCTCGTCGGCGAAGCCACCGAGGCCGGTCCCCAGGATGATCCCGTACTCGGGCCGGAAGTCGGTGGTCTCGCGGAGATGGGCGGTGGCGGCGTCGATGCTCGCGCGCAGCTCGGACATCGGAAGGGCTCCTCGGGACGGTGACGGCGCAGGTCGGGATCGGATCCGGGGTGGACGACGACGGCCGGGGCGAAAACCCCGGCCGTCGTATGTTCGGATCTCCGTGGCGCGCGCGCCACCGTGAATCCGTGGCCGATCAGAAGTTCGACAGACCTCGCGTGAACCGGCTCAGCGACCACCGGCCGGCCTCGGGATCGTCCGGATCGGACGACGGGGCCTCGTCCGCACGCGCGGGCGGCTCGTTCGCGCCGGCGGCCTCGGCCCACTCGCGCGGGGTGGCCTCGGGCGAGGGTGGCGTCGCGGGCGTCTCCTCGGGGGCCGCCCCGGACTCGGCACTGGCGTGCGGATCGAGGGTCGATCCCCCGGCCGGCCCGAGCACGGCGTCGACCGCGTCGGTGACGTCGTCGGCGGCGACGCCGCGGGGGTGCCCGGACACGTCGGTCCGGTCTTCGGCCCGGTCGTCGTCGACATCGACCGGCGTGTCCGGCGGAGTGTGGATCGTCCCGTCCGCCGGCGCGTCGGCGCCGATGCTCTCGTCGACGTTCGTTTCGACCGGGTCGGCGGGCGGCGCCCCGGGGGCCGCCCCGACGTCGTAGCCACGCCACTCGTCGACCTCGGGCGCCGACGGGTTCGGGCGCGGGACCGGCTCGGGGGTCGGCGGGTCGGCGTCGACGGGATCGGGGTCGGGCACGAAGGCAGCCGCGGAGAATCCGGCCGCGGGGGCCATCTCGCCGGTGCTCGTCGGCCCCGACGAAGGCGTCGGATGCTCGGCCGTCGGTTCGTCGACGGCGGGCTCGGCGATCGTCGGCTCCGGGATCGTCGGCCCCTCGACCGACCCGCGCTCGGGATCGCGCATCAGGCGTTCGATCCGCTCGTCGTCCGACTGGAAGTCCTTGCGGTAGCTCTCGGCCAGGCCGATCTGCGACTCGGCCAGCGACTGCAGGCGGGCGAGGAAGGAATCGCGCTGGCCGCGCAGCTCGCGCATCTGCCCGCGCAGGGCGTCGACCTGGGCCTGGATGCTGGCCGTGGCGTCGTGCGCCTTGACCTGCGCGTCGCGCATGATCAGTTCGGCTTCCTTGCGCGCGTTCTGCCGCGCCTCGGTCATGACGCGCTCGGCCGTGAGCAGCGTGTCGCGCAGCGTGCGCTCCATGTTGCGGTACTCGGCGACCTTCTCGTCGAGTTCCACGACCTTCTCGCGGAGCTGCTTGTTGTCGGTCAGCACGGCCTCGTACTCGTCGGCGACGGTGGCCAGGAAGGCGTGTACCTCGTCGGGGTCGAGACCACGGACGGACCGACGGAACTCTTGTTTGCGGACGTCCAACGGCGTGATTCGCATGGAGACTCCCTGGGATCCCCCGCCGGGCGCCGGGCTCAGAGCCCGAGCAGGACACGCTGCAGCAACGACAGCAGCAGCAGCGCCACGAGGGGACTGAAATCGATTCCGCCGAACGAGGGCAGCACCGAACGGATCGGCGCCAGCACCGGCTCGGTCAACTGATCCAGCAGCCGCACCGCCGTGTTGTCGGGATCGATCGGCAGCCAGCTCACGATCACGCGGGCCAGCAGGATCATCGCGTACACGTTCGCGACCGTGCTCAGGAGTTGTGCAATCAACGAGCCATCGCCTCCTCGGGCGTCTCGGGACGCGGGTCGGCGCGGTGCGACCGGTCGCCCGGCCACCTGCGAGGCCCACCGCGATCCGCTCCCTGACCGGAAGCTATGCACCCAGCGGTGGGTTCGTGTCCAGTTCCGATCCGGATCTCAGGGCCGCGGACCGAACAGCACGGTGCCCAGGCGCAGGTGCGTGGCGCCCTCCTCGACCGCGATCTCGAAGTCCTCGGTCATGCCCATCGACAGGCGCGCCGGACGGCCGTGGGGATCGTGAAGGTCGGTGGCCAGGGTGCGCAGCCGACCGAAGGTGGCACGCAACTCGGACTCGGCGGCGCCGAAGCGGGCCATGGTCATCAGGCCCAGCGGCGGCGTGCGCTCGTTCTCCAGGGCCGCTGCCCACAGATCGGGCGCGTGTTCGGGCGCGCACCCACCCTTCTGTTCCTCGTCGCTGGCGTTGACCTGGATCCACACGGGCTGGACCACGTCGACGGTCTCGGCCCGGCGCGCGATCCGCGCCAGCAGGTCGTCGCGGTCGACCGACATGATCGACGCGAAGGCCCCCACCGCCTTGTTGACCTTGTTCTTCTGCAACGAGCCGATCAGGTGCACGCGCGCGTCGGCGTCGATGCGCTCGAGCTTGGGCAGGGCGTCCTGGACCCGGTTCTCGCCCAGGTCGGCCAGTCCGTGCTCGCGGGCCACCTGCATGGCCTCGAAGGGATGACCCTTGGTCACCGCGACCAGCGTGATCTCGTCCGGCGAGCGCCCGGACCGCGCACAGGCGTCGGCGATCCGCGCGCGCACGCGCTCCAGATTGGCACCGAAGTCTTCGAACATCGCGCTCGCGGGGCGACGCGTGAGGATTGGTGGAGGCGGCGGGAATCGAACCCGCGTCCGAGAACGGCCAACCGCAGACGTCTACGTGTGTAG
>CAZQHE010000164.1:5269-7712 GCA_964593155.1 uncultured bacterium
AACGTGTGTAGCCCCCGAGTAGATTTCGCGATCGGCCCCCCTGGGGACACGAGTCGGCCGAACGCTAGCCCCATTCGTTCTCGACGCTTCGCCCTGAGGCTACGGGTCCACGTCCAGCTTCCGGAAAACGACGCCCGCATCCCGCTCCCCGGAAGCCCGGAGCGAGGCGGACGGCTGCACTTTATTTAGGCAGCGAGAGCCATCGGCTCGTCAGTTGTTTTGTTCCGGCCGGTTTTACGAGCTGGACCGGAAATCCTCGACACGCAGTCCACGGCCCAACCAGAACCCGTCGAAGCCTTTCGCCCCCACGAGACGAACGCCGGGGCGTTCGTGTGCGGTCTGCCGTGGCCCTACTACGGTAGTTCCGCCGGCGCCGGGCGCAAGCGCGGCCAGCGGACGAGCAGCGCCGAGCCAGCGAACAGCAGCCCGGCGGCCACGGCCGCGGCCACCGGGCCGTCGAGCGCGAAGGGCGGCTCGTGGGTGCGCAGCCAGCGCTCGCCCAGCAGCAGGGAGCCGTTGTAGGTCAAGTGAAGGACCACCGCCGGGACGATCGACCGCGTCCGCACGACCGCGCCGGCGAGCACGAGCCCCAGCAGGAAGGTGGGCAGGAAGCGGAACACACTGAGGTGGACGAGCGCGAACCAGAACGCGCTCCACAGGATCGCCCGGCGGTCGCTGCCCTGCCGGCGCAGGTGCCCCAGGAAGACGCCGCGGAAGACGAACTCCTCGCACACCGCCGGGGACACCGCGGCGAGCAGGAAGAGCTGCCACACCGCCATGCGTTCGAAGGTCTGCCCCAGCAGCTCGAACTGGCTGGCCGGTGCCGGCAGGAACTGGGCCTGCAGCTGCTGCAGGCCGATCACCGGCAGGATCATGCCCAGCCCCAGGCACAGCGCGCCCAACAGGTGCGCCGCGGACGGCACGCGCAGCGCCACGGCCTCGGTCCATGGCGGGCGCGGTCCGCGCACCAACCGCTGGGTCAGCAGCGCCAGCACCGGCAGCAGGACCCACAGGCTCAGCGCCAGTCCCCACAGCGGCGCGCGGCTCTGCAGCCACTGCCCCACGTAGAAGAAGCCGACCACGGTCAGCGCCAGGGCCACCTGGATCGCCCGGCGGCGTCCGCCCTCGGTGGCCGCGAAGAAGGGTTCGGGATCGAAGCCGAGCACGGTCTCCTCGCGCTCCATCAGGGCCGTGACCCGGCGCGCCGCCAGGACGATCCACAGGATCGTGCTGGCCACGACGATCACCATGGTCGTGGCGTCGGGGCGACCCGCCAGGACGTCGCGCATGACGAAGGCCACGTTCGCGATCGGCAGCACGGTGACCAGGCCGGTCGCCTCGATCGCCTGGCTCATCGACAGGAAGGCGGGCACGAACACCGTGAGCATGACCGGCAGCACGTAGTACTGCGCTTCCTTGAGCGACCGCGCCCAGGCCGAGACCACGAGCATGACCGCGGCCAGGAGCACGGCCAGCGGCAGCATGAGCGCGGCGACGAGGGCGATCGCCGCCGGATCGAGCGCCGAGGCCGTGCCGTCGGGCGTCAGCCAGCCGGTGCCGTAGCTCAGCGACAGGCTCAGCAGACTGAGCAGTCCGGTGAGCAGCGCACCGCCGCCGGCCACCACCAGCTTCGCCCGCGCCACCAGCGTGCGGTCGAGCGGGGTGAGGAAGAGGGTCTCGAGCGTTCCCCGTTCCTTCTCGCCGGCGATCATGTCGATGCCGAGCGTCGATGCGGCCATGAACAGGGTCATGAGCAGCAGGTAGACGAGCAGGCGCCCGGCCTCGGCTCCCCCGCTCTCGCGGGCGGTGGACACGTCGCGCGTGTGCAGGGCGAGCGGTGCGTCGAGACCGCCCTCGCCGCCGCGAGCGCTGTACTCGCGCTCGAGGAACTCCCACCGCGCCGACTCGAGGGCGGCCTCGATCCGGTCCGACACGACCTGTGCCGACGAGTTCGTCATGCGACCGATCAGCCGCACGGTGTCGACCGCCGCGTCGGCGTCGGGCAGCCGCACCGCGAGCACCGCGAGGCGGGCGTCGAGCATGGCGCGCAGCGAATCGGGCGCGACCCTCTTCCAGCGGATTCCCTCGACGCCGGCCAGCACCGAGGTCAGTTCCCCGTGATCGCCGGCCACGGCCACCGGGTACTCGGCCGTCTCGACCTCTTCGGCGTGGTCCTCCTGCACGCGGTTCATGGCCCCGATCACCACCGGGTACAGGACCACCGGCAGCACCAGGGTGAGCAGGAGCACGCGGCGGTCGCGCCGCAGTTCCGCGAACTCCTTGCGGACGAGGGTGCCGAGCGCGCCCGGAATCACGGCGCGGCCACCCCGGCGTCGTCGGCGCCCACCAGCGAGCGGAACACGTCCTCGAGGTAGTGGCAGCCGGTGCGCTCGCGCAGTTCGTCGAGCGTGCCGATCGCGCGGATCGTGCCGCCGTGGATGAT
>CAZQHE010000165.1:0-7532 GCA_964593155.1 uncultured bacterium
TGCAGCAGGGCGGCCTGGGTCTTGGGCGGCGTGCGGTTGATCTCGTCGGCCAGGACGATGTTGGCGAAGATCGGACCGCGGATGAACTGGAACACGCGCTGGCCGGTGCTCTGGTCCTCCTCGAGGACCTCGCTACCCGTGACGTCGCTGGGCATGAGATCGGGCGTGAACTGGATGCGCTTGAACTCGAGGTTGAACGCCCGGGCCACCGAGGAGATCAGCAGCGTCTTGGCCAGGCCGGGCACACCCTCGAGCAGGACGTGGCCGCCGGCGAAGAGCGTGAGCAGGAGCTCGTCGATCACCTGCCGCTGGCCCACGATCGACTTGCCGATCTCCGAGTACAGGCGCTCGCGCAGGGCGCCGAGTCGTTCCATGCTTTCCAGATCGTTGCTCACGCCGGTTCCACTTTCGGGCTCGAGAAGGGGACTGCGAAGCTAGCGGACCGGTCGCGGCCCCACAAGGCGGCGCGTTGAGGGCCCGGCCGGGCTTTGCTAACGTTTCTCGTTCGGGCCCGCGGCGACCGCGGGCTGGACCCGGTCCAACGGCGCGCACCCGGTCCGGGTTCCCGGATTCCGGGCTCCGCCCCGGCTCCGGACCTCCCTCGGCCTTTCGACGGACGCCACTCCGCCGGATTCGATCGGACCACCCTACCATGCCGGATCTACGTCGTGTCTTCACCCTGCCGGGCCTGTTCCTCGCGCTCGTCGCGGCGGGCTGCGGACCCGGTCCCGAGGCGACCGAGCTGCCCGAGCGCCTGCTCGTGGTCGCCGTGGAGTCGCTGAGTCCCGAGCAGGTCGACCGCATGCTGGCCGAGGACGAGCTGCCCGTGCTGGGGCGCCTGATCGAGCAGGGCGCCCGGGCGCGGCTGCTGGCTCCCGACCCGCTGGACCCCGCCATGCTCTGGGCCACCGCCTTCACCGGGAAGAGGGCCCGCGAGCACGAGATGATGGGCGAGTTGGTCACCCTGCCCAGCGGCGCGCGCTCGCTGCCGCCGAGTTCGATGCGGCAGGCGAAGACCTTCCTGCAGATCGCCGGCGACGCCGGGCTCACCGTCGTGGGTGTCGGGCTGCCCTTCTCGTATCCGGCCGAGGTGCACAACGGCGCCCTGGTGACGCCACAGGTGGCCCCGACCCGCTGGACCGAGGCCGACGAGCACACCTTCGAGATCGACCGCGGCGCGATGTCGACCTACCCGCCGCAGCTGTACGAGGACGTCGCGCCCCTGATCCGTCCGGTCGAGGACCTGCCGCGCGAGACGGCCGCCTCGCTCTTCCGGCTCGACGAGAACGAGTACCGCATGCTCTACGACGAGCCCCTGGGCTCGATCTACGACATGGAGAATCCGCTGCGCGACATCGGCCTCACGTTGCAGCGCGACCAGGGCTTCGTGGACGTCACCGAGATGCTGTCGGAGCGCTACCGCCCGGACGTGGCCGCGGTGCACCTCGAACTGCTCGAGCCCGTGCAACGCACCTACTGGCCCTTCGCCCGCCCGGAACGCTATCCGACGACGCCGGCGGCAAGCCGACGGAAGTTCCGCGACACCGTCGAGGCCGCCTACCGCCACGTCGACGCGCAGATCGGCGAGCTGCTCGCGACGCTTCCCGAGGGCAGCGCGGTGTGCGTGGTGGGCCAGCGGGGATTCGGCGACGGGCCCGACCCGAGGAATCCCGACAGCGATCGCCTGGTGCCCCAGCCGACGAACGAGACGATGATGGTCCTGTGGGGTCGCGGCGTGGAACGGGGTGTCGACGTTGGACGGGGCCAGCTGATCGACGTCACCCCCACCCTGCTGCGGCTGCTCGGCGTCCACCTGGGTTCGGACATGAGCGGACGGGTGCTCACCGAGGCGCTGCTCGATGCCTTCGAGGATGCCCACCCCGAGCGCACGGTGGCCAGCCACGACGAGAACTGGGACCCGAGCGAGCGCTATCCACGAGCTCCCGGCGCTGCGGCCGCGGGCGACTCCGTACCGCCGATGCCGGACGCCGCGGGCTCCGGCGAGGGGGAGACACCATGAATCCCGACGACCGCTTCGACGAACTCGACGCCGAGATGCTCGATCTCGAGCGCGAACTCGAACGCGAACTGCAGGATCTGCCGACCTCCGACCGCGAGGACGCCCAGCGCCAGCCGCACGTCGGCTACGTCGTGCTCTACGGCACCGACGTCGAGGAGCTGGCCGACTTCTACGAAGGCGTGTTCGGCTTCCCCCGGCGCTACGAAACGGGATCGACCGTCGAACTCCTCGCGGGCACCATCGTGCTCGCCCTGACCGACGAGAACGAGATGATCTCGACGCTCGGGCTCGACAGTCTGCCACGCCCCTTCGAGGGCCGCGGGTCGCACACGATCCTGGTCGAGGACGTCGACCGCTGCTTCGAGGCCGCCGTGGCCCTCGGTGGGCAGGTCCTGCGCGAACCGCACGACACCGACTGGGGCATGCGATCCTGCTGGGTGCGCGATCCGGCCGGCCACCTGCTCGAGATCGGCCGCCACCAGCGCTAGGGACTCAGGCCTCGCCCTCGCGGCGCAACGGCAGCTCCACCGCCGAGCGCAGGTGCAGGTCGCGCTGCGGGAAGGGGATCTCGATCCCGTCGGCCTTCAGCGCGTACCAGATGTCGAACAACAGCCGACTGCGGACCTGCGGCAGCTTCCACGCATCGTCGATCCAGCAGCGCAGCGTGAAGTCGATCGAACTCTCGCCGAAGGCCTCGAAGAGGACTCCCGGCTCGGGCTCGGCGAGCACGTCGTCGCAGTTCCGCGCCACCTGGAGCAGGATCTCGCGCACTCGATTCGGGTCGGAGCGATAGCTCACGCCCACCGGCACGTCGACCCGCTTCAGCTCGTCGCCGTAGCTGTAGTTGATGACCTTGTTCTCGACGAGGATCGAGTTCGGCATGATCAGGTCGTCGCCCTCGCGGGTCCGCAGGACGCTCGCCCGCAATCCCACGCGTTGCACGCGGCCGTCGGTGCCGTCCACGGTGAGCACGTCGCCACGCTTGACGGTACGCTCGAACAGCAGGATCAGACCGCTGGTGAAGTTGTTCACCACGTTCTGCAGACCGAAGCCGATGCCGACGCCCAGTGCGCCGAAGGCGATCTTGAGCGTGGTCAGGTCGAAGCCCACGAACTCCACACCGATGATCACACCGAGGACGACCAGCGCGTAGCGCACCACCGTGCCCACCGCCTCGGCGACCGGGACCTCGATCCCCATGCGGGGCAGGACCCGGTGACCCAGCAGGGCCTGCACGATCCGTCCCACCACCGAGGCCCCGAGCACCACGGCGATGGCGAGCAGGATCGAGAACAGACTGATGGGCGTGTCGCCCGCCGTCACCAGCGGCCGCTGGATCACCCGGATCGTCGGGTCGAGCAACTGGAGCTGCTGCAGCACCAGGAGCACGAAGAGCGTGGGCGCCACCACGCGCCGCAGACGCCGGCGCCGACCGCCCGGAGGAAGCACCTCGCGCAGCAGCTGGTTGACCAGGCGCAGCACGAGGAAGAAGCCGACGATGGGCAGCACGCCGCTGCGCTCGCCGAGCCATTCGGGACGCAGCTCGCGCAGGATCTCCAGACCCACCGCGCTCAGGGCCAGGGCGGCGACCGGCCACACCGCGACCCGCAGGAGTCGCCGCAACGCACCGATCTCGCTGCGTTCGCCCTCGGTGTGTTCGGAGATCCTGCGGGTGAGCAGCAGCGAGATCGGCCAGGCGAGCAGCGTGACGGCGAGCACGAAGCCCGCTTCCCGGATCCAGCCCGAGGCCGCGAGGCGGGTGAGGAGATCCGGAACCGATCCGATGGCGGTGGCAGCGTCCAAGAGCGCGCGCTCCTCGCAGCTGTGTGCTAGCATCGGGGTTCGAGGAACTCCGACACGGAGGTGGACCCATGGCCACCACGGTCATCATCTCGCGGGACCCCGAGCTGCACGACTTCGCCGATCGGTCCGGTTCCCGTGATCTCACGTGGGTCGGGACCTGCGCCGACCTCGATGCAGCCCTGAGCCTACCGATCGCGCGCGTCCTCGTCGACTTGAACGTCGAGTGGGACGAGGACCTGACCCGGTGCATCACGCGCTGCAAGGAGCTGGGCGTGAAGTCGGTGATCGCCTTCCTGCACGAGCGCAAGGGCGACGTGGCGATCCGGGCGCACCTCGCGGGCGCCGACCGCGTGATCTCGCAGGAGCAGCTCGAGAAGGAGTGGGAGCGCCTGACCTCGGCCGAGTCCGAGAACCGCGCCTAGTCCTCGTCGGCGGTCAGCTTCGCGTGCTCGCGGCCGATCAGCACCGCGATGCCCAGCCACACCGCCACCAGCCCCAGGTTGAACAGGGCGAAACCCTTGGTCTCGAACGAAAGTACGTTCAGTCCCACGAACACCAGCACCGCCGAGAGCACGTCACCGGCCCGGACGAAGAACGAGTCGATCGCCTGCTTCGCCTTGTACTTCTGCTCGCGCGTCGTGGGCAGGAAGAGGGCCTGCCTCACCGTGTTCTGCAACGAGTAGTCGGTGGCGTTCTCCGCCGTCTTGGCCCAACGGACCACCGACAGCACGGGATAGAAGGCCAGCAGGGCGTAGCCGCCCATCGCGATCACCGGCAGGATCAACAGTGCGATGCGGATCCCTATGTACTTGAGGATGCGCGACACCAGGAACAGCTGGATCGACAGGCTGAGGATGTTCACGACCTTGAAGAAGCTGCCGTAGAACTCGCCGATGTTCTCGCCGACCCACTGGTCGCGCTGGTCGGAGGGAATTCCCTGCTCCTCGGCCCGGGCCTCGATCGTGGTCTTCACCGTGTCGCCGAGGATGTACTCGCCGGTCGTGTTCACCCAGTTCAGCAGGAGCATGAGAACAGCGATCAGCAGCAGATAGCGCGTCTTGAAGACCAGCGAGAAGCCGTTCTCACCGCGCAGGGCCTGCTTCGGGTCCTCCTCCTGGGCCTCGCTCCCGCCGGAGGACGAGCCCCGCGCCGGGCGCGGTCTCCGCGCCTCGCGCGACTCGATGAAGTTCGTGATCAACAGGGCCACCACGAGCAGAGCCGACGACACCAACAACAACTGGTCGAGTCCGATGGGCTCGATCAGGCGCTCGGTGATCAGGCTCCCCAGCACGGCGCCGAGCGACGCCCCGAAGGCCACGATCGCGAACAGGCGTTTGCCCTGGTCGGGCGTGTACACGTCGTTCGCGAAGCTCCAGAACTGCGCCGGGACCATCAGGTTGAACACGCCGACCCACAGGAAGAAGCCCAGCCCCAGGACCAGGCTGCCCGGCCCCACCGCCTTGATCGCCAGGAAGAAGGCCAGCATGTTCAGGACGAAGAACACGGTGACGGTGTTGATCAGCTTGCGCCGGTCGACCCGGCCGGCCACCCAGCCGTAGGCCGGCACCGCTCCGAGCAGCAGGAGGGCCTGCCCGGCCGCGGCGTAGCTCTTCCACTCGGCGCCGTCCGGCGCGGCGAGGATCAGCGCCTCGCGCACGGGCTTGATGATGTAGTAGGCGGTGAGGATCAGGAAGACGTTCAACGCCAATAGGAGCACCACGCCGCCCTCGCCCCGGTGCACGTCGGCGAACAGGGCGAGGAAGCGCTCGAGCGGACCGCGGTCGCGGTGTTCGATCTCCGGCGGTGGGTTCGACGTCACCTTGGTTCCTCGCGCGGGGGGCTAGTTCACGTCGCGGTGCACTTCGATCACGCGGCCGCTGCGCCGGGCCACCCAGCAACGCACCGAGGCACTCCATCCGTCGCCGCGATCGACCTGGACCTCGATCTCGACGAAGGGGTGCGTGTCGATCGAGGCGTCGCGGACGGCCGGTGTGCCGAGCGAGACCTCGGTCCGCTCGGACTCGATCCAGTCGACCTCGCGCCAGGCCTCGCGCTCGGCGTCGACCGCCACCACCCGGGCCCGGTAGCGCGGCGTGCCGCTGGTGCCCGTCCGTACGTAGATCCCGCGCTCGTGTCCCAGGTCGCGGTAGTGGACCACCCCGTCGTCGTGCACGAAGAAGTCGAGCGGAGGGATCACGTCGAACCACGCGCGGGCGATGCGGTCGCGCCGGTCGGCCAGGATGCGCGCCATGGTCCGGGTGGCACGCGGATCACGGTAGTGGCCCTGCTCGCACACCGCGAGGAGCTGGGCGTCGGTGAAGGCCGACAGGATCTTGGCGGCCCAGTAGCCGTCGCGGCGGGTCAGCTGGGCGAAGGCCGCGTTGGCCATGGGTGGCTCGTAGCCGCGCGGCGTGAAGTGCTCGGCGTCGAACCAGCCGATCCCGGGCAGGCCCTCGGGTCGCTCCACGAGGCGGTAGTCGTCCTCGACCAGGCCCAGCGTGAGCGATCGCCGCAGCACGGCCTTGGGGTCGAGCGTGGCCTCCCAGCCGAACTTGCGGATCGGTCCGTGCGCCCCGGTGCCCAGGGTGCTGGCGAAGTCGATCAGGTAGTGGCGCAGGTAGTGCTCGCCGTCGCCGGTCTCGACGAGGATGTCGAGGGTGTTCTGCTGCTTGGTGTCGAAGTGGTTCAGCCACTCGGCGAAGACCTTCAGGCCACGCAGTTCGCGGCGGTGCTGGTGCTCGATCCGGTCGTTGGGGTCGTCCGGGCGCGTGTCCTGGTAGTCGAAGGGACCGACCGGCCGTCCGGGCAGGAACTTCGACGAGATCGCCCGGTACTGGCCCGAGGGCAACTGCTCCACGCGCGCGAGGATCGCGTCGATGTCCGCGGCCGTCATCGGGCGCTCGGTGCCGTCGGGCAGGTCGATCTCGGCCTCGGGCGACACCACCAGGTCCTCGCGCCGGAACCACGTGATGTCGTCCTCGGGGACCCAGTAGCCGATGGCGTGGAAGAGTCGCTGGCTGATCACCCCGGCCGCCGTGGGCATCACGGGATGCTCCATGGGTCCGAACTTTATGAGGTAGCGCTGCCCGGTGACGTCGCGGATCGTGAACCCCGGCGTGACCCCCTCGGTCTTCGCCGCCACGATCGTCCAGGGGCCCTCGTGCGACGGTCCCTTCGTCGTGTTCGGTCCGCGCGCCACCTCCTCGGCCGTCATCGGGTAGAGGCCGATGCGGTTCGTGAACCAGCTCGAGTTCGGCACCTCGCCCAGGCGGTTCACGTTGGCCGACGGCTCGTCGGCCTCGACCGTCGGCGCCAGGCGCCGGAGGTTGCGCACCGGGTTCAGGTAGTAGCCCGTGGGACGGAACAGCGACTCGTTGACGAAGTCGTACAGCAGACTGGGATCGCGCTCCGCGACCTCGGCCGCGAAGGGAACGCGATCGTCGTCGTACCAGACGACCGGCGCGTCGCGCAGCGGTGCGTCGGCGTGCGCGGGAACCGCCAACGCCAGCATCATCGCCACGAGACTAGCGCGTGGGAATCGGTTCGCGGCCATCGTAGTAGTTCCGTCGGTCGTGCTGGAAGGGTTGGGATCCGCTGAGCCGGACGAGCGTCTCCTCCTCGCTCACCCCGAGTTCCAGGCGCCCCTGGAACCCACCGTGGGTCGAAAGGCGCACGCCGAATCCGTAGGAGTGACGCAGCGCGTCGAGCG
>CAZQHE010000166.1:0-7437 GCA_964593155.1 uncultured bacterium
ACGTCTTCTTCGACATCAGTGACGACGACTTCACCACGACCCCCGAGACGACGCCACCCACGCTGGATTGTCCCGAAGCCGTGGTCCTCTCGGCCACGACGGCCGACGGACTGCCGAGCGACGACCCTTCGGTGCAGACAGCTCTCGACGCGATCACCGTGAGTGACAACTGCGACTCGTCGTTGGTCCCGACCTTCAACCTGCCCGACGTCTTCCCGGTCGGCGACACGGTCGTGGCCGCGACCGCCACGGACGCCGCCGGCAACCTCGGCTTCTGCACCTTCACGGTGACGGTCGAGGGTGGGACCTCGGTCACCGATCCGTGGAACGACACCCCGTCGAGGTCACGAACGGGCTTCGTGTCGATCGCGCCGAATCCCTTCAACCCGCGGACCTCGATCGAGTTCACGCTCGAGCGCGAGCAGCCCGTGCGTCTCGACGTCGTCGACGCGCGTGGCCGGCACGTGCGAACGCTGCTCCGGGACGTGCGCAGTGCGGGCCGCCACGAGCTCACTTGGCGCGGCCGGACCGACGACGGACGCCCCGTTTCGAGCGGGGTGTACTATCTGCGGCTGCAGACGGACAGCGGGCGCCATGCCGCGCGCGTCGTCCTGCTGAAATAGCGCTGCCAGACACCACGAGCGGGCGCGGCGTCGAGGTCCTCCGACGCCGCGCTCGCGCTCCCACCCCATCCTTGACCCGGTTTTGACGTGCAGGGACGCCGGCCCAGTGCGAACCTCCGACGTCCATGTCCGTCCCCGAACCCGGAGTCCACCACCCATGGCGAACAAGTTCTGCGTCACCCTCTCCGAATCCCGCACCAACGGCGACAAAGCCACTCTGGCCTTCGTCGTGGCGAACGCCGCGCTCGCGAGCGAGAAGGACACCATGGTCTTCCTGAGCGCCGACGGCGCCTGGGCCGCGGCCCACGGCGAGGCCGAGAAGATCGACGAGGGCGAGCCCTTCGCGCCGCTGAAGGACCTGGTCGACAAGTTCGTGCGCGGAGGCGGGAAGATCTGGGTCTGCTCGCCGTGCATGAAGAAGCGCTCGATCGGCGAGGACGACCTGATCGAGGGCGCGCAGCCCGCCGGCGGTGCCGCCCTGGTCGAATGGCTGGCCGACGGTTCCGGCTACTGCGCCTACTGATCGTGATGGAGGATCGCTCGAACGGCCCGACCGCCGACCACGTCTTCGACGGCGGCGACCTCGACTGCGGCAGCGGGTTGGCGCTGCTCATCCGCCAGCACATCCAGCACGTGCCGGTGGGCGGGATCCTCGAGATCCGCAGCCGCGAAGGCACGGTCCGCGACGACCTCCCGCCCTGGTGCCGGATGACCGGCCACGAGTACGTCGGGGAGCGCGACACCGACGAGCCCGGCACCACGCGCTACTTCGTGCGGCGCGGCGAAGCGGCCGAATCCGAGGACGACAGCCTGGACGACGACCTGCAACAGGCGCGCGAGTACGAGTGGCGTGTCCGCGCTCGCTCCACGGGCCCCATGCGGAGCAAGGTCTACTTCCGGAACTTCACGGTCGAGGTCGGCCAGCCGGCCAGCTTCGAGGAGCGCGACGAACACGCCAGCGCGGTCGAGTACCTGCTCACGGCCCTGACCGCTTCGATCAGCACCGGATTCGCGAACGAGTGCCGCCAGGCCTCGCTCGACGTCGACGACATCGAGATCACTGCCACCGGCCGGCTCGAGAACGTCCTCGTGGTCATGGGCCTCGCCGACGAGGGCGACCCAGGTTTCTCCGAGATCACGCTCAAATGCTTCGCTTCGTCCATGGACGACGAGGAGCCTCTGGGCGCATGCTTCGAGCGTGCGGTCGCCAGGTCGCCGATCGCGGCGACCCTGCGCAAGGCCTGCACCCTGCACACGAAGCTGGCCGTCGTCTGACGGCGATCGGAGGACCATGGATTCCGCGCAGAAACTGGTACTGGTCACGGGAAGCAGTTCGGGCATCGGCCGCGCCCTGGTCGACCTCCTGCTCCGCGACGACTGGCACGTGGTCGGTTTGGCGCGCCGGGACCCCGGGATCGAGCACGATCGCTACACGCACCACGCCGCGGACCTGAGCGATCTGCAGTCCCTGCCCGGGCTCGTCGACGAAGCGGTCGGCGCCCGGCTCGACGGCGTCGAGCGCCTGGGCCTGGTGAACAACGCGGCCCTGTTCGGCTCGCTGAGCTGGATGCGCGCGGTCGAGGCCACCGACCTCGGCCGTATGTTCGCCGTGAACTCGGCGGCCCCGCAGTTCCTGATGGGCCGCTTCGCGAAGATCCGGCCGGCGGGCTCCCGGCTGCGGATCGTGAACGTGTCGTCGGGCGCGGCCCATTCTGCCTACCCCGGCCTGGGTGATTACTGCGCCACCAAGGCCGCGCTGCGGATCGCCGGCCAGACCCTGGCCGCCGAGTTCGAGGAGGCCGGACTGCAGCCCGACGAGGCCGCGGTGTTCAGCTACGAGCCCGGCCTGGTCGAGACCGACATGCAGCGCGAGGCCCGCGCGACCTCACCCGACCATTTCCCGGGCCACCAGACCTTCAAGGACTTCCGGGCCCAGGGCCTGCTGCACCGACCCGAGGACGTGGTCGGCGAGATGGCCACGTTCCTCGGAGCCGATCCGGATTCCTGGTTCACCGAGCGTCGATACGGCGAGGACTGACCGGAGCCGGTGCCTGACACGGGGACACGGAGTCCTTACATTGCACCGTTGCCGTATCCACGATCCGTCCCTCGAAGGGAGCCGCCATGCCCCGCTTCGTCCTGCTGTTGACCCTCGGTGCCCTGCTGGTGACCACACCGGCCCTGGCCTCCGACGACGATCCCTACCTGTGGTTGGAGGAGGTCGAGGGCGAAGAGGCCCTCGAGTGGGTCGAGGAGCGCAGCGCTCGTGACACCGCCGAGCTCGAGGCGATCCCCGAGTTCGACCAGATCCACCAGGAACTGCTCGAGATCTACAACTCGCAGGACCGGATCCCCTACGTGTCGATCCAGGGCCCGTGGCTCTACAACTTCTGGCGCGACGCCGAGCACGTGCGCGGCGTCTGGCGCCGCACCTTCCTCGACTCGTATCTGAACGACGAGCCCGTCTGGGAGACGGTGATCGACGTCGACGCGCTGGCCGAGGAAGAGGGCGAGAACTGGGTCTGGAAGGGCGCGCAGGGCCTGGGACCGGACTACCGGCGCTACCTGGTGAACCTCTCGCGCGGCGGCGGCGACGCCACCGTGGTCCGTGAGTTCGACGCCGTGACCAAGACCTGGGTCGAAGACGGTTTCCAGCTGCCCGAGGCGAAGTCGAACGTCGGCTGGAAGGACATCGACACCGTCTGGGTGGGCACCGACTTCGGCGAGGGCTCGCTCACCGACTCGGGCTATCCGCGCCTGGTGAAGCTGTGGGAGCGGGGTACTCCGCTCGAGGAGGCGGAACTGGTCCACGCCGGTGAGCAGACCGACGTGTCCGTCGGCGCCTTCACCAACCGCACCGACGATGGCGACTACGACCTCGTCTACCAGACGCCCGAGTTCTTCCGCGGGATCTACCGCATGCTGCTCGATGGCCACCTGGTGAAGCTCGACATCCCCAGCGACGCCCAGCCGCGCGGCTTCTTCGAGGGACAGATGATGCTGTCCCTGCGCTCGGACTGGGAACTCGACGAGACGACGTATCCGAAGGGCTCCCTGCTGTCGATCGATCTCGATGCCTTCCTGGCCGGTAGCCGCGACTTCGACGTGATCTTCGAGCCCGGCCCCCGTGTCTCGCTGTCGGGCGTGAGCAACACGCGCAGCCGACTGCTGCTGGTCACCCTCGACAACGTGCGCAGCCGTCTGTACGAGCTGACCTACGACGACGGCGCCTGGTCGCGCGAAGAGGTCGAGCTGCCGGGGATGGGTTCGGTCGGCCTGGCGGCCACCAGCGACCAGCACGACCTGTACTTCCTCACCTACACCGATCCGCTCACACCCTCGAGCCTCTACCTGAAGCGACCGGGCGCCGAGCCCGAGAAGGTGAAGAGTACGCCCGAGTACTTCGACGCCCAGGGCATGGACGTGGTGCAGTACGAGGCCGAGTCGGCCGACGGCACCATGATCCCGTACTTCGTCATGACCCCGAAGGGATTCGAGGCCGACGGCCGGAACCCGACGCTGCTGTACGGCTACGGCGGATTCGAGGTGTCGATGCTGCCGCGCTACTCGGCGGCCACGGGCAAGGCGTGGGTCGAGCGCGGCGGCGTGTACGTGATCGCCAACATCCGCGGCGGAGGCGAGTTCGGTCCGCGCTGGCATCAGGCGGCCCTACGCGAGAACCGCCAGCGAGCCTACGACGACTTCATCGCCGTGGCCGAGGACCTGATCGACCGAGACATCGCCTCGCGCGAGCACCTCGGCATCGCCGGGGGCAGCAACGGCGGCCTGCTGGTCGGTGCGGTCATGGTGCAGCGCCCCGAGCTCTTCGAGGCGGTGGTCTGCCAGGTGCCGCTGCTCGACATGAAGCGCTACCACCAGTTGTTGGCGGGGGCGAGCTGGATGGCCGAGTACGGCAACCCGGACACCGACGACTGGGAGTACATGAAGGAGTGGTCGCCGTACCAGAACGTCGAAGACGATGCCGAATACCCGCGCGCGCTCTTCTACACCTCGACCCGTGACGACCGGGTGCACCCCGGCCACGCGCGCAAGATGGTGAAGAAGATGACCGACATGGGCCACGACGTGCTGTACTACGAGAACACCGAGGGCGGCCACGGCATGGCCGCCAACCAGAACCAGCGCGCGTACATGTGGGCGCTCACCTACGCCTACCTGTTCGACATGCTGCGCTAGTCCATCGGGGCGGCCGTCCGATCGGGCGGTCGCCCACCCTCTTCGCGCCCACGCCCCCCCGAGGACCACCCGATGTTCGACGTCACCACCGTGGGCAGCTGGCCCCGGAGCAAGGAACTGCTGAAGGCCCTCCGTGCGCGGCAGAAGGGTCGCATGTCCCGCGAGGACTTCGCCCGGATCGCCGACGACGAGGTCCGGACCTGCGTCGCGCGCCAGGAACAGGCCGGTGTCGACGTCGTCACCGACGGCGAGCACCACCGCGACAACTTCTACTCGTTCGTGACCGACAAGCTCGAGGGGACCGAGCTCATGTCGCTGGCCGAGATGCTCGACACCGTCGAGGACAAGTCGAGCTTCGACGAGATGCTCGCCACGCTCGACGTCCCGGCCTCGGCCATCAAGAACCCGACCTGCACGGGGCGCCTCGAGCGCCGTGAGCCCCTGGCCGTGGACGAGCTCCGCTTCGTGCAGGGACTCACCGACACGCCCGTGAAGGTCACCCTGCCGGGACCCTACCTGCTCACCCGCTCGATGTGGGTGAACGGCTACTCCAACCGTTCCTACGGCGACAAGACCGAGATGGGCGACGACGTCGTCCGGATCCTGCACGACGAACTCGTCGACCTGCGGGACGCCGGCGCGGCCATCGTGCAGTTCGACGAGCCGGTGCTCACCGAGATCGTCATGGGTGAGGACTGCGACCGCCGCACCTTCATGTGAGCGACCCTGGCGACCCGCCGGGACGCGGGTGCAGAGCTCGAATACGCGGCCGACCTGATCAACCGGGTGATCGGAGGTGTCGAGGGCGTACGCACGGCCATGCACGTGTGCCGCGGCAACTGGAGCCGCCGTGAGGACGTTCTGCTCACCGGCGACTACGCGAAACTGTTGCCCTGCTTCGAGGCCATGAAGGTCGACCAGCTCGTGCTGGAGTACGCCACGCCCCGGGCCGGTGACATCGAGGTCGTCGGAAGCGCGCTGAACGATCGCGAGATCGGCCTGGGCGTGGTGAACCCGCGGACCGACGACCCCGAACCCGTCGAGGACATCGTGCGGCAGGCCGAACGGGCCCTCGAGTTCTGGCGACCCGAGCAGATCCTGCTCAATCCCGACTGCGGCTTCGGCTGCTTCGCCAACCGGTGCGTCAACGAGGCCGAGAACGCCGGCCGCAAGCTCGACGCCATGGTCGCGGCCTCACGGGTGCTCCGGGAGAGACACGCCTAGATTGTGCCGGTCTCCCACCGCGAGGCCCGCCCTTGAACGCGATCTCCGATCCCCGCGACCGGTCGGCGGGCAAGTCCCGACCACGGTCGATCTGCCCCCGCTTCGCCGAGCACGCCGACCGCATCGTGTCCGGCCTCACCGATCACGGCCACGTCGTCGTCGACGACTTCGTCACCGCGGACTTCGTCGAGCGCCTCCGCACCGAGGCCCACGCGCTGCGGACCACCGGCGCCTTCCGACCGGCCGGCGTGGGACGCGGCACGAGCTGGCGACGCGCCCTCGACGTTCGGGGCGACGAGGTGCTCTGGGTCGATCCGGCGCGGCCCACCCGCGAACAGGCCTCACTCCTGACGGTCATGGACGAACTGCGCCTGGCCCTGAACCAGCAACTCTACCTGGGTCTGACCGACTACGAGGCCCACCTCGCCGTCTACCCGGCCGGCCACGCCTACGTGCGCCACCGCGACCAGCACTCCGACAGCGACGCCCGGGTCGTCACCACGAGCCTCTACCTGAACGACGACTGGGCCCCCGGCGACGGCGGGCGGCTGCGCCTGTTCCTGGACGACGGTCGGACCCTGGAGGTTCCTCCGGCCGGCGGCGTGCTGGTCGTATTCCTGAGTCAGGACTTCGAACACGAAGTGCTGCCGGCGCGCCGCGAGCGGACCAGCTGGACCGGGTGGATGCGGCGGGAGCGCCGCGGCCGCTGAGCGATCACTGCGTGCGGGCCTCGAGCTCCTCGAAAACCCGCTGCCGGAGCCTCCACACGATCTCGAGCAGGTGCTGATCGGTGGGCGACTCGAAGTCGTGCTCGGACGCGGCGACCACGGTCGTGCCCACCTGGATCCTCACCCGGACCGTCGTGCCCTTCGGCTGGACGGATCGCTCCGTGCGCCGGTACTCGTCCCCGCGCGGGTGGTACTCGTAGACGGGTTCCTCGACGACCCCGGCACGGGCCTCGTCGGATTCCTCGCAGAACTGGGCCAACAGATCGGCGATCACGCGGCGCTCGACCGAGACCTCACCGCGGAGACGGGGCTGGCCCGGTCCGCGCAGGTCGGCCCGAGCGGCGCCGTCGCCGTCGACGAGGATCGTGTCGGTGGCCCGAGCGGGCGCCAGCTCTCCGGGATCCGTGCCGGAGGGCGGGCCGGCGGCTCCGACGTCGACGAAGGTGATCTCGATGCGCAGTTGCTCGGCCGGGATGCGGTCGGGACACTCTGCAGCCGCGGTCGCCGCCGCGGTCACCAGAAGAAGAGCGATCAGCACACGGATCGCGGTGGAACGGTTCACGACAGGTCCTCTCACCGTAGGATCGCTTCACCACCGACCGCGTGCTCGCCGATCACCGCGGCGGCCGCACTCCACGCCAGGTCGCGGGTTCCGCCCGGCGTGT
>CAZQHE010000167.1:0-7412 GCA_964593155.1 uncultured bacterium
GTGATCGACAACAACGGTGGCGTGGTCGAGCGCAGTGCAACCTTCCAGGTCAACGCGGGGCCCCTCGACCGGGTGATCTTCGAGATGCCGGGCCAGGATTGGGAGTTCGGTCGCAACGACGAGAACTTCAGCGGCGTGAACGGCGTGCCCCTGCCCGTGGTCGCCGGGCAGGAGATCGATGTCGTGATCAGACCCGTGGACAAGTACGCCAACCTCGTTCCCGGCCAGCGGAACGTCACGGTGGGCTGTCCCACGGGATACTTCGAGCTGCCGGACTACCCGAACAACACGGTCACGCTGAACAACCCGACCACGGTCCGCGCCGTACTGCGAACGGCCGGACCGCAGAACCTGTCCGGGACGGCGAGCGGGGTCGACGCCAACCTGTCGTCGACGGTGAACGTGTCGCCGGCCCCGTACGAGCGCATGGTGGTGGAGGCACCGGGGGAGAACCTCGATCCGGGGATCTTCGACACCATCGAGAACGACGGGAAGACGGGCACGCCCCAGGTGCAGGACGCCGGAGTTCCCTTCGATGTGACGGTCTACCCCACCGACGCCTTCTGGAACCCGATCACCGATCTCGACGCGGCCCTGCCGATCAGTGCCTCGTTCAGCAGCAGCGATGCGGCGGCCGCACTCCCGGTGTCGCCGCAGTCTTTGACCAGCAACCAGGCCGAGTTCGCGGTCACCCTGCTGACGTTGGCCGACCCGAACCAGCAGACGGTGCGGGTCGACGACGACGACAGCGGCGTCTTCGGTCTGACCACGATCCCCGTGAAGGCGGGGACCATCGACCACTTCGACATCGGCATCAACAGCCGCACCAATCCCACCCCGAACGACGCGCTCGATCCCATTCCCGACCACCAGGCGGGCTCGTTCCTGCCGAACGTGACGGTGGTCGCGCGTGACCAGTTCAACAACCACATCGATGCCTACACGGACTCGGTGACCATCGGTGTGAGCCTGGGTGACGGGCTCGTGCAGCCGGTCCGCGTGAGCATGGCCGACGGCTTCGGGGCGGGCGACTACCAGGGTGTGTGGCGTGGTCCGATCCAGATCACGCGTGCGGGGCAGGACGTCCGCCTGTTCGCGCGCGAGGACGTCTTCGCCAGCACCGACAGCAGCAACACCTTCGACGTGTTTCCGGGGACCTACGAGGACCTCGTCGTGCTGTTGCCGGGCGAGACGCACACGCCGGGCATCGCACCGGGCAAGGTCGGGACCCCGCTGCCGGTGGTGGCCGGCGACCCCGTCGTGGCGCGCGTGCTCGCCACCGACGAGTGGTGGAACCCGGTCGAGGCGTCGCCCACGGTGCACTTCGAGAGCTCGGCCTACTTCCAGATGGTTTCGGGCAACGACGAGCCGCTGGATCCCGACGGCAGCAAGGACTTCGACCTGCTCTTCCGCACCGCGACCGATCATACCCTGTCGGTGAACGATCTCATCACGGAGACGCGGACCGACGAGTCGACGGTGAACGTACAGCCGGGACCCTTCGAGCGGCTCATGGTGATCGCGCCGGGCGAGGTGCCCAATCCCGGCGGCCCGGAGTCGGACGGCAAGACCGGCAGTCCGGTGCCGCAGACCGCCAGCGTGGAGTTCGACTTCCGCGTGCGCTCGGTCGACCGCTTCTGGAACCTGGTCGACAACTCCACCGATCGGATCTCCATCGCCAGCGACGACAACTCGCTGTCGGAGACCAACCCGGTGAACAACGGCCAGTCGCTGGTTAACGGCGAGATCACCTTCCCGGTCTTCCTGATCAATCCTGGTTACGTGAATCTCAGCGCCGTCACGCTCGACAACGTCGACGTGCAGGGGCAGTCGGTGACGGTGCCGGTGGAACAGGGGGCCACCTACCGGATCACCACGCCGCCGACGGCGCAGGTCGGTCCGCCGCAGGTCTTCCCGAGTTTCGAGATCGCCCTGGTCGACACGAACGGCGTGCCGCTGGCGGCCGCGAACAACCTGGTCACCATGCGGGCGCTCAAGAGCAACCTGGAGCCCGCCACCTCGCAGCTCTTCGTGACGCAGGCCCAGCTCGAGAACGGATCGGTGTCGGTGCCCAACCAGGCCTACGACACGGTCGAGGACATCATCATCGAGATCAGTGACGCTTCGGGGCGTCTGGCCTACTCGAACGTGATCCGCATGCAGCCGAACGGGCTGGAGTACGTGGTGACCATGGATGCCGAGCAGACCCCCCGCGTGGGTCCGCCGGCCACCTTCCCGGTGAGCGTGCGCCTGCAGGACGTCGAGACCAAGACACGTGTCGAGCAGGACCGGCCGATCTCGGTCGACGTGTACGACGCGCTCGGCCAACCCGGCGCCGGCGTGCTCGGGACGACGACGCAGCGCCTCGATCGGGGTGCGATCAGCTTCGAGCAGAGCTACACGCGCGCCGAGAACGTCTACCTGACGGTGACCGACTCGACGGGTCTGAACGGCTCGAGTGCGATCTTCGCGCTGCGCCCGGACGGCTACAAGCGCCTGCAGATCGTGGCCCCGGGCGAGGTCGTCGAGCCCGGTGTGTCTCTGTACGAGGAAACGGGCAAGAGCGGAACGCCCGTGGCGCATCGTAGCGGCCAGCCCTTCCCGATCACGGTGCGGGCGGTCGACCAGTACTGGAACCTGGCCGACACCACGAACGTGGGCGACCTGCGTCTGGTGGCGAGCGACAACAGCTTCGCGCTGCCGAACAACCCCGACGTGAACAACGTCCCCTTCGTCAACGGCAAGCGCACCTTCACCGGCTTCCTGACCGATCCGGGAACCGTCGAGGTCACGATCTACGACGAGGCCGACGTCACGCGGCCGGCGCAGACGGTGCCGGTTCCCGTGGAGCCTCCGTACGTGTACTCGATCGAGGCCGATCCGACGGCGTCGACCGGGGCGCCCTTCCGCGTGACCGTACGCCTGATCGATCCCGTCACCGGCAACGTGGTGCCGACGGCACAGACACGCTTCTACCTGACGGCCCTGCTGCCCTCTGGTGCCGTGGCCAACGGCGAGCTCGGCGTGCAGGCCGACCAGTTGGTGAACGGCGTGCAGGTGATCGCCGACCAGACCTACGACACGGTCGAGGACTTCCGGATCCGGGTGAGCGACGACTTCGGCCGCGAAGCGGTCAGCGACGTCATCCGCATGAACACCGGTGGTCTGTACTTCCGGGTGACGCTGCCCGACACCGCGACCGTGGGGCCGCCGACCAGCTTCGAGGCCGACATCGAGTTGATCGACGGTAACACCGGCCAGGTCGTCGTGACCCAGGACCGGATGGTGCAGATGTCGATCCTCAGCGCCAGCACCGGTGTCGAGGGAACGGGCGAACTCGGCGTGCGGCAGGCGCAGCTCGAGGAGGGTCGCGTCACCGTGTCCCAGTCCTACACCAGGTCCGAGGACGTCTTCCTCTCGGTGAGCGACACCACCGGTGTGACCGGTCTGTCGAACGTGTGTGTCCTGCAGGCCGACGGCTACAAACGTCTGCAGATCGTCGCGCCGGGCGAGACCGCCGTTCCCGGTTCGAACACCCCGACGGGTAAGACCGGCGCCGTCGCCACCCAGCAGGCCGAGGCCCCGTTCACGGTCCGGGTGCGCGCCGTGGACCAGTACTTCAACCTGGTCGACACGCTGGACACCGGCGAGCTGCAACTGACCTCGTCGGGCAGCGGTCTCGACCTGGTCGATCCCGGGCTCGAGGGCGCGCCCTTCGTGAACGGCAGCCGCGACTTCGAGATCGTCCTCGGCGATCCGGGAGTGATCCCGGTCTTCGTCACCGACGCGACGACCTCCGCGGTCGGCACGGGGCGCGTGGACGTTCCCGTGAACGAGGCACAGTACGAGATCGTGGTACCCGACCCGGCCGTGGTCACCGCGGGTCCGCCGGCCACCTTCCCGATCACGGTTCGTCTGGTCAATCCCGAGACGGGCGAGCGGATCAATGCCGGCAACGAATTCACCATGCAGGCCCTGAGGCCCGACCGGAGCGCGGCCAGCGATCGCCTCGGAATCGAGTCGGGCACGCTCACCGCGGGCGAGTCGGTCATCGCGGGGCAGAGCTACGCCACGAGCGAGCAGATCGTGATCCGAGTCAGCGACGCGCGCGGCCGGGAGAGCTTCAGCGACCCGATCACGGTGCAGCCGGTGGGCGTGACCTGGGCCTTCGACGTTCCCGACACCGTGGTGGCGGGTGAGCCGTGGACCATGTCGGTGAGTCGTGTGGACATCGTAACGGGCCAACGCGTGACCATGGACGACCGCAGTTTCACGCTGCGAGCCTTCAGCGGCAACCAGGCCCGTCCCGACACGATGCTGACCCCGGCGGGTGTCCTCTGCGACACGTTGGGGACCACCGTCGAGGGTGTCGACGAGATCACGGGCCAGTGCTACGACCGCGCCGAGCCGATCTACCTCGAGCTCGAGGACCTGCAGGGCGATCGGGCCTACAGCGCCGTGATCACGGTGGTGCCGTCGGTGCCGCAGCTGGTTTCGCTGCGGGCCGAGGAGGTCCCCGGTCGCCGGCTCACGCGGGCCCTGCGTCCGGACGAGACCGTCGGCCTGGTCACGCGGGTCACCGATCGTGCCGGCAACGCGATCGCCGACACCCCGGTGCGCTTCCGGGTGCTCGAGGGCGACGCCTGGCTGGGCACGGCCCAGGCCGAGACCTGGGACGCGACCACCGATGCGGGCGGTGCGGCGCGGGTCGATCTCACGACGCGCCCCTACGCCACCGACGACGTCCGGCTCGTGGCCGAGCTGTCGTCGCTGTCGAGCAACGAACTGCTCGTCGAGGTCATCGGACCGCCGCGCACCGAGCTGGTCTTCGACCCGCCGGCGACCGCCTACGGCGACGGCTGGCTCGTGGCCTCGGACACGCGGATCACTCTGCTGCCGACCACCGAGGACCCGCAGGGCATCCAGGCCGTCTTCGCGAACGTCGACGTCGCCGATCCGCCCGTACCGCAGCAGGTCTACACCGGTTCGTTCACCCTCGGCGAGCTCGGAGCCGGGGATCCGGGCCAGCACACCCTGCGCTTCTTCGCCGAAGAGGTGTCGGGAGCGGTGGAGGAAGTACGGACGGTCGAGCTGTACACGACCACCGCCATGACCACCGAGAAGCGGATCACCAACCGCCCGAATCCCTTCCGCGCCGGCGAAGAGCCGACGGTCCTCCTGTTCCGGCCGACCAGCGACGGCACCGCGACGATCACCATCTACGACCTGTACGGAGGCGTGGTGCGCACCGCGCAGATGGACGTGCAGGCCGAGGCGACGGCCCAGTTCTCCTGGGACGGTCGCAACGGTGAGGGTCGGGTGGTTGCCAACGGCGGCTACATCTGTCGCATCCAGGGCGACGGCTACGACCTGCGGCGCAAGATCGCCGTGGTGAAGTGACGAGGTTCGACGCCATGCATCGCAGCCAGACGCACCCGATCCTCCTCTCCCTGACGCTCGCGGCCCTCGTGTTCGCGGTGGCGCCGACGGTCCAGGCGGCCAACGACGCCGGCGCTCCGGGGGGCTTCCTCCGCTACGGGACCAGCGCCCGCGCTCTCGGCCTGGGCAACGCGGTCACCGCGTTGGCCGACGACGCGGCGTCGAGCTACTGGAACCCGGCCGGCTACGCGAGTCTTCGCACCATGGAGTTCAGCGCCATGGGCGCCACGCTGTTCGAGGACACGCAGTACAGCTTCGTCACCCTGGGTCTGCCCACGGAGGGTTACGGGAGCTTCGCGCTCACCGGAGCCTTCCTCCGCAGCGGCGGATTCGAGCGCGCGACCCTGTACGAGGACCTCGGCGAGACCTTCGACGAGACCGCCGGCGCCTTCGGGCTGTCCTACGCCCGCGGCAACGGCCGCCTGTCCTACGGAGTGCACCTGAAGTCGGTCACGCACTCCCTGGCCGGTGCCTCCGGCGGTGGGTTCGGGGCCGACGTCGGTCTGTACCTGCGGCCGCACCGCACCATCAGCCTGGGCTTCGCCGTGCAGAATGCCGTGCGGCCCGAGGTCACGCTCGACGAACAGCCCGAGTCGTGGGCGCGCACCTTCCGCGCGGGTACTGCGCTGCACCTTCTGCGCAACCGCTTCGTCGTGAGCACCGAGATCGTCAAGACCGGCGACATGGAAGCCGACCTGAAGGCCGGGGTCGAGGCCTGGGCCGCGCGCAACTTCGCTCTGCGCGGCGGATTCGACGCCGCGCGCGAACAGGGCTCCTTCGGGGCGGCCCTCCGCTGGCAGAGCTGGCAGTTCGATTACGGCTACCTCACGCACGACCTGGGCGCCACGCATGTGCTCAGCGCGACCTTCCGCTTCGGCGTGCCCTACGGCGTGAAGATGAAGCGCGACCGTGCGCGCTTCAGTCCCAGTGGCGAGAACCGCGACGTGACGTTCGACATCGATACCGCCGTTCGCGGCGAGGTGGAGGCCTGGACGCTCGAGATCCGCAACGAGCGCGACGAGGTCGTCCGACGTCTGCGCGGCAACGGCAGTCCGCCCGAGGGGATCACCTGGGAGGGCGAGGACGAAGAGGGACGCCTGGTGCCCGACGGTCGCTACACCGCGCGCATCACCGTGCTCGACGACATGACCCAGGAGTGGGACTTCGACGTGGGCGTCGACGTCCTTGGCTTCCGCGACCGCACCCGCTCGCCGATCCGCGTCGAGATCAGCGGCAGCGAGGCCGCCGAACGCTCGCCCCAGGGGCGAAAGGAAGACCGATGAACCGCGCCGCCCTCGTGCTCACGTTCTGTCTCACGGTGCTGCTGCCGTTGGCGGCCGTGGCCGACTCCGAGCAGCAGGTGCCGTCGGAGGACGCCCTGTGGTCCTCGGCCGGCGAGGCCTTCGCCACCGGCCAGGACAAGTCGGCCGCCATGGCCCAGTACAGGCTGTTCGTCGACACCTACGGCGACAGCCAGCGCGCCGCGCGTGCCCAGTACATGCTGGGCGAGTGCTACTTCGCCGCCGGGGACTTCGAGGGTGCCCTCCGCGAGTACCGGAAGGTGGAGGACCGGCGCGGGCGCGACGACGTCATGAAGGCAGCGGTGCTGTTGCGCACCGCGGAGTGCCACTTCAACCTGGGCCGCTTCGACGACGCCATCGCCGGCTACCAGGAGCTGCTCGACGACTACGAGGACAGCTTCCTCGTGGGCGAGGCGCTGTACGAGAGCGGTCTGGCCTACATCGCCGACGGCAACTGGTTGAAACTCGAGGCGGCCTACCGCGAGCTGCTCGAGACGCGACCCGGTTACGAGCAGCGCCCGCAGGTCAAGTTCGCGCTGGGTCTGTTCGCCTACCACGATCGCGACTTCGACCGTGCGCTCGAGTACTTCTCGGGTGTTCCGAGCGATCGCGGTCGGTTGTACTGGGGCCGTACCCTCGAGGAGATGGGCCAGTACATCCTGGCGATCCAGC
>CAZQHE010000168.1:0-5454 GCA_964593155.1 uncultured bacterium
TCGGCGAACAGAGCGGCCCCGGGGGGCGAAGGCTCGATGGGAAGCGCAAGCCGGAGTGTGAGAGCGTCGGCTCACGCGCGCAAGCGTCCGGCTTCCGCGGTGGAAGCGGTGGGGCTTCTGCTGTGGAAGCAACTTGCCGAAGACGCCCGCAACGGGCGCTCGGGCTGACGATTCCCGCGCTTGGCGCGATCGGTGCTAGATCTGCGACTTCGGATCGTTCGGGCCCCTGAGGCTCGGATGGAGGACCGTCGTGCCGGGCGCGACGGCAGGATCGACCGTCCTGTGGTCCGGATCGTCCGGGCCGTGGGGGCGCGCGAGCGGGAAGCGAGACCGTGGCCACGGCTTCTGGGGACACCCCGCGGGGACTGGATCTGGTGGCGCTGCTGGGCGCGACCGAGCACGAGGTCGTCACCCTGGCCGAGCTGCATCGGAACCCGCGCGTGCACATCGTCGGCCTGTACGACCCCGTTCGCGAGGGCGTGGGCCACGAGCTGGCCGAGATCCTGGGGCTGCGCCACGGCGGCGACGACGAGTTCCTCGAACAGATCGCCCAGGCTCCGGTGGTGGTGCTGCCGCGCGAACGTCATCGCCTCGAGGATGCCATCGAGCACCTGCGCGCCCGCGGCTGCACCTTCGTCACGCAGGACGAGGCCCTGAGCCGCTGGACCGTCGAGCGGCGCGTGGAGCACCCGCCGCTGCCCGAGGTCCCCGTGCCGGCACGCCGCGACGCGGGCCAGCTCGAGGACTCCCTCGGCTGGCTGGAACGCGCCCTCGACCGCGAGTCGTTGCTGCGCTCCATGCTGAGCATCGCCGTGCAGGCGGTGCAGGCCGACAAGGGTTCGATCCAGCTCTTCGATCCCTTCACCCAGCAGCTCTTCATCGCCTATGCCGACGGCCTGAGCGACCACACGGTGCGCTCGGCGCGGCAGTGTCTGGGCGAGGGGATCGCCGGACGCGTCGCACAGACCCGCCGCGCCGAACTGCTGCAGGGCGGCGATCTCGGTCCCGAGCAGCGCGACCGCCCCGACATCCAGAGCGCGATCTGCGCGCCGCTCGAGGACGCCGGCGACCTGCTCGGCGTGGTGAACGTGTCCACCGACCACGGCTCGAAGCACCTGTCGCGCGCCGACCTCGACCGCCTGCTGCGCATGGCCGAGCGCATCAGCCCCGTCCTGCGGCGGCTGCTGCAGATCCAGACCCTGCTCGACCGCGCCCTGGTCGAGGACCTCGAGCGCGAGCTCGACAACCTGCTCGAACTCCACGCCCCGGTGCACCAGGCCCTGGCGCTGGCTCGCGACCTGGTCCAGGACCTCAGCGGAGCCCGTGAGGCCAGCCTGGTGGTGCTGGGCGAGGACGGACCGGCCTACCAGATCCATCCGGGACGCTCGCCCGAGGGCGATCCGGTGAGCAGCCGGGACCTCGACGCCAGCCAGGGGATCCTGGGCCAGGTGGTGCTCGACCGGAATCCGGTGGTGCTCGAGGAGCGCAACCGTCTGGCCGGCGAGTCCCGCATCCGCCGCGAGATGACGCTGTACGTACCCCTGGGTCCGCGCGAGACCTTCGCGGTGCTGGTGCTGCGGTTCTCGGGTCTGTCGACCCTGAGCCACTTCCAGCGCAATCTCGACCGCGTGCGCGACGTGCTCACCCCGCGCCTGGGTACGCTGCTGTCGCGCCACGAGACCCACGCGCGCCACGACCGTCTGCGCCGACTGGCCACCGGCCTCAGCCAGCTCGCGGCCGTGGGCGACGAGGAACGGCTCGGCCGCGCGGCCATGCTCATGATGGAACTGACCGGCGCCGAGGCGGTGGCGATCTGGCGGCGCGGATCCGATGCGCCCGACACCGAACTGCGGCAGAACTCCCTGGCCAGCTCGGCGCTCGACGCCGCGTGGGACGAACTGCGCGCGCGGCTGCGGCGCACCGGCCTCTGCCGTCTGCGCGAACTCGATCCGGTGGGCAGCGACCTGCGCTCGCTGCTGCTGGTGGGCGAGGGCGACGGACCGGCCCTGGCGGCGATCAACCGACGTCCCGAGGATCTGCTCGCGGAGTGGGGCTTCCGCGACGAGGACGTCGAGCACGCGCTGTTGTTGCTCGACGCCGTCGGCGAACCGGTCCCCGCGGAGGCACCGACTCCGACGCCGGCCCCGGCCCCGGCCGAACCCACGCCGGAGGCCGACGTCGAGGAGTCGGACCTGGGCCTGCGCGTGCTGGTGGAGGCGGTCGAGCGCGAGCTGAACCGCGCGCAGCGCTACCACCTGGGCTTCTCGCTGAGCGTGTTCCGGGTGGGCGTGCAGCCCGACGTGTACGCCGCGCACGAGACGCAGCTCCGCCACCACGTCGAGCAGTCCAGCCGCTCGACCGATGCCCTCCTGTGGCTGCCCGACCAGCGCCTGGCGATCCTCGCGCCCGAGGAGATGCGCGGTCAGCGCCGGCTGGTGCGGCGCGTGGGGGAGTTGATCGAGACCTTCCTCGACCGCCAGATCGGCCCCGACGGCGATCGCGTCGAGGTGCGCTCGGCCGCCTACCCGCGCGACGTCCACGACGTGGAGAGCCTGCTCGAACGCTGCGTGCCCGACGCCGTCGACGGCGATTGACACGCCGCACGGCCGCCCGTAAGGTGCCGCTCGGCCCCCGCCCGGCACGCCCCAGGCCGCACGGAACCGCCAAGCCCCACATTCGCAACCACTTGGCCCCTTCACTGGAAGTGGAGTCCGAGGTGGACCGTCGTTCCATCCGACTGCTCGATCCGGGTTGTGTCGAACGCATCGCCGCCGGCGAGGTGCTGGAGCGTCCGGCCTCGGCGGTGAAGGAGCTCGTCGAGAATGCCCTCGACGCCGGGGCCACGCGCGTGCGGGTGTCGATCCGGCGCGGTGGGCTCGAGGAGATCGTCGTCGACGACGACGGCCACGGCATCCCCGCCCGCGAGCTGCCGCTGGCGATCGAGCGCCACGCCACGAGCAAGATCGGTGGCAGCGGCGACCTCGCGAGCGTGCTCAGCTTCGGCTTCCGCGGCGAGGCCCTGGCCTCGATCGCTTCGGTCAGCCGCTTCAGCCTGCGCTCGCGCGCCAGGTCCGAGGACGTGGGTGGGCGCATCGACGTCGTCGACGGCCGGATCGATCGACGCGAGCCGGTGTCCCGGCACGTGGGCACGACCGTCGTCGCGCGCGAGCTCTTCCACAACGTGCCCGTGCGCAAGGAATTCCTGAAGTCCGAAGGCGCCGAGCGCCGCGCGGTGACGCAGGTGGTCACCGCGATCGCGCTGTCGCACCCGAGCACGGCGATCCGTCTCGAGGCCGATGGGGCGGTGGTGCTGGATCTGCCCGCCGCGCTCGATCTCGAGACCCGCGTGCACGGCGTGTTCGGATCGTCGGTGGCCGAACGCCTGCGTCGCTTCGAGGGCGAGGCCGCCGGCCTGCGCGTGGAGGGCCTGACCAGCCTGCCCACCTACACCCGCGGCAACCGCACCGGGCAGTACGTGTTCGTCAACCGCCGGCCGGTGTGGGACAAGGGCCTGGCGCATGCGATCAGCGCCGCCTACCGCGACGTGATCCCGGGTGGTCGCTTCCCGTTGATCGTCCTGTTCCTCGACCTGCCCCCGGCGCGCGTGGACGTGAACGTGCATCCGACCAAGGCCGAGGTGCGTCTGCGCGACGAGGGCGCGGCCCACGAACTGGTGCGCCACGCCGTGCGCGGTGCGCTCGACCTCAACCAGGAGCCGCCCGAGGAGGCGACCGCCGCCACGAGCGGCGAAACGCCGACTGAGCCGGTGCTCTCCCCCGAGGAGCGCCAGCGCGCGCGTCTGGAGGAACTGGTGGAGTCGGCCGTGAACGCGCCCACCGAGGGCTACGCGCGCGGACCGCAGTGGAGCCGCCAGCACCCGAGTCCGTCGTTGTTCGAGTCCGAGCAGGTGGGCGAGAAGCCCGGGAGCTTCCAGCCCAGCGGCGCGCCCGTCGATCCGGGCATGGCCGCGGCCATCGCCACCGTGGCGTCGGGGACCGAACTCTACTGGCAGCTGCACAACACCTTCATCCTCACGCAGATCCGCGGTGCGCTGGTGATCGTCGACCAGCACAACAGCCACGAGCGGATCCTGTACGACCAGTCCCGCCGCGCGCTCGAGGGCCAGACCCCGGCGATCCAGCACCTGCTGTTCCCCACCACGCTCGACCTGTCGCCCGACGAGCTGTCGACCTACGAGGTGCACCACGGCGACCTCGAGCGGGTGGGCTTCCTCACCGAACCCTTCGGCGGCCAGACCGTGCTGGTGCGCGGCATCCCCTCGGGCCTGCGCAACTGGAACGACGGCGCCCTGCTGCGCGACGTGCTCGCCGACCTGGGCGACGCCGGCAGTTCGGGCAACGACCCGCGCGAGGCGATCCTGGCCAGCATGAGCTGCCACGGCGCGATCCGCGCGGGCGAGAAGCTCACCATGCCCGAGATGCAGAGCCTCATGGATCGCCTCTTCGCCACCGACCAGCCCTACAGCTGTCCGCACGGCCGGCCCACGCTCATCCGCATCGGACTGCCCGAGCTGGAGCGGCGCTTCGGCCGCCGATGAATCCCACCCTGTTCGGCCTGATCGGCGCCACCGCCACCGGCAAGACCGGCGCGTCGATCGAGATCGCCCGCCGCCTGCGCGCGCGCGGCATCGAGGTCGAGATCATCGTCCTCGATTCGCGCCAGCTCTACCGCGGCCTCGACGTGGGTACGGGCAAGCCCACGGCGGCCGAGCGCGCCGAGGTCACCCATCACCTGATCGACGTCATCGACCCGACCGACACCCCCGACGCCATGCAGTACCGCCAGTGGGTGGAGCAGGCGGTGGTGGGGATCGTCGATCGCGGTCACGTGCCGCTGCTCGTGGGCGGCTCGGGCTTCTACCTGCGCGCCCTGCGCGAGGGCTTCCACACGATCGAGGCCACCGACTCCGAGCGCGACGCGGCGCGCCGCGAGGTGGGCGCCCTGTCCGACGAGGAACTCGACGCACGCCTGCGGTCGCTCGACCCGGTCACCGCCGATCGGCTGCACGCGAACGATCGCTACCGTCGCGGCCGCGCGCTCGAGATCGCTCTTCTGACCGGCCGTGCGCCGAGCGACCTCGAGGCCGACTTCGAGCCCCGTCCCGTGCTGGGTGCGTCGTTCGAACTGGCGCACCTGCAGATCGACCGCGCCGAACTGCACCGGCGGATCGAGACCCGCACGGCGCAGTGGCTCGACGCCGGCTGGGCGGACGAGGTGCGCGCCCTGCTCGACGCCGGTGTCCCGCCCGAGGCGCCGGGCCTGCAGATCCTCGGCTACCGCGACGTGCTGGCCCTGGTCCGCGGCGAGTGCGACCGCGCGACGGCCGCCGAGCGGATCGACGTCGGCACCCGGCGCTACGCCCGGTCGCAGGAGACCTGGTTCCGCAAGGAAGCGGTGGTGGAGCGCGGTGACGCCGCGCGGGTGGTCGAGGCG
>CAZQHE010000168.1:5554-7382 GCA_964593155.1 uncultured bacterium
GCTCGCTGCCGGCCCGGGAGCGGGCGTAACTCAGTTGGTAGAGTATCAGCTTCCCAAGCTGAGGGTCGCGGGTTCGAGTCCCGTCGCCCGCTCCAGTAAGCCTCAAGAAGACAAGCGGTTGGCGCGGCGGCTCTCGGATGGGGTCGCCGGTTCTTCGTCAATGGTGGCAGCAGTGGTGGCACGCGGTGCAGAGCATCTAGCCGGACGCCGAATCGTCGCGCGGTAGGATCCTCATCGACCCCCGATGCATCCCGAGATCGAAGAATTGCGTGAACTCCGGGTGTAGTCTCCGCAGCGCCGCGAGGGATGCGGCCTCGTCCGTTCGCTTGTGGTCTCCCCGGATGATCGGCGCCTCCGGGGTCGACTCGAACTGCGCGAGGTCGATCCGCGGGGACATCTGGCAGAATTCCGTCGACCGAAAGGTCTCGGCCTCGGGGCAGAACTCGTTCACGACGAGCACGTCCTCGACGACCGCGAAGGCGATCTCCCGGAACTTGAAGAACGCCGTCGGCCCCGCGTAGTAGCAAGACGCTGCGCTGCCCGGCTTGAGTGCTTGCCGGATTCCCAGGAGCGTGCCGAGCACCTGGTCCTTCGTCGCCGACACTGCGCCGTGCGGAGCTGGAATCCACCAGACACCCCAGATCCCTTGGTACTCGTCGGAGGTCTCGCGCAGCTGCCTACGCGCGATGGTGAGGTCGTCCACGATCCTCGGGTGAGCGTTGATCGACTGACAGTCCCAGTGGACCTCTTCGGGCGCGGCCTCAATCCGTTCATGAAGAGCCTCGTCGTCGGTTCGGCTCTTCACTTCGATCAGCAGATCGCCGGTCTCGTGACGGGCGCAGAGATCGGCGGTCTTGTGGTCGGGCGTCTCGGGAACCGGGAGGCAGTCGTAGCCGATCGACTCCATGTGCTGCGCGACGTGATCGCGTGCTTCGTCCCTGTTCATGCCCGCACCCTAGCCGACGCTTGCCGCGCGGGCAAGAGCACCGCTATTCCGGCACCCGCTTCACCGTGGTCCCGAATTCCTTGGGGCTGTACGGAGTGCTGTCACCGATCAGGTCCAGTTGCAGCGTGAATCCTGCGCCGTCACGACCCCAGCGGGGGTCATCCAAACCCTTCCAGCTGCTCAGGTCTGGCCCAAGCTTGAAGAGGGAGACGTCGGCACTTCGGGGAACGCCGTCCGTCCGAAGCGTGACGACGCGAACGCCCAGCGTGACAGTGCTGTCCGCTGGCGCGTAGTGCTGTGCGTGTTTCGTGAGTTCGTTCGTGCTGAGGGGCTGGACGATCCTTCGCGTCGCGATGTCGCCGGGCGGCAGCGTGAACGGACGGAGGCGCGTCTGAACGACCCTACTCGACCAGACCTCCCCACGGCCCTGCTTGAAGGCGATCGGGTGGAAGAAGTGCGCGTCGAGGACGGCCAGCGACTTCGTGCCATCGTTCACGAAGGTGAGGTCGATCCGGACCGCGGACTCTTCGTGGTCGATGTCGAACCCGGTCAGCGTAACGGACGCGGACTCGACGGAGCGCCGCGACCACAGATCAACAACGCTCAGAACGAGGCCAGACCCACCGACGAAGAGACTGATGGCGATCGCCACCCACTCCGGGCGCTTGTACCAAGAACGTCGGCCGGTGGTGGGTACTACTTCTTCGATCGGCGGTGGCTGTTCCGTCATGGGGATCCCTCTGCGAATGTGTCGTCCGTAGCCTACACCCGGCGCGCTCGACACGCGAGCAAGACCGTGGCATCGTCCCCCGGTGGCTCCCACGCCCCATGGCCCAGGCTCCCGGCCGTGGGGGATTCGTGACACTGGACCCCGGATCATGG
>CAZQHE010000169.1:0-7354 GCA_964593155.1 uncultured bacterium
TCCGCGTGTTCGGGCCTCAGTCCACCACCACCCACCGCACGGCGGCCCGGGGGCCCTCCGAGACCGTCCCGACCGCTGCCTGGACCCCCGACGATGACCTCGGTACGAACTCCAGCCGCTCGCGCTGGTCGACACGACGTCGGACGGCGGCCGACCCGAGACTCGCGACCAGCCCTTCGCCGCCTTCCACCGCGGAAGCACCGGCTTCCGGAGCGGAACATCCCCAGGTCTTCACTCCACGGTGCTCACCGCACGGTCCTCACCGCACCACCGCGAGCTTCCGCGTGGTGAGTCCCGCCTCGCTCTGCATCCTCACCAGGTAGACGCCCTGCGCCACGGGCGCGCCGTCGGCGTCGAGCCCGTCCCACTCCACCACCGCTTCCGACTGCGGACTCGTCCCGTCGAAGACCTCGGCTACGAGGCGGCCTCGCAGGTCGAACACGTTCAGGCGGACGTGACCACGATCGGGGAGACGGAAGCGGAACGACGTGCGCCCCGAGGTCGGGTTGGGCAGCGGGGAGAGCTCGGCCCCGCCACGGGCGAGCGGATCGTCCACCGAGGTACTGCCGAACGACTCGGTGTACTGGACTCCGTGGATCTCGTCGGTCCAGGTGATGCTATCGAACCCGATCACCCACGACTCGAGCGTCGTGTCCGGGTCGGGGTGCGAGACCACCTGTTCGAGCAGGACGGCGCCGGAGAGGTCGACGGTCAGGTAGTGCTCGAACGCACCCCCCGGAGCGACCCGCCAGGCCCGCAACTGACACACGCTGAACTCCTCGAGCGTCGAGAGAGCGTGGACCATCCGGACCGTGGCCCGGTCGTAGGGCTTGGTGATCACCAGGGGACCGATGATCCGGGCACCGGTGACCAACCCCGACGAGGGATCGTAGGGGTGGTAGGTGTTCTGTTCGAAGCTCAGGACTTCGATGGTATCCGTCTCGCCGGAGAAGCCGGCATCACCCGGAATCGGTCCCTGCTGGGAACCGGCCAGTTCGAGGAACATCGTGGCGACGGACGTGGACGGAATCAGGAGAACGGCGATCGTCGCGAGGGCGAGAGTCGTCGCCGATCGCGGAACCAGTGGCAGTCGGGTCTTCATCGGAATCACCTCGCGTTCCGGAGTGCGGAGGGCGAACGCGGGGCAGGCACGACGTCCGGAGAGCGTGAGCGTAACAGATGATGCACGTCGGTGCCGGACGAACCAGGGCACGCGACCGGTCGAGCTCTGACGAGACGAGGCCCCCCGGTCACGGGAGGCCTCGTCATGATCGTTCGCTCGCGAGCCGCGATCGTGACCGCCCTACTCGTACCCGTAGAACCCCCGCCCCGTCTTCCGGCCCAGGTGCCCGGCGTCGACCATCTTCCTCAGCAGCGGACACGGTCGGTACTTGCTGTCGCCGAAGCCCTCGTGCAGGACCTCGAGGATGTTCAGGCACACGTCGAGGCCGATGAAGTCGGCCAGGGTGAGCGGGCCCATGGGATGCGCCATGCCGAGTTTCATGATCTCGTCGATGGCCTCGGGCGTGGCCACGCCCTCGTGCAGGGCGAAGATCGCCTCGTTGATCATGGGCATCAGAACACGGTTGCTCACGAAGCCCGGGTAGTCGTTGCACTCGACCGGGATCTTCTTCAGATCCTTCGCCAGTTCGACCACGCGCGCCGTCGTGGCATCGCTGGTGTCGTGGCCGCGGATCACCTCGACCAGCTTCATCATCGGCACGGGGTTCATGAAGTGCATGCCGATGAAGCGATCGGCGCGGCCGGTGGCGGTGGCCAGCTTGGTGATCGAGATGCTCGAGGTGTTGCTCGCGAGAATGGTGTCCTCGCCGACGTGCCCGACGATCTCACGGTACAGGTTCGTCTTGGCCTCGAGGTTCTCGAAGATCGCCTCGACCACCAGGTCGCAGTCGGCCAGCGACGAGACCTCGGTAGAGAACTGCAACCGGTCCAGCGTGGACTTCATGTCGTCCTCGCTGATCTTCTCCTTCTTCACCTGCCGGCTCAGGTTCTTCTCGATCGTCGACCTGGCGCGGTCCAGCGCCTCCTGGGTGACGTCGACCAGGGTGGTGTCGTGTCCGAACTGGGCGAAGACGTGGGCGATGCCGTTGCCCATGGTGCCCCCACCGACGACTCCGATCCTACTCACGATGGTTCCCTCCGGAAATGCGATGCCCCGGAGCCGTCGGGCCCCGGGGCGTGGTGACGGGTGCTAGGCGATGCGGCGGATGCTCAGCGCGACGGCGTCGCCGCCGCCCAGACAGAGCGCGGCGAGCCCGCGCTCGGCACCGCGGTCCTCCATGGCGTACATGAGCGTGGTGAGGATCCGCGCGCCGCTGCAGCCGATGGGATGACCCAGCGCGACCGCGCCGCCGTTGACGTTCACGCGGTCGGGGTCGGCCTCGAGCTCGCGCATCACGGCGATCGCCTGCACGCTGAAGGCCTCGTTGAGTTCGATCAGGTCGAAGTCGCCGATGGTCGAGCCGGTCTTCGCCAGCAGGTTCCGCACGGCCTTCACCGGGGCCATCATCACCCACTCGGGCTCGCGCGCGCCGGTGGCGTAGGACTCGACCTCGTACCAGGCCTTCAGGCCGAGCTCGGTGGCGCGCTTCTCGCCGGCCACGACCAGCGCGGCCGCGCCGTCGTTCACGCTGGGAGCGTTGCCGGCCGTCACGGTGCCGCCCTCGCGCTTGAAGGCCGGGCGCAGCTTGCCCAGGACCTCGGCGCTGGTGTCGGCCCGCGGTCCCTCGTCCTGGTCGATGGTCGTGGTCCCCTTGCGGCGCTTGATCTCGACGGGAACGATCTCCCGGTCGAAGCGTCCCGACTCCATGGCCTGGATGGCCTTGGTGTGGCTGTTGGCCGCGTACCTGTCCTGTTCCTCGCGCGTGATGCCGTACTTCTCGGCCACCAGCTCGCCGGTCATGCCCATGTGGTAGTCGTTGTACACGTCCCACAGGCCGTCCCAGATCATCAGGTCGACGGCCTGCTGGTGGCCCATGCGCATGCCCGAGCGCGCGGTGGGCAGTGCGTAGGGAGCGTTGCTCATGCTCTCCATGCCGCCGGCCACCACCACCTGGCTGTCGCCGGCCTTGATGAACTGCGCGGCCATGGACACCGCCCGCAGACCGCTGCCGCAGACCTTGTTGATGGTCATGGCGCTCACGGTGTTCGGCACGCCGCCGTAGATGCTCGCCTGCCGGGCCGGGTTCTGCCCCTGACCGGCGGGGAGCACGCAGCCCATGATGACTTCGTCGACGTTCTCGCCGTCGAGCTCGGCGCGCTTCAGGGCCTCGCGCACTGCGACGGCACCCAGCTCGGTCGCCTTCACGGGCGCCAGTCCGCCCTGGAACCTGCCGATGGGGGTCCGCGCCGCGGCGGACAGGACGACTCGCTCGGACATGTCCGGTCCTTTCGGGATTCGTTACTGGTTCAGCACGTGACGGCTGATCACGATGCGCTGGATCTCGCTCGTGCCCTCGCCGATGGTGCAGAGCTTGGCGTCGCGATACATGCGCTCGACGGGGTAGTCGCGGCAGTAGCCGTAGCCGCCGAGGATCTGGATCGCGTTCTCGGTCACGCGCATGGCCATCTCGCTGGCCTGCAGCTTGGCCATGGCGCTCATGTGACCGTAGTTCTCGCCGGCGTCCTTCAGGCGCGCGGCCTCGTAGGTGAGCAGACGGGCCGCCTCGATCTGCGTGGCGGCGTCGGCGATCATCCACTGGATCGCCTGGAACTGGTGGATGGCCTTGCCGAAGGCCTCGCGCTCCTTCGAGTACTTCACGCTGTAGTCGTGCGCGCCCTCGGCGATGCCCAGCGACAGCGCGGCGATCGAGATACGGCCGCTGTCGAGAGTCTTCATGAACTGCTTGAAGCCCGCGCCGACTTCGCCGAGTACGTTCTCCCTGGGGATCCGCACGTCCTCCATGAGCAGCTGCGCGGTGTCACTCGCGCGCATGCCCAGCTTGTCCTCCTTCTTGCCCACGGAGAAGCCGGGCGTGTCGCGCTCGACGAGGAAGGCGGTGATCCCGCCGCTGGTCCCCGCCTCGCGATCGGTCACGGCGGTCAGCACGTACAGACCGGCGTGCGTGGCGTTGGTGATCCAGCTCTTGCTCCCGTTGATCACCCACTCGTCGCCGTCGAGCACGGCCGTGGTCTTGGTGCCGCCCGCGTCGCTGCCGGCGTCGGGCTCGGTCAGACCGTAGCTGATGTACATCTCGCCGCCCGCGGCCTTCGGTAGCCAGCGCTGCTTCTGATCCTCGGTCCCGAACATGTGCAGCGGGCCGCAGCCGAGCGAGTTGTGCGCGGCCAGGGCGAGCGCGTGGGAGGCGCACACCTTCGCCAGCTCTTCGACGATGATCACGTAGCTCGTGGTGTCGAGCCCGGCGCCGCCGTAGGTCTCGGGCACCGTGCAGCCCAGGAATCCCATCTCGCCGAGTTCCTTCATGGTCTCGGCGGGGAAGCGGGCCTCCTCGTCGATCTCGGCGGCGATCGGGGCGATGCGTTCCTGGGCGAAGCGACGGGCGGTGTCGCGAACGATCTCGTGGTTCTCGGTCAACAGCATGGAATCTCCTGCCGCGGCGAACGACGGGGGTCCGAGGTCGATGCGGATGGGAACGACGTGCGGCCGCCAGGGCGAGCGGCCGGACACGACGCACGACGCCGCAGATCCGGCGCACGGTTCCTCAGAATAGGCTCTCCCCGGGGAAAGGGAAAGTCGGAGGATCCCGGCGGAGCCGCGGGCGGGGGAACCGGGCGGCTCCCCCGCCTCGGAGCGTCGGGTCAGCGGTCGAAGGCCGCCTTCAGCGCTCCCCAGGCCTGCGATTCGACGGGAACGCCGACCAGGCAGGTGCCCGGCGCCCCGGGCCCGGGCGGGCAGCCCGTTCCCTGCGGCTCGGCCGAACCGCCGTAGGGCGACAGACCGTCGTGGAGCACGTACTGGCCGGAATCGAGGTCCAGGGCGAAGGAGCGCCCTTCCCCCGCCGCGTGCGGCGGTACCGTCACCACGTCCATCAGCAGGCGCTCGCCCGCCGGATCGTCGTGCCACAGCTCGACGATCTCTCCGGTGTTGTTCAGACTCAGCCCGCTGGTGCCGGCCTCGTTCACGGCTTGCCAGATCTGCGACATGGTGCCCGTGACGAGCTTCACGGCGCCGGGCGCGAGCGTGCCCTCGAAGCCGTAGTGGTAGGAGTCTCCGGTGCCGTCCTTCAGGTACCAGTGCGTGAGGTCGACCTCGGTGTCGGACACGTTGACGATCTCGACGAACTCGTCGCTCTTCCAGTTCACCTCGCCGTCGTTGTCGTAGTCCTCGACCGGATCACAGGCGATCTCGCTCAGGCGCAGCTGCGCGCTGCCCGGGGCCGGATAGACGAGCATGCCGAAGAGGATCCACAGTGCGTAGGGCGCCACACGGGCGGGCCCACCCCGGGCCGACCTCTCGACGATTCGTGTGTTCACGATGGAATCTCCAACGGGAGGCGCTGGAGTCCGGAAGGCGAGGCTGCCACCATGCGCGGCGGCGGTGACCGGGGTCAACCCCGGCGTCAGAAGTGACGGCGCAGCAAGGTGATCGTGACGCGGGGATCGGGCTCCCGGCCCGGTGCCACCGGAGCGTCGGCGCGGAGATCGAGGTCGTAGCCGTTCTCCAGGTTCAGGCGCTCGGCGATCTCGTGGGCATCGACGGCTGCGAGCAGCGCCCAGGCGACGTAGACGGTCACGCCGAGGGTGCGCTCGAAGTTCTCGTCCTCGATCACCGGAACACCGACCACGCCGCTGGCCACCGTGAGCGGCAGAATGGCCCCGGCCATGTACACGGTGCCACGTTCGTCCTGCCCCAGGTGGAACTGCCCCCACCCCGGCACGGCCGCGCTGCGCAGCGCGGCCATGAAGGGGTCCCGATACGGCTCGCGGTCCGGCTCGTCCTGCGCGGACGCCGGAGTGGCCACGAGGAGTGACAGGGCCGCGACGAAGGCCGCCACGATCCACCGCCCCGCGCATTGCCCCCGCCTGCATCTCATCACTCGCCTCCCCCGCTCAGGGCTTCGCGTTGCTGGATCACCAGCGGATGATCGGGCGCCAGCCGCTCGGCCTCGGCCAGCACCGCCTCGGCCGCCGCGCGGTCGCCCAGCTGCGCCAGGACCACGCTCAGGTTCACGCGCGTGATCACCAGGCTTCCGTCGGTGTCGGCCTCGACCGCGCGCCGCAACTCGTCGCGAGCACCCTCCAGGTCACCCTGGCGAGCCAGCACCTCGCCGAGCTCGGCGTGCAGACGTGGAGTGTCGTAGCCGCGCCGCTCCGCCATGCGCAACAGGTTGGTGGCGATGTCCAGTCGACCCTGCTCCTTCTTGATCCGACCCAGCAGGAAGAGCACGCGCGCATCGACCGACGGATCCTCCGTCATGCGCAGCAGATCCTGTTCGGCGCGTTCGAGGTCGCCGGCCAGGTCGGCGATCTCGACACGACGGGCCATGGCCACCTCGGGATCGTATCCGTACTCGAGCGCCGCGGTGTAGTGGAGCATGGCTTCGGCCGCGAGCTGTCGCCGTTCGTCCTCGGCGTCGGCTGCGTCGAGGCGCTGCCGCAAGAGTTCGGCGCGGTTGAAGTGCGCCGCCGCGTAGTCGGGCTGGTCCTCGAGCAACGACTGCAGGATCAGGTCGGCCTCACGCAGACGACCGGCGCGCCGGTGAGCCACGGCCAGATTGTTGCGCGCCTCGTGGAAGCTCGGGACGGCCTCGATCGCGTCCTCGAAGTGCTCGACGGCGCGATCGTAGCGGTCGGTCGCCATGTACAGGAGGCCGCGGTCGTTGTCGAACACGGCCCCGCGCATGCCGTACTCCCAGGCACGGTCGAAGGCTCGCTCGGCTTCGCCGTACCGTTGGTCGCGCATCTCGAGCACGCCGAGCACGGCCAACGCGCGTGGATAGATGGGCCCACGGTCGGCGAAGCCGTCCACCGCCGCACGGGCCTCGTCGAAGCGTTCGAGCTGGATGAGTGCGCGCACCAGGATCAGGCGGGTGGCGTCGTCGCCCTCGTCGATCTCCAGGGCCCGCTCGGCCTCGGTGCGGCTGCGCTCGGGATCGCCGCGGTTGTAGGCGACGCGCGCGGCGATGGCGTGCGCCTCCTGCTGCATCTCGCGGCGGCGATCCTCGCGTTGCTCGTAGCGCAGCGTGAGATCGAACTGGTCGAGGCAGGCATCGGCGTCGGCGTAGCGTCCCATGGCCTGAAGATGACGCGCGTAGGCCAGCCAGGCGTCCGGTAGGTAGGGCACCAGGCCGGCAGCGGTCGCACACGCATCGACCGCGTCGCGCAGGTACTGCTGACGACGGGCGGGATCGGCCGCGGCCGCGCTCTCGTGGGC
>CAZQHE010000170.1:0-7351 GCA_964593155.1 uncultured bacterium
TGCGGTCGGACGCGGGCACGGTTTGAAAAAGATCGCCTTGCAGCAGTTTGGCGGCCTCCTCGGGGGACTATTTCGTGCATGCGCACACTATAGCGCGCCGGCACCGGCACGCCACCCTCGATCACGACGACGCCGGGACCCGACCCGGGCCCCGGCGTCCGACTCCGACAGCGAGCCACGGTTCAGGACTCGGTCCGCAGCTCGTCCTCGGTCTTGAACACGTTGTTCGCCACGTACTCCGGCAGCGACCACACCAGCGCTTCGTCCTCCACCCGGAAGTACAACAGCGAATCGTCGTCCTCGAGCGCCTCGCCGAAATACAGGGTGTGCGAGGTGCCGTCGGCGAGGGTGACCACCACGCGACGCGCGTCGTCGCCCAGGCCGAAGTCCTCCTCCAGGGCGTCGCCCACGACGTCGCGCGCGCGGACGTTGGCGATGGCGTTGAGCACGCCGTCGGCCCGGGTCTTCGAGGCCACGAAGTTCGACGGCGCCGTCACGCGCCACTCGTAGGCGTTGGGATCCTGCACCTCGGGACCTTCCGCACCGGCGGTGTCGGCCGGTGCCTCCTCGGTCTCGACGAACTCCTTGGTCATGACCACGGTCTGCTCGTCGCCGCGCACCTCGATCGTGCGTACTTCGTCGCGCGCGACCTCGAAGGCCACCAGGTCGATCCAGCTGCTGGCCTTCGGCGCGGGACGCTCGTCACCCCACACGCCGAAGTCGCTGAGGAAGTTGTGGTCGGCCAGGAGCACGCGGTTGCTGCCGGGCCGGCGCACGAAGCAACCCTGTCCGCTGCGCTCGCCGATCAGCAGTTCCAGCATGGCGCCGCCCCCCTCGCCGAGGATCCGCACGTGGTAGGCGCTGGAGTCGTCGAGCGCGTAGGCGTCGAGCACGTCGGCGGCGTCGCTGCGCGGCTCGCCGCTCACGGTCTCCAGGTTGCCCAGCAGGGTGCGGATCTTGTTCAGGTTGGCCGGCGCGTCGTAGTGGCTGCTCACGAACCACTCGTCGTCGCGCTGGACCACGGTGAAGCCGCGCGACGGATCGCCGCCGAGCGACACCTCGAGCGTGTAGACGTCGTCGGTCGAGAGCTCGGTCTCGACCAGGTCCTCGAAGCCCCCGGTCTCGTCGAGTTCGGGGCGCCGGTCCTGCGTCAGCAGATACGCGCCCACGAGCACGACCAACACCACACCCAGCACGATCAGGTTGCGATTGTTGCCCATGGCGAACCCCCTAGGCCGCGCGCTGGGCCGCCAGGAAGGCGGCCTCCTCGCGCCGACGACGGACGGAACGGAAGATCCCGTAGGCCGCGACCGCGAGCGGCACCAGGCCGACCGCGAAGAAGCGCCAGCCCAGCTTGGCCTGGTCGCTCAGCGGTTCGATCGTGCGCTGGGTCATGGTACGGGCGCGGATCTCGATGATGTCGTCGCCGAGCGTCAGTGCGTCGACGGCATTGAGCAGCAGCATGCTGTTGCCCGGGACCATCTGCAGGAACGAGTCCTCGAACATCTTCGCGTCGCCGAGCACGACCAGGCTCGACTCCACCGGCACGAACTCCTCGACCGGCTCGGGGCCGGCGTCGGTGGTGTCGGAGGCTGCACCGCCCGGCCACTGGGGCTTGTTGCCGGTCGGGTAGACGTTCGGGATCTCGCCGCGCATGAGCACGGCCAGCGGCTCGCGCGACAGGTCCGAGTCGGGATCGCTGATCAACGACGACTGCGTGAGCGGACCCGCCTCCCAGTCGATCTCCCAGGTGTCGCCCGAGGTCGTGAACAGGGTGATCGGCTCGATGCCGGCCTCGGCCAGGCGCTCGTGGTCGATCTCCAGACGGCTGCCCCAAAGGTAGAGCAGGTCGCCCACGCCGTTGGTGATCGAGGTGTCGGCCACGAACTGGTCCTGGGTCACCTTGATGTGCATCGGCGCCTGGACCGGCTCGCTCACCTGCATGCGGAAACCGCCCACGTTGCGGGTGCTGGGGATGCCCAGGACCTCCATGTTGGAGTCCATGAGTACGGCGTCGCTCACGGTCACGCCCCATCCGTCGAGCAGCGGTTCGATGCCCGGGTTCACCGGCTGCGGCGTGAAGGTGAAGCCTCCCTGCCGTGAGGGCGCGTACTGGAACTCGTAGTTCTGCACGGCCACGATCACGCTGCCGCCCATCTGGACGAAGCGGTTGATCTCGTAGATTTGCCGCTCGTTCAGGCTGCGCGGGGCGAGCAGGACGAGCGTGCTCGCCTCCTCTGGAATGGGCGAGTCCTCGGTGATCTGCACCCGCCGCACGTCGTAGGCCTGGCCGCGGAGCAGCTCCATGGCATTGCCGTAGACCTCGGGCGGCTCGGGCGGCTGCTGCCCCATCTGCAGGTACATCTGCATCATCTGCGGGTCGATCTGCTGCTTGCTGGCGTAGACCGCCACCACTGGATCCATGTCCCGCGTGAGGCGGCTGATCGCCGCGCACACGTCGTACTCGAAGGTCTCGAGCGACTGCGGCAGGATCTGGGGCAGGACCTCGGGATCCTTGTCGAGATAGCTGATCTCCATGGCCGAGTAGACGAGCTTGATGCCCATGGCGTCGCGCTCGACCGTCTGCACCTGGAAGGGACGGATGCCCTTGTTGGCGATCTTCTCCTTGAGTTCCTCGTCCTCGGACGGGTCGACCACGGAATACTCGACGTTGCCGTCGCTGATCACGGCGAACTCGCTCAGCTTGTCCACGAGATCGCGTTCCAGGGTCTGCAGACCCGTCGGCATCTCGTCCTTGTCGGTCATGTACAGTTTCACCTGCACCGGGACCTTCAGCTCGCCCAGGACGCGCTTCGCGGCCGGGCTCACGGTGTAGATCTGGTCGTCGGTCAGGTCGAAGCGCGCGGTGTCGACCGTGCCCACGAGCGCGTTGAGGAAGACGATGATCCCGACGACCACCACCGCGGTCACCGTGAAGCGCACGTTGAAGTTCGTCTTCTGGCTGGCCATCAGTACTTCCTCCCTTCGAGCGACAGCGTGTTCAGCACCAGGAACAGCGCCGTCATCGACACGAAGTAGAGCACGTTGCGCACGTCGACGACACCGCGCTGGATGTCGTCGAAGTGCCCGGTGATGCCGACGTAGTTCTCGAGGAAGGTACCCAGGCCGCTGACCCAGCCGTCGGTGGTGGCCACCACGAGCGGCGTGCCGGCGAAGTAGAAGAACAGACAAAACATGAGCGCCACGACGAAGGCCGCGATCTGGTCCTTGAACAGGCCACTCACGAAGATCCCCACGGCCAGGTAGAAGGCGCCGAGCAGCAGGCTCCCGAGGTAACCGCTGATCATCGCGCCCACGTCGGGATTGCCCACCGCAGCGATCATCACCGGAATGGTCAGGGTGCCGGCCAGCGCGATGGCGTAGAAGGCGAGCGCCGCCAGGTACTTGCCGACGACGATCTCGCGCGGCTTCATCGGCAGGGTCATCAGCAGCTCCATGGTGCCGATGCGCTTGTCCTCGGCCCACAGCCGCATGGTCACCGCGGGCAGGAAGAACAGGTTGAACAGGGGCAGGTTCCCGAAGAAGCCGCGCATGTCGGCCGCCCCGGCCAGGAAGAACGAACTCATGTAGATCCCGCCGGTCAGCAGCAGGAACACGATCATGAAGATGTACGCGATGCTGCTGTCGAAGTAGGCGCGGAACTCGCGACGGAAGATGATCGTGACGTTACCCATGGTCCACCCCCGTGGTCACGGGCTCGGACTGCGCATGCGGAGTCTGGCCCCGGGAGCGCTGCACCAGTGCGATGAAGACGTCCTCGAGCGTGAGCTCGGCGGTGCCGAGTTCGAGCACGGTCCAACCCTGGTCCTTCGCTCGTTCGCCGACGGCTCGCTGGGCGGCGGTGAGGTCGCCGTCGACGCGGAACTCCACGCTCACGTGACCGTCGCGCTCGCCGAGCACGCTCACGTGGTCGACGCCGTCGATCCGGCGCAGCTCGTCCTCGACCGCGTCGCGCGGCGCCACCAGCGACGCCCGCACCGGCAGCTCCTGGTGCGCCTGTCGCTGCAGGTCGCGGATCCGACCCCGAGCGATCGCCCGGCCGTTGTTGATGATCAACACGTCGTCGGTGGTCGAGCTGATCTCGCTCAGGATGTGGGTGGAGAAGATGATCGTCTTCTCGCGGGCCAGCTCCTGGATCAGGCGCCGGATCTCGATGATCTGCAGGGGATCGAGACCACTGGTCGGCTCGTCGAGGATCAGCACCGGCGGGTCGTGGATCAGCGCCTGGGCCAGCCCCGTGCGCTGCCGGTAGCCCTTCGAGAGCTGGTTGATCTGCTTCTTCAGCACGTGCCCGATGCCGGCGGCCTCGACCACGAAGTCGAAGCGCCGCCGCAACTCCTCGCCGCGGAGTCCGCGGGACTCGCCGCAGAAGCGAAGGTAGTCGTCGGCGCGCATGTCCATGTACAGCGGGTTGGTCTCCGGCAGATAGCCGATGCGTCGACGCACGGCGATGGGGTCCTCGGTCACGTCGATGCCGTCGACGAGCACCCTCCCCGCCGTCGGGGCGAGGTAGGTCGTGATGATCTTCATCGCGGTGCTCTTGCCGGCGCCGTTCGGGCCGAGGAAGCCCAGGATCTGCTGGCGTCCAACCTCGAAGGACACGTCGTCCAGCGCTCGCACCGGACCGTAGTCCTTCGATAGATTTTCGACGCGGATCATCGTGGCAGAGGCCTCCTGCAACGGTGAAACAGCAACACTCACAACGGATTGGCCGGGTCGGGTCCGCCGCGGACAGGGCGGCTCCGGCGAGGGAACCTTCCCAATATAGGAAGTCGAGTTCCCCTGTCTAGCAGTCGAAGTTCGAGACTGCCAGACCCCGGGCCTACGCCGCAAGGGCGAGGGAGTTCCGATCGAGGCGGTGGAACGCCGGGTCGGGAGACCTCAGACGGCCGTGTCCGGGCCGGTGGTGTGCCGCAGGTCGTCGGCGTCGAGCATGGTCGCGGCCGCCCGCCCGCAGTAGAAGCAACTGATCCGCAGCTGGTGGGCGATCGCCTCGATGCGTTCGACCACGGCCTCCTCACCCCGGTGCGCCGCCTGCAACATCGGCCGCGCCACACCGGCCAGGTCGGCCCCCAGCGCCAGGGCACGCGCCACGTCCACGCCATCGGCGATCCCTCCGCTGGCGATCAATGGAGTGGTGGGCAGCACCGAGCGGACGGCCACGACCGATGCGGCCGTCGACTCGCCCCATCGCGCGAAGGGAGCCAGGGTGCCGTCATCACCGCCGCGCAGCGCCTCGATCTTCGACCAGCTGGTACCGCCGGCACCGCTGACCTCCAGACCGGCCAGCGGCATGCCCACCAGCTTCTGCGCCGTCCGCGGCGAGACACCGTTGCCCACCGTCTTGAGCAGCACGGGGAACGGCGCGTGCCGGCACAGCGAGGCGATCCGGTCGCGCAGGCCGGAGAAGTCGCGGTCGCCCTCGGCCTGACACGCCTCCTGCAGCGAGTTCAGGTGCAGGAACAGTCCGTCGGCCTCGATCATCTCGACCGCGGCCAGGCATTCGTCCAGGCCGTACCCGTTGTTGAGCTGTACGGCACCGAGGTTGCCGAAGAGCAACACGTCGGGCGCGACGTCGCGGATACGATAGGTCGCGGCGACGACCTCGTTCTCGAGCGCGGCACGCTGACTGCCCACGCCCATGGCGATGCCGGTGCGCTGGACCGCCCGGGCCAGGGTGCGGTTGACAGCGGTCGCTCGGTCGGTCCCTCCGGTCATCGACGAGATGATCAGCGGCACGGAGAGCTCGTGGCCGAGGAACTCGGTGGACAGGTCGATGACGTCGAAGTCGACCTCGGGCAGGGCGTCGTGGACCAGCTCGTAGCGGCCGAGACCGTTGCCACGACCGGACGCGGCGCGGTCGCCGTCGAGACAGATCTCCAGGTGGTCGCGCTTGCGCGCCCCGATGACACCGTCGTCCGCCAACGGAACCCCTTCGCTCGTTCAGTCCGAGGCACCCGACCCTGCCGGCCGCCGCAGCTGGGGCGGCAGGGCGAAGGTGACGTTCTCCTCGGTCACGACCGCGTCCCGCACGGTCGCTCCGAGTTCACGCAGACGTCCGGCGACGCCCTGCACGAGGTCCTCGGGTGCGCTGGCACCCGCGGTCACGCCGACCCGGCTCTTCCCCTCGACCCACGAGCCGTCGAGATCGTCTGGACCGTCGACCAGATGGCCTTCGACCCCGCGGTCGCGCGCCACCTCGACCAGGCGCTTGCTGTTCGAACTGTTCGCACTGCCGATCACGAGCAGCAGGTCGATGCCCTCGGCGTCGACCAGGTGCTTCACCGCGTCCTGGCGGTTCTGCGTGGCGTAGCAGATGTCGTCCTTGGCCGGTCCCTCGATCCAGGGAAAGCGATCGCGCAGAGCGTCGATGATCCCCCTGGTCTCGTCGACCGACAGCGTGGTCTGGGTGACGTACGACAGCGGCGTGTCGCGCTCGAAGTCGAGGTCGGCCACCTCGTCGACGCTCTGCACCAGTACGACCCGGTCGGGCGCCTGGCCCATGGTGCCCTCGACCTCCTCGTGGCCGTCGTGGCCGATGAGGACGACGGTCGAGTCCTCCTGTTTCACGTTCCGGCGGACCTCGTTGTGCACCTTGGTCACGAGTGGACAGGTGGCGTCGATCACCTCGAGGCCACGCGCGCGGGCGTCCTCGAACACCGCGGGCGACACACCGTGCGCGCTGAACACGCACAGGCTGCCGTCGGGAACCTGATCGAGTTCGTCGACGAACACCACCCCGCGTTCACGGAAGCGCTGCACCACGGCCTTGTTGTGCACGATCTCCTTGCGCACGTAGACGGGCGCGCCGAAACGCTGCAAGCAGAGGTCGACGATGTCGATGGCGCGGTCCACGCCGGCGCAGAATCCGCGGGGCCGGACCAGCAGGACTTCGAGACTCATGGCGACCGGGAGGGGGAAGCGGTTCCGGCCCATGGTACAGAGGAATCGGGCCTCTGACCACGGGTGGCGAACGGCGGCCTCGTGCCCGCCGATTCCGACATTCCGGCGGCGTTCCGACGACGCCAGGGCTCACAAGTCCGCATTGGCCGAGGCCGCGGCGCACGGTGAAGCTGGAGACCGTACGGCGTTCCCCGGGCGCCGGGCTCTCGCGCACCCCGGCGCCGTCGTTCCTCCGCACCGTCGATCGCGACGCGCGGAGCGGGAGCGCCGCGGCCCCGCCGCGGACCGCCGGGCGCGGGGTCGTCCCCCCGCCCCGAGGAGCGCCCGCGATGCGCATCGCCGTCCCCCTGACCCTCCTGATCCTGCTGTCCACTCCCGTCGCCGCCCAGACACCGGCGGCCGAGGGCGCGATCCCCTACGACGCCTT
>CAZQHE010000171.1:0-4381 GCA_964593155.1 uncultured bacterium
TTCCAATCTCATGCCGTGCCTCTTCAGGAACACCGAGAAATGGACGATCCAGAACAGATACACGGCTTCCGGGATCCTCTGGAGCAAACCAGCAATCGGACTGTTGGCATTCGCGAGGAACACCATGCCGAACGTGAATGCGGCGACGGTGAGGACTGCCGAAAGTCTGTAGAGTTCCCCGAAGTCCCCCAGCTTCCTGAAGCCAACGCCAGTGAGATAGATGCTGAAAGGTGTCAGCGTATACGTGAGAAGACTCAGGACGGTGTGAATGGACTGGGAGACGCTGGCTTCCGAATAGTCGCGATTACACCCGAAATCACACGGGAATACGCTCACCAGGGAAGTGAACACTCCATAGAGGATTCCGAAACCGACGAGGCCGGCAACGATGTGTCCGTGGTCCTTCAGTCTTCGTGCGACCATGATGTAGAACGAGGCGATCAACAAGCCGCTCGGAATGTAGCCGAACCATCGCAGGAAGCGCCCGTATTCGGTGCCGTGGGCGTATGATTCACTTATGTACTGTGAGACGTGGCTGTAGCCATCGAAAAGAGCGCCCCCGACAACCGTCGTGATGAGGAACAGAACGGCGCCCAGGATTGCGGAATGGTCGAGAAGGTCGTTCTTGAACATGATTCTCGTGGAATGCCAGGTCAGGTGACTCCGAGTCTTCCCATACGATGACCAGCCGTCCCGAGTTTCGAATACGTCGAGAGATCAGGGCTCGTGACCAAGGAAGCGATCGGACAACCCCTCTGGTGCGAATCCCGCGCGCCGGTCGGGCCCGGAGTCCAGCGCGCTTCCGCACCGGATGAGCCGGGACACCCACTGCGTGTCGATGGCCGACTCTCCGTCTCTGCTGGCGAGCGGGGAGTCGCCCTGCCGTCACGACCGGAAGACGGTCGCCGTGGTGTCGCCGCGTGTTGTCGGGCGGTGAAATCACTCTTCGAAAAGCGCGGTTTCGGGTTGTCAGCCGCCAACGGATGACAACGGCGAATGTCAGCCCGCAGAGGCTGACCTTTCGTTGTGTCAGCCCCAGCCGACTGACAACCCTGAACCCAGCTTTTTCGAATGTCTTCGCACCCGCCGATTCAGACGGGCGGCCCTGGCAGGCCCGGCGCCGATGAGCTCGTGCGACGAACTCACGCCCCCAGCACCCGCACCCCGATCTCCGTGTACAGGAGCAGTCCCGCCGTCGCGACCATGAACACGATCCCGACCGCGGCGATCACCAGGGCGACTCGTGACGGCCGCAGCGCGGGATCGTCGATGAAGTGCGTCACGCACCAGGTGTTCAGCACGAAGTAGAGCGGCGAGAACACGAAGGTCACGGCGGCGAGCACGGTGATCAGCGTGACGGGATCGGGCACGGCGGCGACGATCGCCAGCGAGCCCAGGGTCATGAGCACCAGGTAGATCCAGTAGAGGCGGCCGCGGTCGGGGCGGTCGGCGTCGCGCTCGGCGCGGATGTGGCGGACGGCGGCGGTGAGCGTGCGCGGCATGCCGTCCATGACCGCGTAGGTGGTGGAGAACATGGCGAAGAAGGCGATGCCCAGGAACACCGGCTGCATCCATGCGCCGAGGCGTTCGGTGTAGATGCGGCTCAGGGTGAGCGCGGTCTCCACGCCCTCGGGCAGCAGGCCGGCCGGGCGCAGGACCTCGGCGCCGAGGCCCAGGAACATGATCGCCACGACGGCCGACAGCGTGTAGCCCACGCGCATGTCGCGCAGGCCGCGGCGGGTGCGCGCGCGGCGGTCGGCGATGGCGGCGGGCGAGCCGGGCTCGAGTCCCGGCGGCGCGGCGAAGCGGCGGTCTTCGCGGATCCACAGCGAGTGCCAGATCGACACGCCGATGCCCGTGGGCATCCAACCCAGCACGGCGGCCACGAGCAACAGCGAGCCGGCGGGCAGCGACGGCGCGACCAGGTGCGTGAGATCGCCGAGCGACGGCGGCGTGGTGAAGAAGGCGACCGCGGTGCCGGCGGCCAGCACCAGCAGCATGATCCCGCTGGCGATGGTGAGCAGCCGGTAGCGGCCGGCCAGCAGCATGAGCCCGGCCACGATCACCACCAGGCCCGTCCACGCGGGAATGGAGAGCGTGCCCGTGGCGGCGGCGGCGATCGAACCCGTCAGGCCGGCCACGGCGGCGAGCACGCCCACGGATTGCAGCACCATGTCGACCGCGCCGATCCACAGCGCCCAGTTGCGCGGGCCGGGCAGGCGGCGGTAGCCGGCGAGCAGCGTCATGTCGGCGGCCAGCGCCAGCCGCGGCCCGAACTCGAAGGCGTGGTACTTGAGCAGGTGCGCGACCAGCACCAGCCACAGCAACTCGTAGCCGAAGCGCGCACCGGCCGTGGGCGCGAGCACCAGGTGGCTGCCGCCGATGCTGGTGGCGGCGAGCAGCAGCCCCGGTCCGAGCGCGCGCAGGACGGTCAGCATGGACGTGCGGTCTCCTCGGTCGTCGTCGGCCGCGGCGGCCGGGTGTCGGCGGCGGCCGCGGTGCGGGGCATCGTCGTCGGGATCGCGGCGTTCGTCGATCTCCAGGTTGGCTTGCGGGTTGGCTAACAGGTGGACTAATCTGGGCCCGGAAACGCTTCCCGGAGGCAGGCCATGAAGATGGTCAACGTGCACGCCGCCAAGACCCAGCTTTCGCAGCTCCTGGCCGAGATGGAGGCCGGCGAGCAGGTCGTGATCGCGCGCAACGGGGTGCCGGTGGCGCGGTTGGTTCCGTACGAGGCGGCCACGGAGATCCGACCGCGGCGCGAGATCGGGTCCGAGAGGGCCGCGATCCGCGTGCTCGACGCTCCCGCGGAGCCGTCGAGCGAGGCCGAGTGGAAGGACTGGGACGAGGAGTGGGACTCCTTCCTCGGACCGGATCGATGAGACGGATCCTCGTCGACACGCACGTCGTCGTCTGGGCCCTCACCGGATCGCGCCGCCTGCGGCGCGAGGCCGAACGCACCCTGACCGATCCCCGGCACGAACTCCTCTGGAGCGCCGTGGTCACCGCCGAGCTCGCACTTCTCGATCGGCTGGGACGTCTGCGGTTCGAGCAGCCCCTGCCGACCGTGATCGGTCGGGTCATGGAGGAATGGGCGTTCCGCCCCCTGGCCGTCGAGCACGAGCACGCCCTCGAGATCTCGAACATGCCCCTGCACCACCGCGATCCCTTCGATCGCTTGCTCGTGGCCCAGGCGTTGGTGGAAGACGTCGCCGTGATCAGCGCCGACATCCGCTTCGACGAGTACGGGGTGCGGAGGCTGGAGGCGTGAGGAGGGCGCTGGCCACGCCGACGTCTCGAACGGCCGCGTCGGAGCCCCCGCCGGGCCGTCTTGACACCCCCTCGGCGTTTTCCTAGCCTTACGTGTCTGCCGATCAGTGCGTCGGACGTGCGGCCATGCCGTAGAGTCCGTAAGGCGTTGCGCGGCAACAGTTTCGATCCTCGGTAGCTCAATGGTAGAGCATGCGGCTGTTAACCGCAGGGTTGTAGGTTCGAGTCCTACCCGAGGAGCCACATCGAGCTCCGCCTCCCTATCGAGGCGGGGCTCTTTCTTGTCCTCCCGGATCGTTGTACGATGGTGTCATCGATAGTCAGTCGGTATCCCCACTCCCCCGAGCAACCGAGTCCCATGGCCACCGTCACCGTCTCCCCGAAGTTCCAGGTCGTCATCCCGAAGGAGATTCGCGAGCAGCTCGGGATCGAGGTCGGCCAGAAGGTGCGCGCGCTCGTCGTCGACGGTCGGATCGAGCTCGTGCCTCTGCGTCCGATGAGGTCTTACCGCGGTTCGCTTCCCGGCATCGATACCGAGGTCCCGCGCGACGAGGACCGGTCGTGAACGTGGTCGACTCGTCGGCGTGGCTCGAGTACTTCGCCGACGGCCCGAACGCCGGCGAGTTCGAGGCCGCGATCGAAGACGTCGAGTCGCTGGTCGTGCCGACGATCTGTCTGTTCGAAGTCGGCAAGCGCGTCATGCAGCAACGCGACGAAAGTGCGGCCCTCGCGGTCGTCGCCGCGATGCGCCAGGGGCACGTCGTGGATCTCGATGCCGACCTGGCGTTCGAGGCATCGCGGTTGAGCCTGCGTGACAGGCTACCTCTCGCCGATAGCATCGTGTACGCGACGGCGCGGCGAGTGGGAGCGCTGCTCTGGACGCAGGACGCGGACTTCGAAGGGAAGAACGGGGTGGAGTTCCGGAGAAAACGGGCGAAAGAGTGATCGATGCGAGTTCCGCTGGGGAACTCGTGCTTCGACATCCCCGCCTTCCACGACGAGTCGCGGCTGGCCGGCCAGTAGGCTGCGTCCCTGGGATACGATTTTGCTGGGGAACGGGCTGTCCGCAGTAAAGGTATACTCGCGTCCCCAGACCGCGACTGTTCTTCCG
>CAZQHE010000171.1:4391-7275 GCA_964593155.1 uncultured bacterium
AGCCAAGCTGCCGTGCATTCGGCGTGCGCGACGAGGGGCGTCTACCTCCCCAGACACCCCGAGCGCACCGCGCTCTATCGCCTGTTCGAAGAGCACTTCGAGCAGTTCACGCGTGCGCATTCCGCCCATCGTGATCACCCATTCCGGGCATCGTGATCACTTGTCCAGACTTCGTTGGAGCGAGGCGACGCTGGCGGTCACTGGAGAGGGCTCACCTCCTTCCGGCGCGACGGTCCCTGGAGGACCACGCGGTGGGCGTTGTGCAGGATCCGGTCGAGGATCGCGTCGGCGAGCGTAGGCTCGCCGAGCAGGTCGTGCCAGCTCTCCGTGGGGAGCTGACTGGCGGTCATCGTCGAGCGATTGTCATAGCGATCCACGAGCAGCTCGCCAGCTGTCGGGTCACCGACGTCGTCAGCCCGCGTCCCTTGCCATGGTCGATGTCCTCGACGCAGGCCGTGGTGATCCTCAGCTTCGCTTCCTGCAGACGGCGGGTGAGCCGTCGGTTCTCGCGGGCGATGGTCTCGGCGTCGACGAGCAGTCCGAGACCCTCGTCGAAGCTCAGACTGCCGACCTGGGCGTCCTGCTGGTGCTCGAGCCAGGTGTCGGCCTTGGCGTTGAGCTTCAGGGCCCGCAGTTTCTCGACGGTGGGTTCGTTCAGCATCACGTGTCCTTTCCGGCTTGGTAGTAGTCCGCCCCTCGCACGTGCTCGTGGACGGGGTGCGGGTGCGTCGTGCGTTTCGGTTGCTCCACGATGCGGTCCAGCCCATGCTCGAGGATCGACGCGACGTGGCGGTACGAGCGCGCCTTCACGGTGAGAGCACGGCCACACGCAGCCTCGAGACGCTCGTCGCCGTAGCGTTTGCCCAGACGCAAGAGACCCAGACACGACCGGTATCCCTGCTCCGGATGGGGACGGTCGGCCAGGATCGCTTCGACCAGCGTGCCCGTCTGCGGGCCGATGGACCGCGCCCATCGGATCAGCCGTGAGGGCGACCACTCCGCGTGAGCGCGATGGGCCGCGGGCATGTGCTCAGGGTCCGTCGTGAATCCTCCTTTGCGATGGCTGCGTGCATGCGAGGCGACACGCGTGCCCTTGTGGTAGGCCTCGACCGTCTGCGACGTGACGCGAAGCTCGACCGGCTCGCCGACGAGCGCGTGGGGCACCGAGTAGAAGTGCTTGTCGAAGACGACGTGGTAGTCGACGCTCACGCAAGCGGGCCAGGATCCATCGCTGGGCCACCTGGACGCCCACCTCGACCTTCGACTTGTCCTGAGGACGGAACGGCCGTGCCGGCAGAAGCACCGTGCCGTAGTGGCGCGCCATCTCCTCGTACGTACGCTGGGCACCGGGCTCGTAGCGGCAGGCCTTGCTCACCCCGCTCTTGAGCTGATCGCAGACGATGGCCGCGGGGGCCCCACCCAGGTATTCCAGCGCGCGCACGTGAGCGGCGATCCAGTCCGGGCCACGCTGCGTCCGGGTCGCCTCGGCGTAGATCAGGTGCGAGGCACCCATCGTCGCCACGAAGAGCTCGACCTCGATGCACTCACCGGTCCGCTGATCGACGATGTGGGGCTTCTTGCCCGAGTAGTCCACGAAGAGCTTCTCGCCGCCACGATGCACCTGTCGCATGCTCCGCCGCTGACGCTTCAGCCAGCGCCGGTAGTGCTCGCAGAACTGGGTGTAGCGGTAGCCGTCGGGATGCTCCTCGAGGTACTCCAGGTGCAACAGCTGAAGCGTCACGGCCGGGCGGCGAAGCTCACGGTGCAGATGAGCGAAGTCGGGCAACGGCCGCTGGTCCGACAGCGGCGGGCCGCCGTAGAGGTGTCGTGTGAGGACATCCTCGTCCAGCTCCCGAGCCGCGGGCCAGCTCAGGTTCGAGGCCTCGAAACGACGCAGGACCTTGGCCACGGACCCGAGGCTCACCCCCAGACTCCGCGACACCTCCCGGTGGGTACGCTGCAGATCGAGCTTCTGGCGAAGGATCTCCATGGTCTTGTGCATGGACAGTCTCTCCGTGGCCATCGCGCCCCCTCCTGAGGGCACCACGGCGCGGCTGGACCATCCAGCGTCGCTCCTTCGACCACCGTCAGCACCCAGGGTGCAGCATGCCCGGTGGCCAGATTCCTGGCGATGTCGGGGTGTTCACGATGGCCGAAACAGGTGTTCACGATGCCCGAAATCGGCGTTCACGACCCCGAAACAGGTGTTCACGATCGACCGAAACGGGTGTTCACGATGGGCCGAAATGCGCACGACGAGTGCGGTTGCTAGCGCGATTGGTGGAGGCCGAACGCGGAATCGTTGCCGGCACTACCGTCGCGGCCAGCGCAAGTGGTGTAGCTGAGGGGGAGTCATCGAACTCCTGTCGGAGTACGATTGGCTGCACTCGCAGAGCATGACGCAAGTCGCTGCAGTGGTGTCGTTTAGCTCATGCTCAGGAACTAGCCGCATCGGTTGGGGCGACTCGACATAGCGAGCAATTCTTGAAATCTCTGACATCGGGCGTGGCGGCACAATGTCCTAAGGGCATCAGCAGCAGGGGCTTTCCCTTTCGACCGATGCGGTCCGGTAGGACTCGACGATTGAATTCACTTGTGTCCGATTCGTGAGCGGCGGAGAGTCGAAGCACTCCCGGAGTGGCTCCCGGGTGCCAGGCCCTTCCTGGCGCAGCGACTGGGTATCGACATGCCGCCTCACGTCTGACGTGTCCTAGCGGCCTCTTGCTTCTCGCGCATTCGCGGTCCCGCGTTTACGCGGGTGGCTCTTCGGCTGCTCGAGCCCGCACCTGCCGTGCAGGTGACTTCGTTCAAGATCTTTGAAGAAGAGTTCCCCCCTGTCTCACCATAGTTGTCGCATGATCTGGCCCGGCGGTCGGGCGTGAAC
>CAZQHE010000172.1:0-7272 GCA_964593155.1 uncultured bacterium
CCAGATGCTGCGCTACCTGCACAAGCTGCAGTCGCGCGACCTGTCGCTGGTGCACTCGATGATCCCGCTCGGCTCGTGCACGATGAAGCTCAACGCCAGCGCCGAGATGGCCCCGGTCACCTGGAACGAGTTCGGGCGACTGCATCCCTTCGCGCCCGAGAACCAGACCGAGGGCTACCGCGAGCTCTTCCGGCAGATGGAATCGACGCTGGCCGAGATCACCGGCTACGACGCGGTGTCGCTGCAGCCGAACGCCGGCGCGCAGGGCGAGTACACGGGCCTGCTGGTGATCCGCGCCTACCACCGCGCGCGCGGCGACCACGACCGCGACGTGTGCCTGATCCCGGTGTCGGCCCACGGCACCAATCCGGCGAGCGCGGTCATGGCGGGCATGAAGGTCGTGTCGGTGGACTGCGACGAAGCCGGCAACATCGACCTCGACGACCTGAAGGCCAAGGCCGAGAAGCACGCCGACCGCCTGTCGGCGCTCATGATCACCTACCCGTCGACGCACGGCGTGTTCGAGGAGACCGTACGCGAGGTCTGCGACACCGTCCACGCCCACGGCGGACAGGTGTACATGGACGGCGCGAACATGAACGCGCAGGTCGGCGTGACCACGCCGGGCTCGATGGGTGCCGACGTCTGCCACCTGAACCTGCACAAGACCTTCTGCATCCCGCACGGCGGCGGCGGCCCGGGCATGGGCCCGATCGGCGTGAAGGCGCACCTCGCGCCCTTCCTGCCCGGCCATCCCGTGGTCGAGACCGGCGGCGAGCAGGCGATCGGTCCGGTGTCGGCCGCCCCCTGGGGCAGCCCGAGCATCCTGCCGATCAGCTGGATGTACATGCGCATGATGGGCGAGGAGGGCCTGCGCCGCGCCACCGGCGTGGCGGTGCTCAACGCCAACTACATGGCCCACCGCCTGCGCGACCACTACCCGATCCTCTACAGCGGTCGCAACGGACGCGTGGCCCACGAGTTCATCCTCGACGTGCGGGCCTTCAAGGACTCGGCCGGCGTCACGGTCGACGACATCGCCAAGCGTCTGGTGGACTACGGCTTCCACGCCCCCACCATGAGCTGGCCGGTGGCGGGCACGCTCATGGTCGAACCCACCGAGAGCGAGTCGAAGGACGAGCTCGACCGCTTCTGCGAGGCCATGATTGCCATCCGCGAGGAGATCCGGGCGATCGAGGACGGCACCGCCGACGGCGACGACAACGTCCTGCACAACGCGCCGCACACCCTGGCCGAACTCACCCGCGACGACTGGCCGCACCCCTACTCGCGCGAGCAGGCGGGCTGGCCGAAGCCGTGGCTGCGCGACGCGAAGTTCTTCCCCTCGGTCGGCCGCGTCGACAACGCCTGGGGCGACCGCCACCTGGTGTGCACGTGCCCGCCGGTCAAGGAGATGGCCGAGGTGTGAACGCCGCTTCCGCCGCGGAAGTCCGCAGAACGCCCCGTCGATCGTCGGCGGGGCGTTCGTGCGTTCAGAAGCGCGCTCGTGCTACTCGTCGGCGGGCCACAAGTGGTCCCACCACCCCGCGTCGTCCTTCAGGTGCCGGTCGAACCAGGCCACGATCGATTCCGACCAGCGCTCGCGCTTGTCGTACTGCAGGATCCAGTGCCGCTCGCCCTCGATCCGGATGTATTCGACCTCACGACCGAGCACGCGCAGGGCGGTGTACATCTGCTCGCTCTCGCCGGGCGGGACGTTGTCGTCGATGCCGCCGTGCAGCAACAGCAACGGCGTGGTCACCCGGTCGGCGGCGAACAGCGGGCTCTGATCGACGTAGATGTCGGGACGGTTCCACGGATAGCTCTTCGCCGTGGCGGCGGCGCTGTAGGCGAAGCCCCAGTTGCCCTCGCCCCAGTAGCTGCTGATCGAGCTGATGCCGGCGTGCGACACGGCCGCCGCGAACATGTCGGTCCGCGTGGTCAGCAGCATGGTCATGAAGCCGCCGTAGCTGGCGCCGATGCAGCCCAGGCGGTCGGGATCGGCGAAGTCGTGGGCCTCCAGGTACGCGCCGGTGGCGGCGATGATCTCGTCGGCCACGGTCTTGCCCCAGTCGTTCACGTGGCGTGCTGCGAACTCCTGGCCGAAGCCGGTCGCACCGCTCGGCTGCATGACGTAGACCAGGTAGCCGTTGGCCGCCCACCACTCCTTGGGGTAGCGACCGCCGTAGCCACGGGTCACCGGCGAGGTCCCCCCGTAGTAGTAGACGATCGTCGGGTAGGTCTCGGACTCGTCGAAGTCGGGCGGGTAGTACACGCGGCCGATGATCGTGTCGTCGCCGAGCCGGACGTCGAAGTCATCCACCTTGCCGAAGCGGATCGATTCGAGACGCTCGGTGTCGAAGGCGCGGACGCGATCGGGATTCCAGTTGCGCAGCTTTCCGGCCCACACCGCCTGGGGCGTGTTCGTGCCGGTTCCGGTGAAGGCCACCGTGCGCCCGTCGCGGGAGATCGCCATCGACGACACGACCTCGGGGTCGGTCGGCAGCTGCTCCCAGCGTCGCCGCTCGACGTCGTAGGTGTAGAGGCGCCCGTACGACTGGTCGGTCACCGAGGCGAGGATCTCGTCGCGGTCGCCGACCCACGCCACGGCGTTGATCTGCGGATCGAAGTCGCGCGACAGCGGACGCACGTTCTTCGTGTCGCGGTCCATGAGGAACAGCTGGGTCTCGTAGAAGTTGGCCTCGACGTCGTCGTCCACGGCCAGCCCCACGCCGGCGAAGGCCTGCGGCGGCCCGGTGATCGCGATGCGTTCGCCGCTGCGGTCGTAGCGCGCGCCCAGGCCCCAGGGCTCGGTGGCCAGGACCTCGACCTCGAGCGACTCCAGGTCGAGCTCCACGAGTTCGGTGCGGCGGAACGGCCACGTGGCGTCGTCGCGCAGATTGCGGGTGAACAGCAGGGTCGACCCGTCGACGGCCACGTCCTGCAGCGAGGTCGACAGATCCCCCGCGGTGAGGCGACGCACCATGCCGTCGGGCACGGACACCTCGTACAGCGAACTCACGTCGCGGTCGCCGGACCAGCGATCGGTCAGACCGCGGTAGCGCTTGAAGTTCTCGGGATCCTCGGGGCCGTCCTCGCTGCGCGAGTACACGATGCTGCGGCCGTCGGGCATCCAGCGGGTCGAGCCCAGGTCCTCGACGTCGCGCAGCACGGCCTCGGGCGATCCGCCCTGCACGCTTCCCACCCACAGGGTGGCCTTGCCGTCGTCGCGCGAGACGAAGCTGAAGCGGCCCGCCGGCTCGTCGGGGGACCACTCGAAGCCCGAGAGGTTGCCGACCCCCTCGAGCGAACGCACGATCCGGCCGTCGTCGGGATCGAGGAACTCGATCCAGCTGCGGCGGCGCTCGGTGTGGGCCGACGGCTGGCTCACCGTGAGCGCGAGCAGGCGGCCGTCGGGCGACAGGTCCGTGCTGCCGGGATCGTGCAGGTCGATGACGTCACCGAGGTGCAGACGGCGCGCGGTGCGGTTCGACGTCGCCACGTCGCCATCTGCGGCGGCGACCTCGAGCGCGGCCTCCACGGCCCAGGCCTCGTCGCGGCCGGGCGCGCCCTCGGCCACCACGAGCAGCGTGTGGTCGCCGGTCGTGAGCTCGACCTCCTTCTCCACCGCGCCGGGCTCGGACTCGGCGTCGAAATCGTCGAGGTCGGTCTTGGTGCCGAGTTCCTCGCCGTTCAGCAGCACCTTCAGCCGGTGCAGCGACCGCACGCGCACGGTGGCCTCGGTGAAGCCGTCGGCGTGGATCCGCGCGGCGAGCACGCGCACCTGCGCGGTCTCGCCGATCTCGCCGAGCGCCGTCGGATGGCCGGTCAGCTCCTCCCAGCGCAACTCCTCGTCGCTGCCGGGGAAACGCCACGCGTCGTCCGGGCGCAGCTCGAGGCCGGTCACCGGCAGCTCCACGCGCTCGAGCGCGGGGCCGGGATCGTCGGCGAACGCGGGCACCGCGACGGAGACCGCCGGCATCGCCAGCCAACGGTCGATCTCGATGGTCCTGGTCTCGGTGTCGTCGTCCTGGGCCCGGACGGACGGAGCGGCCGCGAGCAGGACGGCGAGGAAGGTGCAGAGCGACGAGCGGTTCGGCATCGGAGTCCTCCGGGGAGTCCGGGATGGGGCAGCGGGTGACGAAACCGCGAGTGTATCCGCCCCGGCGGGTGCGCCCAAGCCCGGAGCACGCAGGCACGGGTCGGGTGGCCGCGGCCGCACCGCATCGGTAGCATGGGGAGCCCTCCGACCCGGGGATCGAAGCGTGAGCCCGACCCAGTCCACCGCCACCGTCGAGCGCCACATCCTGCGCGAGCGCGACGCCATGCTCGGCTTCGGGGACTTCGGCGCGCTCTTCGAGGCCTACCACGCCCACGCACGGCGCTGGAACCTGCCGCTCGACCCGCTCGGCACGGTGATGATGCACCAGGCCCTGGCCGGTGCCGCACTGCAGCTGTCGTTCCGGGTGGTCGAGGAGTCCACGGCCTGGACCCTGAACGTCGACCAGCCGCCGGCCAACGTCTTCGCCGCCGGCGGCGGGCCCGAGAGCACGCTCACCGGACGCTACTTCGTCGAAGACGTGGAAACGGTCGGCGAGAACCGCCTGTACGTGCAACGCTCGCATCCCAAACGTGAACCCACGCGCAGCGTGCTGAGCGTGGACGGGCTCGACCTGTTCGAGATCTACCAGCAGTACTTCCATCGCAGCGAGCAGCTGGCAGTACGCTTCGTGGAGCTGTCCTCGACGGAGATGGCGGCCGTCTTCGCCCTGCCCGGCGCCGACGCGGGCTGGATCCGCGGGCTCGACGGGGTGGACGTCCGCGCCCTGCGCGAATCCTCGCGCGAGCCGATCGAGAGCCGCACCTTCATCTTCGCCTGCACCTGCGACGGCGAGCGGGTCGCCCGGGCCCTGGCCGGCATGTTCGGCGACGAACCCGAGGCCCTGTTCCAGGGCGATCCGGCCGTCGAGGCCCACTGCCCGCGCTGCGGCGCCCTGTGGACGGTCGACCGCGCGGCCTTCGACCGCGCCCGCGACCGGCTGCGCTGAGCCCGCCCGCTTGCGCTTTCGCCCCGAACCGGTACTCTTTGAGGCTTGCGCCGTCGTCTCGGCGCTCCGTTGCCCCGGAGCCTGCACCAGTGCCGCAGAATCGCCCGGGGTGACCGGCCGGCTCCCCGATCGGAGCCGCCGGTCGAATCCACGGACACGTTCACGGGAAATCGCACCATGTCCCGATACACGGGCCCTCGCCTGAAGAAGATGCGCGGTCTCGGCACCGACCTGCCGGGCCTCTCGCGCAAGAGCACCACCAAGCGTCCCTACCCGCCCGGACAGCACGGCCTGAGCCGCCGGCGGGGCAAGGACTCCGAGTTCAAGAAGCAGCTCGTCGAGAAGCAGAAGCTGCGCTTCAACTACGGTGTCCACGAGCGCCATCTGCGCAAGCTCATGGAAGAGGCCCGTCGCTCCGGCGACACGGGTACCAAGCTGCTCGAGCTGCTCGAGAGCCGCCTCGACAACGTGGTCTTCCGCGCCGGCTTCGCGGCCACCATCCCCGCCGCCCGCCAGCTCGTGAACCACGGCCACGTCATGATCGACGGCCGCAAGATGGACCGCGCCGGCTACCGCGTGGGGCCCGGCGAGAAGATCACCGTGAGCCCGAAGGCCCGGAACTTCGAGATCGTCAACGAGAACTGGAAGCACCCGGCCCACGAGCGTCCGTCGTGGATGGTCCACGACGCCCAGAAGATGCAGGTCGAGCTGACCAGCGTCCCGTCGAAGGACACGCTGCTCTTCCCGATCGACGTCAACCTCGTGATCGAGTACTACGCCAAGCGCATGTAGTCCCGATCAGCCGGAGCACCACTCCGCGAAGGGCCGCTGGCGACCGCCGGCGGCCCTTCGTGCGTCCGGGCACAGCGTGGGCGGTGGCCCGCCGCGCCGCTCGCTGCTAGGCTCTGCGGATCGCTCGACCCTCGACCTCTCCCGGACCCGACCATGTTGAAGAGCCGTGTCGACATCGTGCAGGCCAACCTGGTGCGCGCCATCGAATCGACGCCACCACCCGTGCACCGCCTGGAACGCGACGCCCCGCTGCGCGACGGCTCGTCGCTCACCGCCGCCTGCGCCGTCGAGCTGTTCCAGGACCAGGTCCGCAGCCGCCTGCTCGACGCGGCCTCGCGCCGGCTCAAGCAGGAGAACCAGAGCTTCTACACCATCGCCAGCGCCGGCCACGAACAGAACGCGGTGCTCGGGGCCCAGCTGCGCCCGACCGATCCCTGCTTCCTGCACTACCGCAGCGGCGCACTGGTGATGGCCCGCTCGCGGAAGGACCCGACCGTCGATCCCATCCTGGACACGCTGCTCAGCTTCGTGGCCAGCAGCGACGATCCGATCAGCGGCGGCCGGCACAAGGTGTGGGGCAGCCGCCGCATGTGGATTCCGCCGCAGACGAGCACCATCGCCTCGCACCTGCCCAAAGCCATGGGCACGGCCTTCGCACTGGGCCGCCGGGCGCAGCTCGGCATGGAGTCGGACCTGCCCGACGACGCCATCGTGCTCTGCAGCTTCGGCGACGCCTCGGCCAACCACGCGACCGCGCTCAGCGGGATCAATGCCGCGCGCTACGCCTTCCGCCGCGGCAATCCGTGTCCGGTGGTCTTCCTGTGCGAGGACAACCGCGTGGGCATCAGCGTGGAGAAGCCGCGTCGCTGGATCGCCGACAGCTTCAGCGGGCTGAGCCAGCTCGAGTACTTCGCGGTGACCACCGGCGATCTCGTCGAGGTGTGGGACACCGTCGAGAAGGCCCTGTCGGTGTGCCGGGAACGCCGCAAGCCGGTGTTTCTCCGCATTCCCATGGTGCGGCTGTGGGGCCACGCCGGCAGCGACGTCGAGACCACCTACCGCTCGGTCGAGGAGATCGAACGGGTCGAGGCGCAGGATCCGCTGCTGCACAACGCGCGGCTGCTGCTCGAGACGGGCGCGAGCAACGCCGAAGAACTGATGGCGATCCTCGAGGGCACGCAGCGGCAGATCGACCAGGCGTCGCAGTACGTGGTCGGGCGGCCGAAGCTGTCGAGCGCGGCCGAGGTCACGGCACCGCTCGCGCCCTACCACGAAGGACGGGTGCAGCGTTCGGCGACCACCGTCGTCGACGCCGCCGCGCGCGAGCGGATCTTCGGCGGGCGGCTCCCGGAGACGGCGCAGGCGCCGACCAAGCGCACCATGGCCTCGCACGTCAACGCGGCCCTGGCCGACGAGATGCTCCGCCGTCCGG
>CAZQHE010000173.1:0-7267 GCA_964593155.1 uncultured bacterium
CGGCACGACGAGGACCACCCCCACGCGCCATGCGGGAGCGGGCGCGTCGCCGTCGGCACCCAAGGCCCAGCTCTCGTACAGCCAGCCGCAGAAACAGGCCGACCAGAGGGCCATCATGCCGGCCGAAAGATCGATCTCCGCGGTCAGCAGCACGAAGGGAATCGCTCTCATGCGTCGTCTCCGGTGGGCGGGGCGAAGGGGCGAAGACCGGACGGCGCCCGGAGTTCCGTTCCCGGCGGCGGGCCCTCGAGCAGCTCGACCCACAGCGGCGTCACCAGTCCCACACCGACGGGCTCGACGGTTCCGTCGGCACGGACGACCACGACCTCGTCGCCACGGCGGGCCAGGGCGGCGCGGGGCACGCGCAGCACGTCGTCGCGCCGCGCGGTGACGATCTCGGCGCGGGCGGACATGCCGGGACGCAGGCGCGGATCGCTGCCCTCGAGCGTGACCACCACGTCGAAGCGCTGGATCCGCGAGCCGCGGCGGGCCGCGCTCGACAGCTCCGCGATGCTCGACACGACTCCCCGGAGCTCGAGGTCGCCGAAGGCGTCGAAGCCCACGCGCACGGGCTGCCCCTCGCGCAGGTGGACCCGGTCGATCTCGTGCACGGCGAGTTCGACCTGCAGCTCGTCGAGGTCGGGAAGGCGTACGACGACCGTTCCGGCCGACACCTCGTCGCCCTCGCGCACCTTGCGCTCGTCGTCGGTCTCGCCGTGGATCACCAGGCCGTTGCTCGGGGCGAGCAGCACCATGCGATCGATCTGCTCGCGTTCACGCTCGAGGTTCGCGCGCGCCTGCACGAGGCCGGTCTGCAGCTGCACCAGGTCGAGCGAATCGAGCGTGGCCTGGGCCTCGAGCTTGGCCGCGGCCTCGGAACGCTGCAGCTGGGCCCTTGCGAGGTCCAGCGCGGCCGCCTCGCGCTCGGTCTCGGCCGCGAACTCCATGCGCTCGAGCCGAAGTTCGGCCTGTTCGGCCGCGAACTCCGCGCTGCGCACCTGGCTGCGCAGGCTGGCCATGGTCTGCTGCTGGCCGGCGCGGCGTGCGGCGACCTCGGCGCGTCGGCGCTCCACCTCGGACTCGGCCGTGCGGATCTCCTCGAGGATCGTCGTGGTGTCGAAGCGCACGAGCGTGTCGCCGGCGGCGACCCGGGTGCCCTCGGGGGCGAGCTCGACGATCAGGGCCTCGGCCCGCCAGTCGCCCGGCGCGACCAGGTCGCGGGAGCGCACCGCCTGCACGTCACCCGCCTCCACGAGCACGAGCTCGACGGGTCCGCGCTCCACCCGCAGCGGTTGGGCCGTGACCGCGGGGGTGATCAGGGCGAGACAGAGCAGGGGGAGGAGACGGCGCACGGGGTCCTCCGGGGCGTTGCGGCGGGTCCGTCCATGGTCCCACCGCGCAGGAAGCGCGGCAAGCGCGAGGGACGAGCGGATCACGAACTTCGGCGGAACCCCCTTGACGCGACGCGCGTAGATGCCAAGAATTCAGCAGTGCTGATTTTCTGGCACCGACCCGCCGTGTCCCGAGCCCGGGAGGCCCGCATGGCGCGCAGCCCCGATTCCGCCCCGCTCGCCGCGCTCAGCCGTCGCGAGCGGCAGATCATGGACATCCTGTTCCGCCTGGAACACGCCACCGCGGCCGAGGTTCGCGAGAACCTGCCCGATCCGCCCAGCTACTCGGCGGTGCGTTCGCACCTGCGCATCCTCGAGGAGAAGGGCCACGCGACCCACCGGCGCGACCGACAACGCTACGTGTTCTCGCCCACCGTGCCGCGGGAGAAAGCCGCCCGCAGCGCCCTGCACGGCGTGCTCGAGAACTTCTTCGGCAACTCGCGCGAGCAGGTGGTCGCCACGCTGCTCGATCTCGACACGAAGGACCTGTCCGACGAGGAACTCGATCGCCTGGCCGAGCTGATCGACCGGGCCCGCGAGGAGGGACGCTGATGATCGGTGCACTCGACGTACACACCCTGGCCGCGAACTGGGGCGTGCTGCTGCTGTCCGTGTCGCTGAAGGCCCTCGTCCTGCTGGTCCTCGCGCTCGCCGGAGCGCGCGTCCTGCGCCGCACGGCGGCCTCGACCCGCCATCTGCTGTGGACGGCCGCCGTCGTCGGTCTGCTCTGCCTGCCGGTGCTCGAGGCGGCCCTGCCCGGCTGGTCGATCGACGGGATCGGCGTGCCCGCGAACGGTGCGGCTGCCGAGGAGGCCGTCGCGAGTCCGTGGGCGGGTCCGATCGATCCCGCGCCCGTGGAGATCGCTCTGTCGCGGCTCGACGCCGCGCCGACCACGGACCCATTCGCGGGTCCGGCTGCGCCGGCGGATCCGGCGCCCGGCCTCCTCGACCGCCTGCTCGAGCCGACACGCGCGTGGTCGCCGTGGGTGTGGGCGCTGTTGCTCTGGGAATGCGGGGTCCTGCTCGTCGCCGCGCGGCTACTCGTCGGCTGGTGGCACGTCCGTGCGCTGGAACGTCGCAGCCGTGTGGTCGACGACCCCACCTGGCGGGACCTCGCCGCCCGCGCCGCCGGGGAGATCGGCCTGCGGCGGGTTCCGACGCTGCTGACGACCCGGGCGTCGCTCACCCCTCTGACCTGGGGAATCGCGCACCCGAAGGTCCTGCTGCCCGCCGCCGCGAACGCGTGGTCCACCGAGCGCCGCCTCGACGTGCTGCGCCACGAATTCGCCCACGTGCAGCGCCACGACGTGCTGACGCAGGTCCTGGCCCAGGTCGGCTGCGCGCTCTTCTGGTTCCATCCCCTGCCGTGGATCGCCGCCGCGCGGATGCGTCTGGAACGCGAACGCGCCTGCGACGACCGCGTGCTCCTGGCCGGTTCGCGCGCGTCGACCTACGCCGGGCACCTGCTCGACATGGCGCGGACGCTGCGGGCCGATTCGCGGCTGGCGACGGCCAGCATCGGGATGGCCCGGCGCAGTGAGCTGGGCGAGCGCATGGATTCGCTGCTCGACGACGGACCACGCTCGCGGCGGACCGCGCGAACGGCCCGATTCGCGCTCTTCGGCCTCGTACTGTTCCTGTTGGTGCCGCTCGCGATGCTCGAGCCCGACGCCCTGGAAGCGGCCCCGCCGGATCCTCCGCGGGCCGTGGAGGTGGAGGGCCCGTTCGCCGTGGAGGCGCCGGCGCCGCGTGCGCCCTCGGCACCCAGCGTTGCCCGTCGTGTGCTCGTCCGCGGGGATCGCATGGACCTCCATGTCCGCGACCACGTGGTCTTCGAGAGCGGAAGCGACGAACTCGAGGTCGTCACGCGCCACGGCGAGTGGACCTACCGCCGGGACGACTTCGAACTCGAGGTGCAGATGGACGGCCGGCTGCGTTTCGCCGACGACGAGAGCGACGTCGAGCTGCTCGACGACGGCTCGTACTTCGACCTGCGGACCGAGCGCGACGGCGAACGCCACCGCATGGAGATCGAACGCGACCGCGACGGTCGGGTGGAGCGGACGTACTTCGAGAACGGCCGGGCCACGGAGATCGACGACGACGCCCGGGCGTGGTTCTCCGAGGCCCTGAGCACGTTCATGGTGCAGGCCGGGATCGGGACCGAGGCGCGCATCGGACGCTGGCTCGACGAAGGCGGTGTGGGCACCGCCGTGGGCCGGATCGAAGCGCTCGAGTCCGACCACGCCGCCGCGCGCCACTGGTCGGCGCTGTTGCGGCATCCGTCGCTGTCCGACGAGGACCGCGAGCGCGTGCTCGCCGAGATCCCCCGCTCGCTCGACAGCGACTTCGAGAAGGCACGCGTGGTGACCGACAACTTCGAGTTGCTGCTGGCCGACCCCGACCTGGGCGAGGGCGTGGCCGGGCTGATCGGTTCGCTCGACAGCGACTTCGAGCGCGGGCGTGCCCTGCGCATGGCCATCGAACTCGGCGATCTGGATCCGTCGGTGCTGTCGCGGTTGCTCGTCCTGACCGACGGCATCGACAGCGACTTCGAGAAGGCACGCGTGCTCGTCGACGCCCTTCCGCTGGCGCTGGACGACCCCGACGCCCGCGACGGGATGTGGCGGACGATCGAGGAGATCGACAGCGACTTCGAGAAGGCACGACTCGTGGCCGCCCTGGCGCCACGACTCGGCGACGACGAGACCATGGTGATCGAGGCCCTCGACGTGGTCGCGACGATCGAGAGCGACTTCGAGAAGGCCCGTGCGTTGCACGCGTTCGTGGACGCGGCCGCCGGTTCGGAGCCGGTGCGCGAGGTCTTCCTGCGCACCGCCGAGACGATCGACAGCGACCACGAGTACGGTCGGGTGGTGCGGGAGTTGAGCCGGGCCCGGCGGTGATCCGCCGTCCGTCCCGAGCCGTCATCGGGCCCCCGATCTGCGATTCGGGGGCCCGTCGTCTTGTGCATGGAGTAGAATCTCCTTTTACGTCTGCTTGACGGTTCGCCCTGCGAACCGGCCGTACGCTTTCGGCTTTGCAGACCCGGCTCCCGGCCGTCCGCCGTCCGAGGCCCCATGCGCATCCTCGTCGTCGAAGACGAACCGACCCTCCGCGAGGGACTCGTCGACCTGCTCGAGAGCGAGGGGCACGACGTGACCGATGCCGCCGACGGCGAGGCCGCCGTGCGGACCGGACTCGACACCGACTTCGACCTCGTCGTCCTCGATCTCATGCTGCCGCGCCTCGACGGATGGGAGGTGTGTCGTCGACTGCGCGAGGTACGACCGCAGATGGGGATCCTGATGCTGACCGCGCGGGGCGACGAGGCCGACAAGGTGCGCGGCCTGCGGCACGGGGCCGACGACTACGTGACCAAGCCCTTCGGTACCCAGGAGCTGCTGGCCCGGATCGAATCGCTCGGCCGACGCCTGGCGGTGGAAGCGACGCCGGAGCGTCTGGAGGCCGACGGAGCCGTCTTCGACCTGGGCCGCTGCGTCGTCGAGCGCGACGGCAGGACCGAGACCCTGACCGCCCGCGAGACGAACCTGATCCGGCTGCTGCACCGCCAGCGGCGCCGCGCCGTGAGTCGGGCCGAGTTGCTCGAACACGTGTGGAACGCGCCCGGAGACCTGCAGACCCGCACCGTCGACATGTGCGTGGCCAACCTGCGGCAGAAGATCGAACGCGATCCCCGCCAGCCGTCGATCGTGGTCACCGTGAAGGGTGTGGGATACGCGTGGGGAGACCAGGACTGACGTCCACCCCGGAGAGCGGACCATGAGCATCGCCCATCGCCCCCGCCGGACCTGGCTCGCGATCACGCTCGTGTTCGTGGCCGTGGCCGCCCCGTGCACCGCGTGGTACGTGGTGGGCCAGGCGAGTGCCGAACGCGAGGCCGCTTCGATCCGCGCGCGCCCGGTGGAGCGAGGGCACGCGGTGGCCCGTGCCCTGAGCGACCGCCTCGTCGGCCGCCTCGAGGCCATGCGCGACAGCGAGTCGCAGCGTCCGCCCTATCACTTCCACGCCACCTACCACGACCCCACGTCGAACTGTCAGTGTGCCGGGAGCACGCCGTCACCCCTGGCCACCGGACCGCGCGACCCCTTCGTCGACGTGTACTTCCAGATCGATCCGCGCGGCCGGCTGAGCGTGCCCGTCCTCGGTGACCTGGGCGAGATCGTGCCCGACGCCGACCGGCTGCAACGGGCGGGCGAGCGCCGCGAGGGACTGCACCCGCACGCCGACACCCTGCAACGCATGGCCCGGAGCGGGCGGGATCCGCTGCCGCCGTCGCGGTCGGCGGTGGCTTCGCTGGATCCGAGCTACGACGGCCGCCTGCTCGTCGAGACCGAGTCGTTCCAGTGGCACGGTCTCGACGAGGGGCTCGCCGAGCCGCTGCTCGTGGCCCTGCGCCGCGTGGGCGACGACGGTGCGGTGCAGGGCTTCGTGCTGTCGCCGCGGGCCGTGCACGACTGGCTGCGATCCGCCGAGTTGCCGGCCGTGCTCCGTCCCTTCACCGGAGGAACCGAGGACTCCGTCGCCGTGGCCGAGGTGCCCCTCGACTGCACCACCTGGGAAATCGCCGTCGACGTGAGCGGTCCCGTGGCCCTGGCCGGCGTCGATGCCAGTCGGGTGGAGGCGGACTTCTATCGCTCCTTCGCGATCGGCTCGGCCGCTGCCCTGATCGCCGCGATCAGCGTGGTCGTCCTGCTGCTCAACGCCGAGCGCATCGCCCGCGAGCGATCGCGCTTCGCCGCGGCCGCCGCTCACGAACTGCGAACGCCTCTGGCCGGCCTGCGCATGTACGGCGAGATGCTCGGAGGAGTGGCCGACGACCCCGACCGCTCGCAGCGCTACGCCCGCCGCATCGCCGCCGAGAGCGAGAGGCTTTCGCGCGTGGTGACCAACGTCCTCGACTTCACCCGCCTCGAGCGCGGCGACCGCGGCGTGCGCGTGCGCGAAGGGGATCTGGCCGCGACCCTGCGCGAGGTGGCTTCGCGCCTGCGTCCCGCCCTCGAGAGCCACGGTGCGACCCTCGAAGTGGACGTGCCCGATGCTCTTCCCACGGCTCGCTTCGATCCCGACGCCGTCGAACACATCGTGACCAACCTGATCGACAACGCCGAGAAGTACTCCCGTTCGTCCGAAGACCGCCGCGTCCACCTCTCCGCGGGAGCGAACGGATCACGAGTCCGCCTGTCCGTGCGAGATCACGGACCCGGCATCTCCGACGACGTGGCCCGCTCGTTGTTCGAACCCTTCCGCCGCGGCGACGACGACGACCAGCCGGCCGGACTCGGTCTCGGCCTGGCCCTCGTCGACCGCCTCGCGCGTGCCCACGGGTCCGAGGTCGAGTGGGAGAACCGACGTGACGGCGGGGTGCGGTTCCGGGTGGGGTTCGAGCGGGTGGGGTGACGGGGTTGGTCGGGATGCGCTGAGCGGTCTCGTCGTTGCGACGCGCCCTTCTCGTCTTCGTTGATCGAGAACGACATTCGTTCCGCTCGCTTCCGTCGCGGAAGTGGGTCGGATGTCATCGTCGCCGTGAGTGCGCTCCGCGGCTTTCGTCGCGGAAGCGGGACCGCTCCGGAATTCGTTGCGGGCCCCTATGGTTCCGAACCGCGGCGGGGCAATGAATCTCCGATTCGTGTTGGGTGGTTCCGTATGAATGGTCCCCAGTTTTGTTCGCGAGGGGCTTGACAGGATTCTTCGTGGGCGGATTTCGGTGTTGGAGGGTCGAGGATCGGTTGGCCTTCTGGGCGCGTCGGCTTCGCTCGTGTCGCCCGTTCTCACCTGTCGGGACTTCGACGTCTCTTCGGTCGTCGTTCGTCGCTCTGGCGCCCGCTCAAAGCGTCGCGAAACCGGGTGTATAC
>CAZQHE010000174.1:0-7256 GCA_964593155.1 uncultured bacterium
GTCCCTGCGCGAACCGGGGCGCCGCGGCGTCGAGTTCCTCGGGCCGGATCGGGAGATTGGCCGGATCGAAGGCGAAACGCACCCGCGTGCCCTGCTCGCCGATCACGTTCCACAGCTCGTGCCGCGCGCGCGCGAACTGGCCGCCGGCCACCGCGATCATCGCCGCGTAGATGCGGGCGTTGCTCGGCGGGCCGAGCGGCCGCAGGACGGCGTCGCCAGCGTCGAGGTAGACGAAGCCCCCGCCCGGGACGTCGTCGATGTGACCGATCCAGCGGGCGTCGAGTCGATCCCCCGACAGGATCCCGAGACCGCGGTCGCCCTGCAGCGCCAGATGGATCGGCGTGCCGACGAACACCAGCCGGTCGCGCGAAGCCTCGGGGTCGGGAGGGGTCTCCGTCCGGGCGGCCTGGAGGACGCCGATCGCCGTCGGCGCCGGACGCGCCTGCCGCAGGTCGCGGATCTGGGAGCGGACGTCGGCGACGATGGAACTGCGGCGGAGGATGGGATCGATCAGCATTCCGTCGTCGCCACGGGCGTGGACCCGTGACGACACCCCCCACACACCGAGTAGGGCCACGACGATGCTCGCCGCCACCAGGGCCGTGCCGCGGGCCCTCGGACCGCGCAGCCGTGCGTCGATCCGCGGCCCGAATTCCAGACCGAGCATCGCGGCCACGGCCACGTTCGCGAGCAGGGCGTAGTAGGTGTACTGGTGATCGCGCAGCACGACGGTGGGGGCCAGCGACACCAGGGCCAGCAGGAGCAGGAAGAGCAGCCGTGGGTCGCCGCCCCGGGAGCGCCGGACGGCCGCGGCACCGGCGACCACCAGGACCACGGCCCCGAGGATCTGCGCCAGCCATGCCGGGGGGATCGTCCCGGACCACGGCCACAGGGCCCATCCCAGCGACCGCAGCAGGTTCCCCGCGACGTCGACGGCACCGCCCAGGGCATAGGGATCGCCCGGTCCGTGCGCGAAGGCCCCGCGGATCTGCACCGCGCTGATCACGGCGAGCACGGCCAGGGCGACCACCACGAGCCAGCGGCCCCGGCGGGTGGGGGCGGGCTCGTCGCCGACGAACCAGTGCGCGGCCAGCGGCAGCAGCAGGAAGAGCCCGAGGGCCGGCTCCTTCGACAGCATCGACAGAGCCGCGGCCAGGCCCGCCAGCAGCGGGCGGATGCCACCGCCACGCTCCGTCCACAGGTCGAGGGCGATCAGGGCGAACAGCACCGCCCACAGCTCGGCCGCCGCGCTGACCCAGGCGACGGGGAGCACGGTGGTGGGCCCGAGCAGGGTCAGCAGGCCGGCGAGTGCCGCTCCCGCGCTGCCCGCGCCCAGCCGGAAGGCCAGGCGCGCGGCGAGAACGGCGATTCCCGTGAGCAGGACCAGCGACAACCCGTGGTAGGGGCCGGGATCGCGACCGAAGACCGGCCACAGCACCGACCACGTGATCGTGCTGGTCCAGACCCTCGGCGGCCAGCCCTCGACGTCGAGGTTTCCGGCGGCCCGGGCCAACCCGGCGAAATCGTCCTGGGCGAAGTCGAAGCCGACGGCCGGCAGATGGCTCAGGACGGCCACGAAGGCCAGGAGCCAGAGCACCGCCGGTGCGGCCGAACGCGAGGTGGAGGACTGCACGGGAGCCACCGCCGGGCCTGCGGAAGGGGTCGATCCAGGGGTGAACGCGCCTGCAGTGTGGGGTCGGGCCGGCGCCGGCGCAAGCTTGGCACGCCAATGGCAGGCGACGTGTGGGCTCTCGTGACCCGGAACCAGGACTTCGGATGGACACACCCACCGCACCGCAGAACGGCACGTCGCTCGCGAACGCCTTCGTCGCGCGCCAGGCGATCTTCGACCGGAAGCTCGACGTGGTGGGCTACGAGCTGCTCTTCCGCCAACAGGCGCAGGACCAGGCTGCCCACTTCGCCGACCGCGACCAGGCGAGCGTCCGCGTGCTGCTCGACAGCTTCCTCGATCTGGGCCTCGACCAGCTCGTCGGCGAACTGCCCGCCTTCCTCAACCTGACCCGAACTTTCTTCCTGTCGGCGCAGAACATGCCGCTTCCGCGCGATCGCGTGGTCCTCGAGCTGCTCGAGGACGAGCTGGTCGACGCCCCGCTCATCGAGAGCATCCGCGGCTACGCCCAGAGTGGTTACCGGGTGGCCCTCGACGACTTCGTCTACGAGCCGGGCTTCGATCCGCTGCTCGAGATCGCCGACATCGTCAAGATCGACGTCCTGGCCCTGAACCCGACGCAGATCGCCGAGCAGGTCCGACTGGTCCGTCCCTTCGACGTGGTGCTGCTGGCCGAGAAGGTCGAGACCCCCGAGCATCTGGAGTTCTGTCGCGACCTGGGCTTCGACCTGTTCCAGGGCTACTTCCTTTGCCGGCCGAAGGTGGTCGGCGGCCATCGGATCCCGGCCAACCGCCTGGCGACGCTGCGCCTGCTGGCGAAGCTGCAGGACCCTCACTAGGAGATCGACGCCCTGGAGCGGATCATCCGTGAGGACCTTTCGTTGAGCTACAAGCTGCTGCGTCTGATCAATTCGGCCTTCTACGGTCTGCCGCAGAAGGTCGAGTCGATCCGGCAGACGCTGGTGCTGCTGGGCCTGCACCACATCCGGGCCTGGGTCAGCCTGCTCACCCTGAGCGCGCTCGACGACAAGCCCGACGAGCTGATGGTCACGGCCATGATCCGGGCGCGCATGTGCGAGCAGCTCGCCGAGCGCGCCGGAGTGATGAATCCCGACGTCTACTTCACCGCCGGACTGTTCTCGACCCTCGACGCGCTGCTCGACATGTCCATGGAGGACATCGTGGAGCAGTTGCCCCTGGCGCAGGAGCTGAACGGCGCCCTGCTGCACCGGGACGGTCGCATGGGCGAGGCACTGGAGTGCGTGGTGGCCTACGAGCGCGGCGACTGGGACCGGGTGGCCTTCGGCCGGCTCGAGGCCGCCGACATCCGCGGGGCCTACCTCGACGCCGTCGAATGGTCGCAGACCGCGGGGCGCGAACTCCGGCTCTGATCGTTCCGGGTGGTGTGGGCGTTCCGTCTCGGTACGCCTGGCGTACCTCCTCGTACGGATCGCGCGGCCACGGTGGCGTAACTCGTTGATTTCCAACGCTGCGATCCGGTGGCACGACCGCTGCTGCTGCTCGCGACCGGAAGGACAGGAAGGGGGGCGGACCCATCGCTGGCGCGCGGGTCCGCTCCTTTTTTTTTGCCCCCGCCCCGCGGGGGCAGCCGTCGGGCCGCGGATCGAGGGTCTTCCCGGCCGGGTCACGGAAGTGGTAACATGTTGATCACTTTCGCTCCCGACGGGACGCACGCGCTTCCGGGGCGCACGACGGTGGCTCTTCCCCGCCGGTCGGCCGCGCCGGAGCCAGGTGTCCGGAAACGATCTCCATGCGCCGGATCCCTCCGTACGGTGCGCGACCGCCCCGACGCGCCGTTCTCCATCTCGACGTGGCCGTCGTCGCGATCCTCGTCGTCCTGACCGCGGGGTCCGTGCCCTCGACGGCGCAGGACCTGGTGACGATGGACGACCGCACCGAGATGACGCAGATCCCCGACGCTTCGAATTCGCCCTGGTCGCGGATCGGGACCGCCCACGCGCTGTTGCACGAGGGCACGTTGGTCTGCAACGACAACATGGGTGATGGCTACATCGCCTTCCAGGGGATGCTGGGGGAACTCCGGGCCGAGCACGCCGTGGAATTCCGCGCCGCGGTCAAGGTCCACAGCAACATCGGTGGGCAGGGGGCGGTGGTCGAGATCAGCCGCCCGGGTCTCGAACTGATCGTGCAGCTCCATCACGACCGCGTGGACGTGGCCGAGCGTGACGACGGTTTCCTGCGGTGGGTGGCCACGGCGCCGACGTCGATGACCGAGGAACACGTATTGCGCGTGCGCAAGAACTCGGTCCACGAGGATCCCGACGAGACCCTGACCGTGTGGGTCGACGGTGTCGAGATCCTGCGGGCGCGCGGTCTCGCCACCGGTACGCTGGGCGTGGGGCGCGTGGCCTTCGGTTCGCTCGGTTACCAGTCGATGGGCGCGACGCAATGGCGCTGGGTCGAGCTGGAGGCCGAACCGGTCGACGCCGACACCGCGGTGCCCGTCGAGACACGATCCTTCGGATCCCTGAAGAACGAGTTCTGATCGTCGGAGACCGGCGTCACCGACGATCGTCGCCGTCCATCCTCTCCAGTCGCCGTCGGGCCCAACGCGACGCCGTTCCCTCGGTGTCCGTCTCGATGCAGCGGCGGTACCAGGCGCGCGCCTCCGCGGGGCGTCCCGCGCGTTCGGCCACGAAGCCGAGATTGCCCAGGGCGACCACGTTGCCGGGGTCGCGTTCGAGCAGGGTGCGGAAGAGCGAAGCGGCCTGTTCGAGTTGGTCGGCGTTCACCGCTGCGATCCCGGCGCGTTCGATCCAGTGGTTGCGCAGGTCGGGTTCGGCGGTCTCGGCGAGGATCCGGTAGTAGGTCAGGGCCTGCCGGTGGGCCTCTTCGCGTTCGGCGTGGACGGCCACCTGTTCCGCGAAGGCGAGGAAGTCCGGCGCGTGCACGCGCTCGGCCCACGCCCGGTAGTGCGTGGAGTCGAGTCGGCCGCGATCGGCGAGCAGGCGGCGCCGGCCCTCGGCCGACCACCGGTGGAGCGTGACCCGCGGACCGCGGTAGTCGTCGCCCGGCGCGAAGTCGGCGGCCACCTGCATGTAGGCGTCGAGGTCGCGGTAGAAGGCCACCTGACGCGGGAAGCGCTCGGGCTCTCCCTCGTAACGGCGCCGCACCGCGCCCGAGGTGACCACGTAGTCGTAGGCCAGGAAGTGACGCAGGTCGTAGTAGTACGCGGTCAGGTGCACACGAGCCGAGTACATCGGCAGCAACTGGTAGACGAAGAAGGGACGGTCGAACAGGCGTCGTTTCTGGTCCTCGTCGAGCCGGTCGAAGATCGGCTGGTAGTCGTCGGTCGTACGGGGATCCTCGAGCAGGTGCGGGCCGTAGCGTTCGGTGACCACCGTGGTGGTGTCGGTCGCGGCGTGGGTGGCGAACCAGTCGGCGGCTGCCTGCTGCGTGCTGGTACGTCCCTGTGCGTCGAGGAAGCGAGCGAGACCCTGCGCCGGCCACGCGAGCAGGATCACGGCCGCGACGGCCATCGCCGGAGACGGACGCGCCGATGCCCGTGGCCATCGGTCGACGGCGGCGCGCAGGGCCACGGTCGCGGCCACGGCGAGCGGCAGGACCAACGGCAGCATGTAGCGATCGAACTGCGTGCTCAGCGACCCCATCACGAGGAAGTACGGAACGAAGGCCGCCAGCCACGCCACGTCCTCGGTGTTGCGTCGGCGGACCATGACGACGATGCCGACGATCGACAGCAGGAAGGCCGGCCAGCCCAACGCGCGGGGCAGCACGCGCGTGACGTAGTGGACGTAGCCGACTCCCTGTTCGGCGTGGCCGAAGTGCCCGGCGCTCATGTGCATGAGTTGATAGGCGAGATCCCGTCGCAACACCTCGAGGTTCGCGAAGGTGTAGGGGCTGGCCACGCAGAACGTCAGGACGCTGGCCATGGCGGCCCAACCGAGTCGCGCGTCGTCGAGTCCGAGTGCGGTGAGCGATCGCCCCTCGCGTCGAAGACGGACGAGGTGCAGCACGTAGATGCTCACGCACAGCAGCACGGGCGTGTACTTGCTCGCAGCTCCCAGGCCGGCCAGGACCGCCACCACCACGTAGTCACGGGTCGACCCGCGGGTGAGGATGCGCGGCAGGGCCAGCATGGCGAGTGCGGCGAACATCGTGACGAGCGCGTCGGGCTCGATCATCTGCGCGTGGCGCACCATCACCGGACTCACGGCCACGAGCAGTGCGGCCGCTGCCGCGCCGGTCGGTCTGAGCCCGAAGCGCCGCGCCCAGACCCAGGCGACCACCACCGGCACCGTCGACACCGCGGCGCTCAGTCCGCGCGACCACAGCATCAGGGGAGTGGGATCGAGCTGCTGGGACACCCAGAAGTCGAGGGTGCCGGCGAACTCACCGGTCAGCCGGCCCCACCCGTAGTAGACGAATTGCCAGAGCAGATGGACGTAGAAGGAGAACGACGGCCAACCGGCGGTCTCGGGATCGAGCTGGAAGCTGCCGGATTCCCAGCCCCACATCTGGAAGGCCTTCTTGGCCGGCAACGCCTCTTCCTCGATGGCCGGCAGGCTCCAGTCGAGGTGCACGAAGCGCAGCGCCAGCGCGGCCACGGCCAGGGCGAGGGCCCCGACGACTTCGGTGCGTGAAGGCCGTCCCGTGGGCGTCATGGTCGGGCGAACGGGACCCGGGGAGGGTCGACCGGACGGGGGAAGTCGTGGCGGAACGGTCTCGGGAAGATCCGGACGGTTTCTCGCACGAATCAGTCATGATCCGGGTTGGTAAGGATCTGATCAACTATTTTTCGCAGATTCCTGGGGAGACCGTCCGAAAACGCATTGACACCCACCCCACTCGTACTACCGTGTCGCGCTTGAACGACCGGAAAGGGCTCTCGGCGCTCAGCGCAATGTCCCGACCTGGTCATGTCGCCGGCGAAGAAGCGGTCGGAACGAGGGAAGCGACCGCCCGTCGGACCCGGTGACGCATCGAGGTGATCAACCAAGGAGCAGGCTCAATGAAGTCCGCTTTCTGGCGCACGCTGGCCATCGTGGCCATCGTCGCGATGCCGACCCTGGCCAACGCCAACGACGCGACCATCGGGTCGGAAGCCGCGCACTCGAGCATGCGCGGGACCACGCTCAACAACACCACGGCTCTCCTGAATGCATGGCCTCACCTGGCGGTGTACAACGGCACCGGCGCCGAGCTCGTGTCGCAGTCGCTCGTGGGCGACGCGGATGACGGTGGCCGGGCCCGTGTCTGGTGGGAAGCCTACGACGAACTCTGGCTGAACATGCAGGTTGGCCGCACCGACCTCGGTGGTCAGGCCGCCAACTTCCTCTGGGGTGGAAACCGCGCAGGCGATTTCTTCATGCCGAGCATGTTCGGTGATGCTGCTGGGAACCTGAACGCTCTGGACAATCCCTGGATCAACGTCGGTATCGCCAAGCCGCTGACCAGTGGTGCCTGGGCGGTCAACGTCCTGTGGGCCGCGGAGACCAACACGAACGATGCCGCAGGCGCGGGCAACGACCAGACGGTCGAAGACAGCGCTTACGGTTACGGTCTGCAGGCGAGCTGGGGCAATGGCAACGGTCTGCATGTCTCGACCGAGCTGACCCTGCAG
>CAZQHE010000175.1:0-7206 GCA_964593155.1 uncultured bacterium
GTCGTCACCGAACTCGTGTGGTTCACGGCCACGCCCTCGGACCGAGCCCGGGCCTTCCTCACGAGCGAGTACCCCGCCGTGCGGGACGAAACGACACGCATCGACCAGGCACGCCGCCTCGGCTACGAACCGGTCGGTTCGTTCCGACTCCCGCTGGACGACTGGCGCGCGTACTACTCCGGCCTCGACGCGCCGCTGCGCGCGGCGATCGCACGCCACGGGGCGCTGGACGTCTACGAGGATCTGCGGACGGAGATGGCCACCCACGCGGCCTGCGGCGAGGAGTACGGGTACGCGTGCCTGGTGTTGCGGGTGGGGTGAGGGCCGGCCTCGTCGGAACTGGCCGAACAGGCTCGGCAGACCGTCGGCGGCCGAGGCATTGCCCGCCATTGCTTCGTAGGGCCGTGAGCAGTACCATTAGGCGTACTCTTGGAGGTGCAAATTGACCAAGGTCCCCACCATCATTCCGATCACCGACCTCCGGCAGGATGCCGCGGCAGCCATCAAGAGAGCCCATGACGCCCGTGGGCCCATCGTCATCACTCAGCGGGGCAGGGCCACTGCAGTCATGCTGAGCATCGAGACCTACGAACAGGGCGAGCACGAGCGTGAACTCTTGATCCAACTCGTACGGGGGGAGCGGGAGATCGAGGAGGGCAAGGGTTTCGATCTGGATTCCGTTCTGGCGGATGCCGATCGGCTGCTTTCCGACCAGGACTCGTGAAGCTCGAGTTCACACCGTCAGCGAGAAGTCAGTTCCTGGCAGTGGTCGAGTACATCCGGGCTGACGACCCGTCGGCGGCGAGGAATTTCCGAGACCGGGCCGAGACAGCACTTCGTGAACTCGAGAGGTTTCCGAATTCCGGCCGGCGGATTCCGGAGTTTCCGGAGCTTCCTCATCGCGAACTGATCGTGAGCCCGTATCGATTCTTCTACCGCGTGGTCCACCAGACCGTGTGGGTGATCGCTGTGTGGCACGCCAGGCAATTGCCGGTACGGCCGCACTGAGCGAGGGCTGCGTCGGCCCAAGATCAGTCATGTTCGAGAGAGCAGCGGCTCAGCGCTGCCCGCATGTGCGGAGCGACGGGTCGCATCCCATGGGGCCCCGCCGGATCCAACCCCCGGGCCCTCGCCCGGCGTCGATCTTCCCGATGCCCCCGCCATCCACGTGGATCCCGGCACGATGCCGGTCCCCCTCCGTGCAGGTCACCTTGCAGGCGTGACTGGACCCCCGCCCGCAAGGAGCTCCCATGGGCCGCCCGCTCACGCAGAAGCTCATCGAATCCCATCTCGCCGGCGGCGAGAGGAAACCCGGCGAAGAGATCGCCCTGACGATCGACCAGACGCTCACCCAGGACGCCACGGGCACGCTGGTCATGCTGGAACTGGAGGCGCTCGAACTCGATCGGGTGCGCACGCAGCTCTCCGCCCAGTACGTCGACCACAACCTCATCCAGTCGGACTTCCGCAACCCCGACGACCACCGCTTCCTGTTGAGCGCCTGCCGCCGCTTCGGCGTGTGGTACAGCCGCCCGGGCAACGGCGTGAGCCATCCCGTGCACATGGAGCGTTTCGGGGTGCCGGGTCAGACGCTGCTCGGTTCGGACAGCCACACCTGTGCGGCGGGTTCGCTCGGGATGCTGGCGATCGGGGCCGGGGGCATGGACGTGGCCATGGCCATGGCCGGCGAGCCCTTCCGTGTGGGTATGCCGCAGGTGCTCGGCGTGGAGCTGCGCGGCGAACTCCCCGACTGGGTCAGCGCCAAGGACGTGATCCTCGAGATGCTGCGGCGTCGAGGCGTCGACGGCGGCAAGGGCTTCGTGATCGAGTACCACGGCCCGGGCGTGGCCACGCTCAGCGCGATGGACCGCCACGTGATCGCCAACATGGGCGCCGAACTCGGCGCCACGACGTCGATCTTTCCATCGGACGAGCGCACGCGCGAGTTCCTCGAGCAGCAGGAACGTGGTGCCGCCTACCGCGAGCTCGCCGCCGACCCCGATCCGGACTTCGACGAGTTCGAACGCATTCGGCTCGACGAACTCGAGCCGCTGATCGCGCTGCCCACGAGCCCGGGCAACGTGGTGCCGGTGCGCGAGGTCGCGGGCCGGCCGATCGGCCAGGCCTACGTGGGATCGTCGGCCAATCCCGGGCTGCGCGACTTCGCGGTGCCGGCGATGATGGTGGAGGGCCGCACGATTCCCGCCGACGTGTCCTTCGACGTGAATCCCACGTCGCGGCAGGTGCTCGCGAATCTCGACCGCATGGGCTACATCGAGACGCTGGTCGCCGCGGGCGCGCGCATCCACCAGGCGGGGTGCAACGGCTGCATCGGCATGGGCCAGGCCCCGGCCACCGACACCATCAGCCTGCGCACGGTGCCGCGGAACTTCCCGGGCCGTTCGGGCACGCGCGAGGACGCAGTCCACCTGTGCAGTCCCGAAACCGCCACGGCCTCGGCGTTGCGGGGCGAGATCACCGACCCGCGCGACCTCGACATGGACTGCCCCGTCTTCGAGGAACCCGATCGCGTGATCGTCGAGACGTCGCTGCTCGAGGAACCGCCCGAGGACGGTTCGGACGTCGAACTCCAGAAGGGTCCGGGCATCGAGCCCCTGCCGCCCTTCGACCGCCTGCCCGATCGGATCGAGGGGCCGGTCCAGCTCACCATGGGCGACGACGTGTCGACCGACGAGATCATGCCGGCGGGCACGCGGGTCCTGCCGCTGCGCAGCGACATCCCCGAGATCAGCGGCTACACCTTCGAAGCCATCGACCCGGAGTACGTGGATCGCGTGAGCGAGGAGATGGAGAGGAGCCATCTCGTGGTCGCCGGTGACAACTACGGCCAGGGCTCGAGCCGTGAGCACGCGGCGCTCGCTCCCCGCTACCTTGGCCTGCGGGTCGTGATCGCGAAGAGCTTCGCGCGGATCCACCGGCAGAACCTGATCAACTACGGGATCCTGCCGCTGACCTTCGTCGATCCCGACGATCACGACCGCGTCGAACGCGGCGACGAGATCGAGCTGGCCGACCTGCGCCGGGCGATCGAGGCGGACACGCTCACCGCGCACGACCGGACGCAGGACATCGACCTCGAACTCCGCAGCGACCTGTGCGGACGGGAGTGCGCGATCGTCCGCGCGGGTGGGCTGATCAACCACGTGCGCGAACACGGTCTGTCGGAGCAGGCCTCCGAGCGCAGCGCCTGAGGGTCGGGCCAGGCCCCACGGATCCCTCGCGGACCCACCGACCGGCCGGTCCGGGACCACCGTGCTCGGCCGGAGGCGGGCGGGCCCATGCCCGGACGACGTCGGACGCGGCATCTTCCGGGCCCACGCCGCACACCCCCCGTACCTCGACCTCGTGGAGGACCCGTGACCCGCGAAACGATCGAACTCCCGTGGTCGGTCGAACGCTTGCAGGTGCTCGACGCCGACGGCAACGTCGACGACGAGCTGCTGCCCGACGTCGACGACGACGAACTCCTGCAGCTGCACCGCGCGATGGTCTTCGCGCGGCGATACGACGCGCAGCTGCTCAAGCTCCAGCGCCAGGGACGGATCGGGACCTTCGCGCCGATCCGCGGCCAGGAGGCCGCGCAGGTCGGTTCGGTCTCGTCCCTGCGCGACGACGACTGGATGGTGCCGTCGTTCCGTGAGACGGCGGCCTCGCTGTGGCGCGGACTCGATCCCGTCTCGTTGATCCTCTACAACGCGGGCTACAACGAGGGCGGCGCCATCCCCGAGGACGCCCGCGACCTGCCGATCGCCGTTCCCGTCGCCACGCAGATACCGCACGCCACCGGCATCGCCTACGCCGCGCGCCTGCAGGAGACCGACGAGGTCGTCCTCACGTACTTCGGCGACGGTGCCACGTCGGAAGGCGATTTCCACGAGGCCCTGAACTTCGCGGCCCTGCACGACCTCCCGGTGATCTTCCTCTGCCAGAACAACCAGTACGCGATCTCGACGCCGCGCGAGGAACAGACGGGCTCGAAGTCGATCGCGCAGAAGGCGCTGGCCTACGGCATGCCGGGCGTTCAGGTCGACGGCAACGACGTCCTGGCCGTGCGCCGCGCCACCGACGAAGCGGTCGCCACCGCGCGCGCCGGCGACGGTCCCACGCTGATCGAGGCGGTGACCTACCGCATGGGCGTGCACACCACCGTCGACGATCCGAGCAAGTACCGCGACGAGGAAGAAGTGGAGGAGTGGAAGGAGCGCGATCCGATCGAGCGCCTGCGCATCCATCTGAAGAACCGGGAACTGATCGACGACGACGCCATCGACGAGCTGGAACAGGAGATCGACGACGAGGTCTCCCAGACCTGGAAGGACGCCGAGGAGCGCATGGAGTCGCTCGGCGACCCGGCGGTCATGTTCGAGCACGTCTACGCCGAGCCGACCGAGGAGATGCTCCGCCAGCGCGAGCAGGTGGAGCAGCGCGGCGGCACCGCCGGCGACGAGGAGGACGCATCGTGAGCGAACTCACCATGGTCGACGCCATCAACCGCACCCTGCACACCGAGATGGAACACGACGACACGATGATCGTCAGCGGTCAGGACGTTGGCGTGGACGGCGGGGTGTTCCGCGTGACCGACGGCTTGCTCGACACCTTCGGCGAGCAGCGCGTGATCGACACGCCGCTGGCCGAGTCGCTCATCCTGGGCTCGGCGGTGGGCATGGCCGCGCACGGTCTGCGTCCGGTGTGCGAGATGCAGTTCTCCGGCTTCAGCTACCTGGCCCTGCACCAGCTCGAGAGCCACGCCGCGCGCATGCGCTGGCGCACCCGCGGGCGCTTCACGGTGCCGATGGTCGTCCGCATGCCCTACGGCGCCGGTGTGCACGCGCTCGAGCACCACTCCGAGAGCAAGGAAGTGTATTTCGCGCACACGCCGGGTCTGAAGATGGTGGTTCCGTCGAGCCCGGCGACCGCCGCCGGTCTGCTGCGCAGCGCGATCCGCGACCCCGACCCGGTGGTCTACTTCGAATCCAAGGCGCTGTACCGATCCTTCCGCGAAGAGGTCGACCCCGACGAGCAGGAGATCGAGATCGGACGGGCGCGCACGTTGCGCGAAGGCGACGACATGACCCTGGTCGCTTGGGGCGCCATGGTCCCGCGGGCGAAGGAGGCCGCCGACCGTCTGGCCGAGGACGACGGCATCGAGGTCGACCTGATCGACCTGCTGTCGTTGTCGCCGCTCGACCACGAAACGGTCTCGGAGTCGGTGCGCCGCACCGGTCACGCCGTGATCGTCCACGAGGCCCACCGCACCTTCGGGCCGGCGGGCGAGATCATGGCGCGGCTGATCGAGGACGCCTTCTGGTGGCTCGAGACCCCCGTCGAACGCGTGACCGGCTACGACGTCCCGGTTCCCTACTTCGCCCGCGAGCAGGACTACCTGCCGAGTGTCGACCGGATCGTCGCCGCCGCCCGGCGCAGCCTGGAGGTGGCCTCGACATGACCAAGGAGTTCGTGCTCCAGGATCCCGGCGAGGGCCTGCACGAGGCCGAGATCAGCGAAGTGCACGTGGGCGAGGGTGACACGATCGAGGAGGACGACGTCCTGTTGACCGTGGAGACCGACAAGGTGTCGGTCGAGATCCCTGCCCCGTTCAGCGGGACCATCGAGGACCTGCGCGTGGGCGAAGGCGACCAGGTCCGCGTGGGCGAGGTGCTGTTGACCTACGACGAAGCCGGCGGCGACGGCGCGGCAGGGACGCCCGACGAAGAACCGACCGAGTTGGAACGTGGTGAGTCGAGCGCCGAGGAGGAGGACGACGAGTCCTCCCGTCGTGGCGATGCGGGTGCGGAAACGGAGACGACGACGAAGCACACCGAGAAGGAGACGGCGGAAACGACGCGTGACGCGCACGACCGTCGCCGTCCCGTGCCCGCCTCGCCCGCGACCCGCCGGCTCGCCCGTGAACTCGACGTGGACCTGCACACGGTCGAGGCGAGTGGGCCGGAGGGTCGGGTCACCGCCGACGACGTCCGTGCCGCCGCCGGCGAGGGCGGCGAAGGAGCCGCCGAGCCCGCGCGCGAACCGACACCCGCCGCGGCCGAGCGCGCCGACTTCGAGCTCCCGCGTCTCGACACCCCCGGGCTCCCCGACTTCGATCGCTTCGGTCCGACCGAACGCATGCCCCTGCGGGGCGTACGCCGCGTGACCGCCAAGCGCATGGCGTTGGCCGCGTCGCAGGTGGCCGCCGTCACCCACCACGACGTGGCCGACGTCACCGATCTCGAACGCCTGCGTCGGCGGTGGCGCGACGACGTCGAGGAGATGGGTGGCAAGCTCACACCGACGATCTTCGCGATGAAGGCGGTGGTGACCGCGCTGCAGGAGTACCCGCGCTTCAATGCCTCGCTCGACGTCGAGGCCGAGGAGATCGTCCTCAAGCGGCACTACCACCTGGGCATCGCGGTCGACACGGGCCGTGGTCTGCTCGTCCCGGTGATCCACGACGTCGACCGCAAGTCCCTGCGTGACCTGGCCGTCGAGTTCACCGAACTGGCCGAGCGCACGCGCAACGGCGACGCCACGCGCGACGACCTGACCGGAGGGACCTTCACGATCACCAACCCCGGAGCGATCGGGGGGACCGGCTTCACGCCGATCGTCAACTGGCCCGAGGTGGCGATCCTGGGAATGGGCCAGGCCCGGCTGGAGACCGTGGTCGAGGGCGATCTCGACGACCACGCGAGCGCCACGCGCTTGCGGCTCCCCCTGTCCCTGACCTTCGACCATCGCGTGGTCGACGGCGCCGAAGCCGCCCGCTTCGTACGCCGCGTGGTCGATCTGCTCGACGATCCCGAATCCCTCATGATCGACGCCTGAACGGAGGACACCGATGAGCGACGACGAGGCTGGGCGCGTGATCGTGATCGGGGGTGGGCCGGGCGGCTATGCGGCTGCCTTCCGCGCCGCGGACCGCGGACTCCCGGTGACCGTGGTCGACGAGAGCGACGGTCTCGGCGGCGTCTGCGTCGACCGTGGTTGCATCCCGTCGAAGGCACTGCTGACGATCATGGAGACCATTCTTCGCGCCCGCGAGGCGAGCGAGGCCGGTGTCCACTTCGACGACCCCTCGATCGATCTCGACGCTCTGCGCACGTGGAAGGACGAGATCGTGGATCGCCTGGTCGGCGGTCTCGATTCGCTGGCGGAACGTCGTGACATCGAACACCTGCGCGGACG
>CAZQHE010000176.1:0-7088 GCA_964593155.1 uncultured bacterium
GCGTACGATCGCCCGACCCACCGGCTGCCCGTCCCGCGGGAGCGTCCCTGTCCCGCATCAGGCCGACGAGACGAACTGCATGCTCAGCAACGATTTCCGAGTCCGAATGCCCGCGAACGGCCGCCGCTTCGGTGCGGGGTTGGCGCTCGCCTGCCTGCTCGTGCTCTTCGACGCCGGCGTGGTCGCGGCCCAGCAGGCGCCGGTACTGGGCCGGATCCAGGTCGTCGGTACGCAGACCGTGCGCGCCGAGCAGGTGGTCGCCTGGAGCGGGCTCGAGGTCGGCGAGTCGGTCTCGCGCGAGGTCGTCGCCGGAGCGATCCGCTCGCTCTACGCCACGGGCAAGTTCCGCGACGTCTTCGTCTACCAGAACCCGGTGCGCGCGGGGGTGATGGAGCTCATCCTCAACCTGAGCGAGTACCCGCGGCTGTCCGAAATCCGCTTCGAGGGCAACGACGAACTCGACACCTCGGAGCTGAACGAGGAGATCGACCTGCGAGTGGGCAACTTCCTGGCCCCCGCGGCGATCCGTGAGGCGATCGAGGCCATCCGCGACAAGTACCGCTCCGAGGGCTACTACCGCGCCGAGGTCGACGTCGACGAAGATCTGCTCGAGCTGGCCGGGAGCCAGCCCCTGGTCTTCCGGATCACCGAGAACCCGAAGGTCCAGGTGAGGCGCATCGTCTTCGAGGGGAACGAGAACCTCGACGACGACACCCTGCGCGACGTCATGGACACCAACGTCGACAACTGGTGGCGCAGCGGCACCTTCAAGCTCCCGGAGTTCGAGCAGGACCTCGAGTCGGTGGTCCAGCGCTACGCCGACGCCGGCTACCTCGACGCCACCGTGGTCGACCACGAGATCGAGTTCCTCGCCGACGAGGAGAACCACGTCGAGATCCGGATCACCGTCGACGAGGGTGCGCAGTACCGGGTCGGAGAGATCGCGTTCGAGGGCAACGAGGTCTTCCCCGAGGATCGGCTGCAGCAGCTGGTCGTGCTCGACCAGGGCGAGGTCTTCAGCGCCGAGGAGTTCCAGGAGAGCCAACGCAACATCCAGTCGCTGTACTGGGACGACGGCTACATCTACAGCACGCTCTCGCCGCAGCGGAACGTCCGCGAGGGCAACGTGGTGGACGTCGACTTCGTCGTGCGCGAGGGCGAGCAGGCACGGATCCGTCGCGTGATCATCTCGGGTAACGACAAGACCCGCGAGGAGGTCATCCGCCGGGAGATGCGCATCCTTCCGGGTGATCTGTTCTCGAACGAGGCGCTGCGCAACAGCCAGGGCGATCTGTTCCGTCTGGGCTACTTCGAGGACGTGCAGGTGGACTTCGAGCAGACCCAGGAACCGGAGAAGATCGACCTGGTCTTCGACGTCAAGGAGAAGCAGACGGGTCAGTTCACGATGGGGGTGGGCTTCTCGGCCGAGACCGAGGCGAGCGGTTTCTTCAACATCGGCGAGAACAACTTCCTGGGCCGCGGCCAGAGCCTGCAGTTCGCCTGGCAGTTCGGCAGCCGACGGAACTACCTGAACCTGAGCTTCACGGAGCCCTGGTTCCGCGGTACGCCCACGCTGGTCGGTGTCGACGTCTACAGTCGTTTCACGAACCGCGTGCGCGACTTCTACGAGACCAAGGTCCGCGGTTTCGCGCTGCGCATGGGCCGTCCGATCCCGGGCACGCGCTTCACCACGGCGTCGGTCCGCTACTCGCTGAACGAGACCGAGCTGCGCAACTTCGCCAGTTCCTACACCCGAGCCCTCGACGATCTCGAGCGCGACCTCGGAGGGCAGGGTCTGGAATTCCAGCGTCTCGACCAGCGCGACTGGCCCGAGCTCGAGAGCCAGATCACGCTCAGCCTGCTGCGCAACAGTCAGAACAACCCCTTCTTCCCGACCGCCGGGAGCCGCGCACTGCTGCGCTACGAGCTCAGCGGCGGGCCCCTGGGCGGCGACGTCGCCTACTCGCGTTTGAGCACGAAGTACGACTGGTACCAGGCGTTGCCCCTGAAGCTCGCCTTCCACGCAGGAGTGTCATCGGGCTTCATCACCAGCGGGGCGCCCGACTACGTGCGCTTCCGGCTGGGCGGGAACCGGTCGTTCCAGCTGCGCGGCTACAACGACCTCGAGGTCGTTCCCCGCGACAACCTGCCGGCCCTGCCCTTCGTCGGGGGGCGCTTCTACACGACCTTCACGAGCGAGATCGCCTACCAGCTCACGAGCGCCGTTCACTTCCTGGCCTTCGTCGACCAGGGCGACACCTGGAACAGCTTCGAGGAGGCCGACGTCACCAACCTGCGCACGGGCGCGGGGTTCGGCGTCCGCCTCGAAGTGCCCCTGGTGGGCCGGATCGGTCTCGACTACGGTTACGGCTTCGACAAGAGCGGCCTGGGCGAGGATCCCGGCTGGACGGCACACTTCAACTTCGGTCAGTTCTTCTGATCCCCGCCCCGGAATCCAGCCGGGGGACCCGATCGACATCCCGTGTCGGTAGGAGGCGAGCGAGCATGCGTGGAAACCAGACCGTCCCGAACCTCGGGCCCACGATTCGTCGGTCCCTGGCCGTGATCCTCGTGGCCGCGCTCGTCGCGGCCCCCACCGCTGCCACGGCGGAGAACGGCACGAAGATCGGCGTGATCGACAGCCAGCGGATCTTCTCGGAGTACCAGGAGGCTCGCGACGCCGAAGCGGTGTTCCAGGAGGAGATGCGGGCCTGGCAGCAGGAGATCGGCGAGCTGGAGAGCGAACTCATGGACCTGCAGGAGCAGATCCGGACGCAGGCCCCGCTGCGCTCGAAGGAGAGCCTCGACGCGCTGCAGAGCGAATACGAGGAGAAACTCGCGGTCTACGAGCAGCGCAAGCAGGAGATCCTCGATCCCGAACAGGGTCAGGCGGTGACCCGCAACGCCGAGCTGAGCGCCCCGATCAACGAGCAGATCACCACGGTCGTGGAGCGGCTCGGAGCCGAAGGGGACTTCGATCTCATCATCGACCGGGCCATGGTCAACGTGGTCTACATGGCCGAGGGAATCGATCTGACCGATCAGGTCCTGGCAGAGCTCGAGCAGGGGAGCGAGGAGGAGTGACGTCGTCGCGCGGCGGCCGGTTTGTCGATTGACAGCCGCCGGGGGCGGCGGCACCATCGGCCGCCTGGCGTGCGGAGACGCCCTCGAACGATCATGCAGATCGATCTCAAGACGCTGGCGGAGCGTGTCGGGGGTCGCCTCGACGGACCCGCGGACCTCGTGGTCCGGGGCCTCGCGGGGATTCGCGACGCGGAGGCCGGCGACTGCACGTTCGTCGCAAACCCTCGTTACCTGCGCGAGCTGGCCTCGACCCGGGCCTCGGCCGTGATCCTGGGCGACGGGCTGGAGTGCGCCCTCCCCGCCATCCGGGTGGACGATGCCAACGTCGCCTTCGCGCGCGCCTTGGCGGAGTTCGCCCCGAAGCGCGAGGATCTCTTTCCGCCGGGGGTGGACTCCCGGGCGGTGGTGGATCCCGGGGCTCGTCTCGGTGAGGACGTCCACGTCGGACCCTTCGCCGTGGTGGGTCCGAGGTGCACCCTCGGAGACCGCGTCGTGATCGGCGCGGGGTCGGTGTTGATGACAGGGGTGACCGTGGGCGACGACAGTGTCCTGCATCCCCGGGTGGTCGTTCGCGAGCACTGCTGGTTGGGTCGGCGCGTGATGGTGCACGCCGGTGCGGTGATCGGGGCCGACGGCTTCGGTTTCGCCCGAGAGGGCGCCTCGGTGCACAAGATCCCACAGATCGGACGGGTGGTGATCGAGGACGACGTCGAGATCGGCGCCAACGCCTGCATCGATCGGGCGACCACCGGCGAGACGGTCATCGGCGCCGGATCGAAGCTCGACAATCTGGTGCAGGTGGGGCACAACGTGCGGATCGGCCGGCGGACCGCGATCTCGGCCCAGACCGGCATCTCGGGAAGCTGCTCGGTCGGCGACGACGTGATCTTCGGCGGCCAGGCCGGTGTGGCCGATCATCTCCGGGTCGGCGACCGCGCGCGCGTGGCCGCCAAGGCCGGAATCGCTGGAAACGTGGCGGACGACGCCACCGTCTCGGGATATCCTGCGCGCGACCATTCCGACTGGAAGCGCATCCAAGCCCGACTCTCGCGCCTGTCGCAGTACGCCGAGGAGATCGCTCGGCTGAAGCGTCGCGTGGACGATCTGGAGAACGCCTAGGTGCTGCGCCAACAGAGAACGCTCCGCGACGCCCTGACCTTCGAGGGCGTCGGCATCCACACCGGTCAGGCCTCGACGGTTCGTTTCCTTCCCGCCGAGCCCAACACCGGTGTGTTGTTCCGCGTCACCCAGGACGGCCGGACGGTCGACATCCCCGCGCACGTCTCGCAGGTGCCGGACAACGTGCCCTTCGCGCGCAACACCACGTTGGTCCGCGACGGCGTCAGCATCTCGACCGTCGAGCACGTCCTGGCCACCGTCTACGGCCTCCAGATCGACAACTGCATCCTCGAACTCGACGGCACCGAGCCCCCGGAACCGCAGGACGGTAGCTGCAAGGAGTTCGTCGACGGGATCCTGGAGACGGGGATCGTCGACCAGGGGGTGCCCGCGCACGCACTCGAGATCAGCCACCCGGTCCAGTGGAGCAAGGAGGGGATCGGCATCACCGCCATTCCCTACGACGGCTTCCGGGTGAGCTTCACGATCCAGTATCCGAACCAGGTCATCGGGACGCAGTACGCGAGCTTCGACATCACGCCCGAGGTCTTCGCGAAGGAGATCGCGCCGTCGCGGACCTTCGCCCTGAAGAGCGAGGTCAATCACCTGCGGTCGCAGGGCCTGATCCAGGGCGGCACCCTGAGCAACGCCCTGGTCGTCGGCGAGGACGAGATCCTCAACGACGAACCCCTGCGATTCCCCGACGAATTCGTGAGGCACAAGATCCTCGACCTGATCGGCGATCTCAGTCTGCTGGGAATGCCGATCAAGGGGCACGTGATCAGTCTGAAGAGCGGTCACGGCCCGAACGTGAACTTCGTGCGGAGGGTCAGCGCCTTCGAGGCGGGGACCAAACGAATCTACCGGAGCAAGAAGCCGGAGTACTGGGACATCCGCGCGATCATGGACATCCTCCCGCACCGCTACCCCTTCCTGCTGGTCGATCGCATCCTCGAGGTGCAGCCGGGGGAGAAGGTGCGGGGACTGAAGAACGTCTCGATCAACGAGCCCTTCTTCCAGGGCCATTTTCCCGGTCACCCCATCATGCCCGGCGTGCTGGTGGTGGAAGCCATGGCCCAGTGTGGGGGCGTGCTCATGATGAGCCTGCTCGAACAGCCCGAGACGAAGCTCGTGTACTTCAGCTCGATCGACAAATGTCGTTTCCGCAAGCCGGTGTTGCCGGGCGACCAGGTGGAGTTCGAGCTCGACATGGTCAAGTTCCGTCGGCACACCTGCAAGATGCAGGGCGTGGCGCGGGTCGCGGGCGAGGTCGTGGCCGAGGCCGAACTGCTGGCCGCGGTCGTGGACCGTTGAGCGAGGAGATGCATTCGATGCCGAAGAATCCCATGCGCGGTTCGCAGACGGCGTTGTTGGGCGAGATCCACCCGACGGCCCTGGTGCATCCCGAGGCCCGGCTCGGCCGCGGAGTGATCGTCGGTCCCTACAGCATCATCGGCCCCGACGTGGTCGTCGGTGACCAGACCGAGATCGGCAGCAACGTCGTGCTGGAGAACCGGGTGGTGCTCGGTGCCCGCAATCGCATCTATCACGGCGCGGTGATCGGGACGGCCCCACAGGACCTCAAGTACGAGGGCGCCGACTCGATGGTCGTGATCGGCGACGACAACACGATCCGCGAGTACGTCACCGTGAACCTGGCCACCGAGGAGGACGAGACCACCTCGATGGGCAGTGGGTGCCTGCTGATGGCCTACGCCCACGTGGCCCACAACTCGCAGCTCGGCGACCACGTGATCATGGCGAACTCGGTCAACCTGGCCGGGCACGTGCGCGTGGACGACTTCGCCATCATCGGGGGCATGACGGCCGTTCACCAGTTCGTGAACATCGGGGCCCACAGCTTCATCGGTGGGCTCAGTCGGATCTCCAAGGACGTGCCGCCCTTCGTGAAGGTGGCCGGCGTGCCGCCGATCCCGGCGGGCGTGAACACGATCGGCCTCGAGCGGCGGGGCTTCGACGCCCAGCACGTGTCCCGGGTGAAGGAGGCCTATCGCTTCCTCTACCGTCGGGGTCTGCGCCGCGAAGAGGCCCTCGAGCAGATCCTCGCCGGCGGACGCGACACGATCAGCGACATGTTCGAGGAGTTCTTCTCGCGCGCGCACCGCGGGATCGTGCGCTGAGCCGGGACGTGTCCCGGCCCTGCGTCTTCCTCTCGGCCGGCGAGGCGAGCGGCGACCTGTACCTGGCGCGCGTGGCCCGGGCCCTGCGCGCCCGTCGCGACGACCTGCGGCTGGTCGGCGTCGTGGGGCCGCACGGCCGTGACGCCGGCGTCGAGCCCTGGGGCCGCTCCGAGGACCTGGCGGTCATGGGCTTCGGCGAGGTCGTCCGCCATCTACCGCGCCTGTTCCGGGTCGGTGGCGCGCTCGAACGTAGGGCCGCGGCCGAAGGGGTCGATCTCTTCCTGCCGGTCGACTACCCGGGATTCCACGTGCGGCTGGCCGGACGGCTGCGGCGGCACGGGATCCCGACACTCGACTTCATCCCGCCGAAGACCTGGTCGTGGGCGCGGTGGCGTCTGGGGCGGCTGCGACGGAGTGTCGAGCGGTGCGCGGTGATCTTCCCCTTCGAGGTCGAACACTACGGTGCCGCCGGCATCGACGCGGTCTTCGTGGGCCATCCTCTCGTCGACGCCCACGCCGAGTCACTGCGTGCGGACCCACCGGCGCGCGAGGGGCTGCTGATCGCCCCGGGCAGCCGACGACAGGAGTTGGCGCGCCTGGCCCCCGTGCTGGCCGACGGAGTGCGTCGCCTGACCGAGCGGGCCGGCCGGCCGATCGACGTGCGGGTGAGCCGAGCGCGCGGCGTCGACCTCGACTGGCTGCGACCGCTGACGGAGGCGGGCGCCCGCCCGGTCGAGGGAGCCC
>CAZQHE010000177.1:0-6961 GCA_964593155.1 uncultured bacterium
TGCCCTGGTCCTTGCGCTCGATGGCGTCGAGACGCACGGGGGCGCGGGTGACGTAGTGGGCGACGTGCTCCTGCCGCTCGGTGTCGCGGGGCCGGATGGGCTCGCCGGCCCACACGCTGAAGCCGGAGTGTTCCCAGGACAGCAGCATCTGCTCGGTGTGTTCTCTCAGGCGTCGGGCCTGGCGCAGGCGGGCGAGGACCCGGCGCCGGAACAGCTCGGCGATGGCCGTCACGTCCCAGCCGGCGACCCATTCGAAACGGTGAGCCGGTGGTCCGAGGGGTCTACGTCATCCGTCTGCGTTCGCGCGAGGGCGTGACCACGCAGAAGGTGTCGGTGATCCGGTAGACGCCAGGAATCCGGCGGGGTGGACGCTAGCGCACCACCCCGGCCGGGTCGTAGCGGCGACGCACCCGCTCGAGCCGGGCGAGGTCCACGTCCGCCTGGCTCTGCTCGCGTTCGTCCTCGCCGGAGTCCTCGGTCAGGAAGTTCACGTAACCGCCGCGTCCGGCGATGCGGTGGACGTTCCGCCAGCAGTCGCGCACCCAGGCCACGTTCTCCTCGTCGTCGTCGGCGTCCTCCCAGGCGCCGGCGACGTTCACGATGAAGCGGGCGTCGCGGTGGGCGGCCGACGTCTGCGCCCCGTTGCGCGCCACGGCGCCGCCGAGCTGGAAGACCAGGATGGCCGCGTGGGGAGAGGGGATGCGCGCCGCGTGCTCGCGCAGCACCGCGGCGGTCTCTTCGTCGAAGCGATCGAGGTACTCGGACTTCCAGTAGTAGCGACGGCCCTTCGGCTGGAGAGGATCGAGCATCTGCTGATGCTCCACGAAGGGCTTGCGGTCGACCAGGTCGGCCACGGGGTCGCCGAAGTCCCGGGCCGGTGCGACCTCGCGTGCCGCGGTTTCGGGGTCGCCGCCGTGGCAGACCGCCAGGCCCGCGATCGGTCGACCGTGCAGTTCCTCGGGCAGGAAGGGTGCGGGCGGCGCGTTGCGCAGCACCAGCAGGTAGGTCAGCTCCTCGGAGGCCGCGTCGGTGAGTTCGCCGAAGCGCCGGGTGACCGCCTCGGACTCCTCGGCACGCCGGACGATGAGACCGCAGGTCATCTCGTCGTCGGCGAGGCGGAGACGGTAGTGGAATCGCGTGACGACGGCTGCGCCTCCCCCTGCGCCGCGCAGCGACCAGAAGAGCTCGGGGTGCTCCCGTTGGTCGGCGGTCAGCACCTCTCCCTCGCCGGTGACGAGCTCGACCCCTTCGAGATGGTCGCAGGTCAGCCCGTAGCGCCGCGAGAGCCAGCCGAAGCCGCCGCCCAGGGTCAGGCCCGCAATCCCCGTCTCCGAGACGATGCCCGAGGGAAGGAGCAGACCGTGGGGCGTGGTGGCCGCGTCGACGTCGGCCAGGGTGGCCCCCGGCTCCACGTGGGCCCGGCGCGCGCTGGCGTCCACTTCGACACGCCGCCGGTGGGAGAAGTCGACGAGCAGACCGCCCTCGGCCAGAGCGCGGCCCGCGATGTTGTGGCCACCTCCGCGCACGGTGAGCGCCACGCCATGGTCGCGGGCGAAGCGCACGCAGCGCGCCACGTCGGCGGCGTCGTCGCAGCGGGCGATCAGCGCCGGGCGGCGCTGGATCATGGCGTTCCAGATCTGACGGGCCTCGTCGTAGCCGGACTCGCCGGGCGCCAGGGAACCTCCGGCCAGCTCCTCGCGCAGCGCCCGCACCGCCGCCGGGTCGACCTGCACGGGCTCTCCCTGTCGATCTCGGAAGGACACGGAATCCATGCTCTCCTCCTGGAATCGGGTCGTCGAAGCAGTCTCAGGCTCGCGACGTTGCCGTGTGGACTCCAGTGGAGGATCTGGACCGAAGCGGTTCTGAAAGTGGACTGGTCGTGAGAGCAGCACGCCCGTTACCCTGATCGGCATGAAGGGCTACGGACAGTTCTGCCCGGTGGCCAAGGCCTCGGAGATCCTGGCCGAACGCTGGACTCCCCTGGTGCTGCGCGAGCTGCTCGCCGGTAGCCACCGCTTCAACGACCTGCGACGAGGTGTGCCTCTGATGTCGCGGTCTCTGCTCTCCAAGCGGCTGCGCTCGCTCGAGGACGCAGGCGTGGTCGAGCGTCGCGCGCGCCCGGGTCTCCAGGCCCATGAGTACCACCTCACGCCCGCTGGCGAGGAGCTCCGACCGCTCGTCGAGGTCCTGGGAAACTGGGGACAGCGATGGGTGCTCGCCGACGTCGAAGAGGACGACCTCGACCCCTCGCTGCTGATGTGGGACATCCGGCGGGGCGTGCGTACCGAGCACCTGCCCGAAGATCGCATCGTCGTGCGCTTCGACCTACGGGACGTCGCCGGAGCGCACGGGCGTTGGTGGCTGGTCGTGGGCGGCGGCGAAATCGATCTCTGCCTGACCGACCCCGGCTTCGAGGTGAGCCTGCACCTGCGGGTCTCCCAACGCACGCTCACCCGCTACTGGCTGGGCCAGATCGACTGGTCGCAGGCCCTGGCCGACGACCTCGAGCTGGTTGGCCCTCGCTGGCTGCAGCGCTCGATCCCCACGTGGCTCGGACGCAGTGCCTTCGCGGGGGTCGAGCGGCCCTCAGGACCTTCGGGACGGCGCGGGCGGTAGACCGACGCTGGCGCTGCCGCGGTGGAAGTGCGACGGCTTCCGTCGCGGAACATCCCCAGACATCCCCAGGTGTCACCCGACCGAACGGGTCACGGGGTCACGTCCTCTCGTACGACGTCGGTGCCTTGCCGCGGCCCTCGTGCTGGGGATCGTGGCCGTGCTCCTTCAGGCTCCCGGCGTCGACGAGGCCGGACACGACGCTGCGCACGGTCGCGTACGACGCCCCGGTCTCGCGCACCAGGTCCTGGGGTCGTGAAGATCTGGCCCCTGGGCGGAACGGCGCCCTCGATGGTGGTGCCGTCCACCCGGGTGCGCTTCCCTTCCGCTCGATCCACACGGGGGCACCCTTCCGGGCGCCCCCTTTCGTTCCACGTTCGGGAAACGTGTGTCGGTCAACGCGCGTCGACGTCGCGGGGGCCTTGGCCTCGGCCACGTCGCGGTTGGTGTTCGAGGACCCACTCGAGCAGCGGTTCCCAGGCCAACTGTTCCGCGATCGGCGCCAGGAACAGGTCGATGTGGCCGAAGTCGACCGTGATGTCTGGCTGCGTCGACACGATCAGCGAGGACACGTCCTCGCTCGACGTCAAGCCCAGGGTGTAGAGCCCGAGGTCCGTCGCGCCACCGTTCGCCGCCCAGGAGTAGATCGGGACCTCGATCTGCGACAGGTTGTCGTCCCACGGTACGTCGTCCACGTCACAGATGGTTCGATCGTAGTCGTAGATGAACTGCTGGGTCTGGTAGGGAATCCCTGCGCGCAGGAAGTCGATGACCCAGGCCTCGTCGACGTGCAGGAAGCGGTCCGCGAAGAAGTCTCCGTCGTCATCGGCCGAGGCGAAGTAGTGGAAGGTCTCCGGATCGAAGATCAGGCCGGCCGTGTAGAACCAGAAGACCTGAGAGTTCGTGAATCCCTCGAAGACCGGCGAAGGGCCTTCGGGATCCTCGACGTACAGGTCGGCGATCGCCCGGAACGGGATCGGCAACAGGTAGTTACCCGCGTCGAGCTGGGCGCGATCGAACTCTGCGTAGGCGCAGAAGAGATCACGCGTCTGCTGCATCTCGGCCTTGAAGTAGAAGTCGGCCGGGACCAAGCCGCCGATGTTCCGCTGCCAGCGCGGGAGGACGGCTTCGTCGTTGGCCGCCGCGAAGATCTCGAACACGCCGCTGCTGTAGCCGAGGACGTTCAGCGGCGCTGCACCGCTGGCGGTCAGCAGGCGGCTGAAGCGGGCGATGGCCATGCCCAGGCGCAACTCGTCGGCGGCGCGTTGCAGTCCCCAGTCGATGCCGATGCTCTGATCGGTCTCGTCCGCGGGGATCAGGCACCAGCCCTGATCGATCCCCCACACGTCGACACCGTTCTCGGCCAGGTAGATGGCGATGCCGAAGTCGTCGGGCGTGTTGGGCCCGCGGGTGCCCGGAAGGAACATGCCGGTGAAGTCCTTGGCGTCGCCGTGCTGCAGGAACAGGTTCGCGAGCTTGCGCCCGGGCCTGCCCGGCCGTCGTTCCTTCACCACACGGTGCAGACGGATCCGGTCGTAGGTGCCGGGGCCTGTCGTCACCTCGAAGGCGTAGTGCGCGATACCGCCGCCGAGATCGTTGCGTTCGAAGTTTCTCACCACGGTCGCGGTACGGGGTAGGTCCTGTGGGAACTCGTCGATCGCGGCGGGGTCGATCTCCCAGCCCGCGACCCGTGTCACCTGATCGGCGATCGCTTCGGGCGACACGGTGAACTGGCCGACGGCCTCGATCGCTTCGCTCGGGCCGGTGGGCGGGGTCGAAGACTCACGCTCGCTGCCGACGAAGGCGAGCGTGGCTAGGAGATGGACGGCGAAAATGCGGGGCGAGGGCATGGAGGTCCTCCAAGGAACTCGAGGATTGCTTCCTGCACGCGGGATTCCCGGCGCCGGGAACTACACGAGGACCCCGTGACGTGCGGGTGACGACAAGAAGGACGAGAGCGCGAACGCGACCGAACACGGGTGGGTCGAAGTAGTCCGTTCGGTTCACCCGTAGAGCGCGTCTTCGACGGTGTGACGGGATGCAGGGTCCGGATCCGCCGTCGCCGGGCCGGATTGGCGCGCCGCCCCACGCTCTGGGAACCGAATCACCCCCCGTCGCCGTGCTCCAGCCACCGCAGGGCCTCCGCCGGCTCCAGGACGTCGGCCCCGGGGTGCGGCCGGCCGGCGAGGAGATCGCGGTCCGACGACACCACCGGAACGCCGGCGGCGGCGGCCAGGGCGGCGAACTTGCGGTCGGTGGGATCGGGGACGGCCTCGAAGGCCTCGGGATCGGTGGGCCCGTCGAAGCGCCCGGCCTCGCCGAAGACGTCTTCGACCTCCTCCCAGGAGATGGGGGGGATCCGGCGGAGGACGGCACGGGTCTCGCGCCGGGTCGCCTCGTTCCAGACCACCACGAGCCGTCCCTCGCGGGCCCGCTCGATCAGGCGGGCCGAGGCACTTCCGCGGCGGAAGCCGGCGGCCACGAAGACGTTGGTGTCGAGGACCAGCCGCGGCGTCACGACGACACCAGCCGTCGCAGCGTGGCCGGATCGATCGTGTGGCCGCCCTCGAACTCGGTGACCCCGAAGGCGATCCCGGCCTCGCGGACCCGTTCGAACTCGCGGGCCAGAGCCTCGGCGGGGACGAGCGGGTCTTCGGTGCCCACCACGAACTCGAGGTCGTAGGGGGCCGCGGCGAAGCGGTCGAGATCGACGTCCTGGGGCAGTCCCGATCCCCAGCAGATCAGCCGGTCGATCCGCGGCCCCCGCAGCGCCGCCCAGCGCCCGGCCGTGTGGGCTCCCTGGGAGAATCCGAGCACCGTGGTCCGCGTGGGGGCGCCGTCGCGGGCGTCGAGGTGGGCGACGAGGGCGTCGAGCCAGTCGAGGGCGTCGGCGATCTCGAGCTCGCGGTCGTCGCGGGTCATCCACGAGGCCCCGACGCGCTGGTAGCGGTCGTCGGTGTAGAAGCGCGACAGGCCCTCGGGGGCGACGACCTGCCGCCCCGGCCCGGCGATCGCCCGGAAGCGCCGCAGGAAGCGCTCGGCCCGCTGGGCATAGCCGTGGAGCACGATCCAGCGGGTCCCACCGGCGCCGCCGATCTCGTACCAGCGGGCGTGGCGCCGTACCGGGAGCGTTCCCCGCGAGGGCTCCTGCCTGTCGTCGTCCACGCCGCGCCTCCCGGGCCGATCGGGCTGTCTTCGAGGGGGAATTCGACTAGTCTGGACCGTGTCCCCGGTCCGGTCGCGCCCTCGAGCCGGACCTGCATCGCGCAACACGCCGCCGCTCGCGACCCGGAGTGCGTTCCCACGCCATGGCCCGTACGAACCAACGAGACTACGACAAGTTCTTCAACCGCGAACTGAGCTTCCTGGCCTTCGCCCGTCGGGTCATGGAGATGGTGCACGATCCCGACGTGCCCCTGCTCGAGCGGGTCAAGTTCGCCGGGATCGTCGGCATGCTGCACGACGAGTTCTCGATGAAGCGGCTCAGTGGCCTGAAGCGCCAGATCCAGCGGCGCAAGCTCAAGCGCTCGCTCGACGGCCGCACGCCGCTGCAGGAGTTCGACGTCTGCCGCGAGGAGCTGCTCGAGCAGTCGCAGCAGCTCGCGCACGCGGTCAACGACTCCCTGCGCCCGGCCCTGGCCGAGGCGGGCATCCCGATCCTCGACCACGCCGACCTGTCGAAGAAGCAGACCAAGGCCCTGCGCGAGTTCTTCCAGAAGTCGGTGCTGCCGATCCTCACGCCCCTGGCCGTCGACGCCGAGCACCCCTTCCCGTTCATCAGCAACCTGGGCCTGAACCTGGCGATCTACCTGCCCGAGGACAAGGACGGCAACGAGCGCTTCGTGCGCCTGAAGGTCCCGAACAACCGTCCGCGGTGGGTGCCCCTGCCCGACGACGAGGGCTACGTGCCCCTCGAGCAGGTGATCGCGGCGAACCTGGATCTGCTGTTCCCGCGCACGCCGCCCACGCGGGTGCACACCTTCCGGGTGACCCGCGGGGCCAGCGGCGACCCCGAGCGACCGCTTGCGGACCTGACGATCGAGGAGGCCCTGAACGAGCCGGGCAGCATCGTGCAGCAGGTCTCGGGCGAACTGAAGGCGCGGCGGTTTGCCGGTGCCGTGCGCCTGCAGGTGAGCAGCGAAATGCCCAAGAAGACGGCGCGCTGGCTGGCCGAGCAGCTCGAGATCGAGCGCGAGGACATCTACCCCACCGAGTACTTCCTCGGTCTGAGCGATCTGCGCGACTTCGACGTGCCCGATCGCAAGGAGCTGCGCTACCCGCCGCACACGCCCCGCGTCCACCCACGTCTGCGGGGGACGAACCTCAGCGATCCGGAGACGGTGTTCGA
>CAZQHE010000178.1:0-6946 GCA_964593155.1 uncultured bacterium
TCGAACTCCTCCAGCGGGGCAATGTCGTCTGCCTCAGGTCGTTCTGCCTCGAGGGCAAGGTCCTCGGCGAACGGCTCGGGTCCGGGTTCCCCGTCCGGCTGCGCGGACTCCTCGTCCGCGAGGGGTTGCACCGACTCGGATTCGGGCGGGGCCTCGGGCAGCCGAGCGCGCAGCGCCTCCAACCGCTCTTCGGCCCGGGCGGGATCGATCTCCAGCCCGCAGACGGCCTCCCAGCGGGACGCCGCGGCCACGAGGTCGCCCCGCGCCTCGTCGAGCTCCGCCAGCTGCCGCAGAGCGAGCAGGTTCTGGGGATCGAACTCGAGGACGCGCTCGAAGGCCTCGCGCGCCGCGTCGTCGTCGGCGCGCTCGAGATGGATCTTGCCGAGGATGACGTAGGCGCTCGAGTAGCGGGGATGCTTCTCCAGTCCGGTGCGACAGACGTCGAGAGCCTCCTGGAGTTCACCCATCTTCCGGAGACAATCGGCCAGAGGGGCGAATACGCGCCCTTCGGGCTGCTCGGCGTGGCGTTGCCGCAGGCGTTGCAGCTCGTTCTCGAGCGACTGGCGATCGTTCACGATTCCTGTCCCCGTTGCCGGTCCGGCCCCGACCGCCCCTGCGACGGTCCTTCGCCGAGGACGGACAGAGACTGCTGCAGGATCTTCCGCTCGACGCGGTGGCCGACCGTAGCCGAGCCGATTCCGTGCGTCAAGACGAGCCTGGCCTCGCCGCCGTCCGACTTCTTGTCGTAACGCATTGCACGCCAAAGCGTTGGCTCGTCGATCGCACGGACCTTCCGAGGCAGTCCGAGCCGTCCGAGCGCCTCCCGGACGCGGTCCGTCGTTCCCGGCGGGGCCACGCCGAGGCGTTCCGACACCCAGGAAGCACTTATCATGCCCAATCCGACCGCTTCGCCGTGCGTCAGGCGCGGTCGATGGGCCACCTCGAGGGCGTGGCCCACGGTGTGACCGAAGTTCAGCACCGCCCGGCCCCCAGATTCCCGCGGATCGCCGGCGACCACATCCGCCTTCACCCGGTTCGCGCCCTGCAGGACCTCGAGCCAGGCCGCCCGATCGAGGGCACGCAGCCGGGTGGCCGAGTCCACCGTCGTCGCGAAGAGGTCGGCGTCGGCGATCAGGCCCGCCTTCAGGACTTCGGCGAGCCCCGACCGCGTGTGACGCCACGGAAGCGTTTCGAGGGCCTCGAGGGCCCCGTACACACCCGCTGGCTGGTGGAAGCTGCCGACCACGTTCTTCGCGCCCGCCAGGTTGACGGCCGTCTTCCCCCCGATGGCGCTGTCGGCCATGGCCAGACTGGTGGTCGCGACCGGACACCAGGGCACGCCGCGCATCCAGGTCGACGCGAAGAAGCCGGCGAGATCGCCGATCGTCCCCCCGCCCACCGCGATCACGAGCGATTGGCGATCCATACCGAATTCGGCGGCAGCCCGATGCAAGCGTTCGAACGAGCGCAGCGTCTTGACGGGCTCGCCGCCGTTGAGGGCCACCGTCCGGCCGCGCGGCTCGTCGTCGAGCGCGGCCAGGGCGTCGGGGTGCCGATCGAGGACACGACGGTCGATCACGACCATGCCGATCGGCTCCGGCCGGTCGGCGCGCAAGGCCTCGAAGACGCCACCGAACGTCTCCCGAAGACGCACTGGGTAGGAAGGTTGCAGCTCTACCTTCGAGTCGTTTCTCATGAGCGAGGCACGAAGGTGCCGGCCACCGCGCGGGCCTCGCGCAGGTAGGGATGCTTGTCGCCCCGGGGATTGTAGGTGAACCAGTTGATCCCGAAGACCCGGCGCGAGGGCTCGTCGAGCAGGAACAGGGTCCGGAAGGGACCGCCCACCTGGGCTTCGACGACCTCGTACATGCCCGCGAGCTGGGGCCAGGTCTCGCCGCGGAACATCTCGGTCGACCACGTGTAGCCGTACAGGTCCTGAAGGGCCTCGTCGAGGAAGCCTCCCCAACGGCGCCGCAGCTCCAGAAGCGCCTCCGGATCTTCCATGTCGAAGCCCGCGGGATCCTCGAGCGTCTTCCAGAACACCACCACCCCACGCGTGGGGTTCTCGTGGACGATCTCCGCCATGCCCAGGTCGCCGTCCTGGTTCTCCTTGATCCCGTTGATCCGGTAGCCGTCGGGGACCGTCATGCGGATCCCGACATTCTCGCGCAGGGAGCGCTCGGCCTCGGCGTTGCGCCCGAGCGTGAGCAGGTACTCGAGCACGCGCTCGCGGTTCTTCTCCTCGATCTGCCCACGCAGTGCCGGCGCCTCCTGGTTGATCGCGCTCTGCATGAAGCTGCGGTCGGACCCGGCCAGGAACAGCACGTTCTGGTTGTTCGCGTAGACGTCCTCGCGGTCGGCGAAGAACAGGTGCCGCGACTCGAGGACCCGCATCTGCGTCCCCGCGAGCCGACGGCGGATCTCCTTCGATGCGCGGTCCTGGCCCTTCAGGTAGCCGATCACGATGACGTTCTTGTAGAGCCGGGCGTCGTCCTTGCTGCTGATGTCGAAGATGTCGACGTTCAGCAGGGACTCGGGACGGATCCCGGTGTTGGCATCGACCTCGAGGGCCTGCTTCAGCTGGAAGGCGACAGGATTGAAGAGGTCGAGATCCGTCAGGATCGCCACGTCGGAGTAGCTTCCGACCGCGTTCAGGACCGGCGACGAATCTCCGCAGTTCGTCAGACCGAGGGCGAGGACGACGGCCAGGAGCACCCGGTAGACACGCACGCGCACGAAGGGCCCTCCCGCGGAGCGATCGGATGGATCAGCGGCGCTCGACGGCGGAACCGGTGGCGTTGGAGTCCCGGACGTCGACGGCCGGCAGTGTGGACCGCCGCATCGGCAGATTCAAGCTCGGAACGTCGCGGTGGATCGAGGCCCCCGAGTGGCCGCTCCGGAAGAGCTGAAGCATGGTCGTCGACTGCATCGACTGCGGCAGCGTCGGCCACAGGGCCTGCCGATCCTGACGCATGGGAGCGTACACGTCCCCCGAGAAGCCGGGACCGCCCACCATGCGGACCCCGAAGCGGCCGTTCTCGTAGCCGAACTCGAAGGGCGTGCCCCGCACGGCTCCGCTCAGATCGGGCTCGTCGCCACTCGTCGGCATGGCCGTCCGGGCGACACCTGGCGCGGCAACCCCCGCCCCGGGCTCGGCGAGCGAGGGCTCCTGTCCGGTATCGCTTCCACCGGGCAACAGCCACGCCCCCGTCATCACCACCAGAACCGCGACCGCCGCGGCACTCGCCAGCGCCGGACGCCAGAAACTCGGCGCCCCCCCGACGACGGCGGTGTCCTCTCCCCCCGCGGCCTGCTCCCGCAGGGCCTTCTGGATCCCCAACTGCACTTTCCACTCGAAGTTCTCCGAGGGTTCGGCTTCTGCGGCCCGCATCCACTGGCGACCCTGCTCGAGCACCTCCTGGTGGCGTCGGCATTCGGCACAGCCACCGATGTGCTCGCTGAGTCGTACTCGTTCGGTCTCTCCCAGGTCGTCGTCGAGAGCACGGGAGATCCAGGAGCGGGCGCGGCGGCAGTCGCGGGAACGGGAAGGAGGAAGGAAGCTCATCGTGGTGTCCTCGCTCAGCGGGTTTCGCCGTCAGGGGTGGCTGGACCGTCTTCGAGCATCGGTTCGATCAAACGACGGAAGTGATTGCGAGCACGGTTGATCCGGCTGCGCACCGTACCGAGCTTGAGGCCCGTCACGGCGCGGATCTCCTCGTAGCTGAGCTGGTTGACCTCGCGCAGCACGAAGGGGATCCGGTAGCGCTCGGGAATCTGCTCGGTGACCTCGCGCATGACGCGCTCGAGATCCTCGCCCACCGCCAGCTGCTCGGGATCGGGAGCCTCGTCGGCGATCTCCTGCACGACCTCTTCGTCGCCCTCGCCGTGGTTGAAGAACATCGAGAGCACCGGCGGGCGGCGCTTCTTCTGCCGGTAGCGATTGCGGACCAGATTGGTGGCGATCGTGTACAACCAGGTCGAGAAGCGCGCGATGGTCCGGTACTTGTCCGCATGGACGTAGGCCCGGACGAACGCGTCCTGGGCGAGTTCCTCGGCCAGATCGCCGTCACTCACCAGGCGCAGCAGGTAGTTGTACAGGCGCGTCTTGTAGCGACGGACCAGGATGTCGTAGCAGGCCTTCTCCCCGGCCTGCACCCGCAGCATCAGGTCTTCGTCGCTGAGCTCGGAGCGATCGACCGGACGACGATCGGGGTCGAGCATCGTGACCTTCTCGGCCAGACCCATGGTGCACTCCCTCCGGGACAACCGTACTCCCGGAGATCTACACCGCGGGGTCGTCAGGGTTCCCACAGGGGATCGAGGATCGAGTCACCCATCGCCGGGAAGGTCCGGATCCGGCTCCATTCCACCACCACGGGCGCCTCGAGGCCCGGGAACTCGATCCGCAGCCGCCGGGGCAGCGCTTCGGATCCCGAGCCTTCGTGAGCCTCGACCTCCGTCCGGATCGTACGGACCTCCTCGCCGGAGCGCCATACCAGTTCGGACCATTCCAGCGGCCGGGTCACCGGACGTCTCCAGCCTCTCCGTTCTCCCCGACGCCGGAATTCACCGTCGGAGCGCTCCCAGCCCGACCCGGTGCCGTGCACCGCTCGCCCCGTCAGGATCCATACCAGGTCGCCGACCTCGAACGAGCCGCCTTCGGCCTCGAACCGACCCGGCCGCTCGCCCATGTCCGTGAAACGCCCCGTGCGGCGATCGAAGAGCAGGGCGGTGTCGAGGGTCCAGACCAGCACCTCGTGCACCGGGGCGCCCTCGTCGGGGCGGTACCGGACCTCGACGCGGGCGGCGTCGTTGCGCAGGAAGGCGTGCACGCGGGCCTCGGGACCCATGCCCGGCAGGGGACCACGGGCCGTGCCGGCCAGTTCGACGCCACCGGCGCGCGCGTCGGAAAGAGGAGGCGGCGCGGACCCACCGCCGCCCCGCGTCGTGGCGCAGCCGGACGCCGCGAGGACCACGGCGAGGGCGAGCCACACCGACCCCACGCGCTCAGGGCTGCTCACGCATCGCCTCGCGCATGGCCTCGATCCTCTCCTCGAGACGCTCGGGGTCGCCGCCGGCCATCACCGCCCGCTCGAAGCTCCGCAGGGCTTCCGCGTGGCGGCCGAGGGCCGCCAGGCACTCCCCCACGTGCTCCAGGACGACCGGATCGTCGCCGAGCAGGTTGACGGCCTCGATCAGGTGGTCGAGCGCCTTTTCGTATTCTCCCTGCCGGTACAGGACCCAACCCAGACTGTCCACGTACGCACCGTTGTCGGGCTCCGTGGACACCGCTTCGCGGATCAGACGTTCCGCCCGCTCCAACTCCCATCCCTGATCCGCCAGCAGATACCCGTAGAAGTTCTTGAGGTGGGCGTCGTCGGGCTCCAGCTCGAGCAGACGCTCCAGCGTCGCCCGCGCACCCTCGAAGTCGCGATTCGACTCCTGGACCACGGCCAGGTCGTAGAGCACCTGGAAGTTCTCGGGATCGAGCTCCGCCGCCTGCTCCAGCCAGGGCTGCGCCTGTTCGCTGCTGCCCTGCCGGCGCAGCAGGGCACCCAGCAGGAAGTTCTGGCGCACGCTGTCGTCCGACACGGCCTCGGCGGCGCGGTCGAGCCAGCGCCTGAACGCGGCGATCTCGCTCTCGCCGGCGGCCCCGGTGAGCAGGTCCGGATTCGCCTGGGTCATGGCCAGGAGCAAGCTGACGTGCGCGTCGCCGTCTTCGGGCGCGGCCGACGCCGCCCGCCGGAGCTCGCGAACGGCGCGGTCGTAGTCGTCCAGTTCCATGGCCAGCTCGCCGATCGTGCGACGGACCCGGGCCGGATCGGCGCTCGGATCGTCGACCATCGGCTCGAGGACCTCGATCGCCTCCTGGCGGCGATCCAGCGAGGCCAGCAGATCGGCCACGATCATACGCGCGCGCGGCTCGAGCACGCCGTCACGGGCCATAGGCAGCAGCAGCTCGACGGTGCGCTCGCGATCACCGCGGGCCAGGTACAGATCGGCCAGCCGCGCCTGCTGCGTGGGGCCGAGTGCGTCCTGGTCGCCCAGCTCCTCGAGCAGGGTGAGCAACTCGTCCTCGCGCCCCTGCATACGGAGCAGCTCCGAGATCCTGTCCACTGCCTCGATCGACGCCGGGTCGAGTTCCAGCGCACGACGCCAGGCCGCCTCGGCCTGTTCGGGACGCTCGAGCTCGAGCAGCAGATCACCGCGGCGGATCCTCCACACGGCCTCGTCGGGCTCGCCCTCGATCATGGCGTCCACCGTCGCGAGCGCCTCCTCGGTGCGGCCGGTCTGCTGCAGCAGATCGATCCGGAGCTCGAGGCCGAAGGGATCGCCGGGGAAGCGCTCCACCAGGTCCTCGGTGGCCGTCAACGCTCGCTCCGTCCGGCCCGTCATGGCCATCAGCTGCGCGTGCTGCCGGGCCAGGCCCAGATCGTCGGGGAAGCGTTCCACCAGGTCCTGGAGCGTCGTCAGCGCCGTTTCGGCGCGTCCGGCCTCGAGGGCCACGCCGACGTAGCGGCGGGCGAGAACCGGATCGTCGGGCATCGACTCGTGAGCGAAGCGGTAGTAGCCCAGTGCGCTGCGCGCGTCGCCGCTCTCGAGCAGAGCGCTGCCGAGCAGCAGGGCCGTCGCCACATTGGCCGGCAGCGGGGGCGGTGGGACGTCGAGTGTGGACTCCCTGGGCACGGCCGCCGTCGGAGGATCCGGCGCCGGACCGCCCGGGGGCGTGGACGCACAGGCCGACAGGGCCAGGACCAGAGCCCCCGCTCCCACGGGCAGCCGGCCACGCAGTGTCTTGCGCAACGGAGCGATCATGCGCGTCCTCGGAGGGCGAGCGAAAGGGGGTACCGCGGGGACCAAGATAGGGACACCGGAGCCATCCCGGTACGTTGTGCCTCCGAGATTGTGCATTCCCCAGCGGGGCGGGCCCATCGGCTCGCCCCGC
>CAZQHE010000179.1:0-6722 GCA_964593155.1 uncultured bacterium
CCTTGGATCCGGGACGGACATGCGAAGATCACGACGGCATTCTCCGGGTTCCGGAACTCGCGCAACGACGATCCTCCTCGTGTGCATCGGCGTGCTCTGTGTGTTCGCCGGCACCGTCGGTCCCGCCCACGCGCAGCCCGACCGCGCCCTGCGCCTCGAGGCGATCGAGTCGATCCCCGACCGGCCCGGCCTCGCCCCCGCCCTGGGCGACCTGGTCGGCCTGTGGCCGGGGCAGGCGATCGACGCCGCCGACCTGCGCGCCGCGCGCCGCACGATCGCCCGCTCGGGCTGGTACGAGCGCGTGGAGGTCTACACCCGCCCGGGGTCGGAGCCCGGCACGCTGGTCCTGCGTGTCGAGGGCGAGCTCGACGACGGCGTGCGCCTCGAGACCGGCTTCGGCCACGACCCGCTCGACGACTGGTACCTGAACCTGGTCGGCCTGCGCGCCCACCACCTGATCGGTCCGGCCAGCACGGCGCGGTTGAACTTCCAGTTCGGTCGACGCCGCAGTGCATTGCGGCTCGAGATCGAAGCGCGCCGGGTGGGCGGAAGCGGCGTGGATCTCCTGCTGGACGCCTCGGGCGGTGCCGAGCAGTGGAACGTGTTCGACGCAGACCGCTTCTACACCCAGGAGATCGGACGTGGTCATGTGCACATCGGTGCAAGAGTGCACCCGACCCGTTCCACCGCGTTGACACTGTGGCTCGGACGCTCGGCGGCCGATCCCCAGGACCTGACCCAGGAGGAGGGCGAGCGCCGCGATCCGGCGCCCGGACTGGTGGGACCCTTCGGGCGCCAGGAGGAGTTCTCCGACCTCCGCCTCGACCTCACGCTCGATCGCCGCGACCACGCCCAGCCCTGGCGCCGCGGTCTGTGGACGCTGCTCCGCGCGACCGTCTCCGAACCCGACTCCGGCACGACCTTCGTCCGCACGCGCGCCGCGCTGCGCGCCGCCGTGCCGCTGCCCGCCCAGCAGGCCCTGGCCATCCGCGGAGACCTGGCGTGGACCGATCCCGGGACGCCCTATCACCTGCGGCCGATCTTCGGCGGACAGGGCAGCGTGCGCGGCTTCCGCGACGCCAGCCTGAGCGGCGGCCGCGGCGCCCGCGCGATCGGGGCGGCGTCCATGGAATGGCGCACCCCACTGCTGCCGCGCGGCGCTCCCGACGCGCGCGTGCACGGCGTCCTGTTCGTCGACACCGGCCGCTTCGTCGACGCCGGCGGCGACGCCGGTCCGTGGTCGACCTCGGTGGGATGGGGCCTGCGCGTGCGCCTGCCCTGGGTCGAACGCGTGGCGCTCGACGCCGCGATTCCCCTCACGCCCACGGAGACCGGCGACCCCTTCTGGGTCCACGGCAGCCTGGGCTTCGGGTTCTGATCGTGCGGCCGCCCCTGCGCTCCGCCCTCGCCCTGGCGGTGTGGCTGCTCGCGGCCACGCCCGTCACGGCCGGCCGCGTGGTCGAGGTCGAACCCTACCGCGTCGACGGCTGGCTGTACGTCGACGTGCACACGGCCGACCTGCTCGATCCGCGCACGCGCAGCACGGTCGAGAGCGGCCTGCCCGGTCACTGCCGCCTGCGCCTGGAACTGCGCGATGCGCACGACGAGGTCGCCGTACGCCGCGTGGTCGAACGCGTCCTCGAGTTCGATCTGTGGGAAGACGTGGCCCGCGTCCGCCAGGCATCGGATGCACGTGCGTTCCGCTCGATCGATGCCGCCGATTCGGCCTGGTCGCACTTCGCCGGACTGCGGCTGTTGCCGTGGGAACGCGTCGACGCCGACGGCCGCTACCGTCTGCACGTGCAGGTCCGCGTGGAACCCTTCGGACCGGAGGAACGCGCGCGCGTGTCGGAGTACGTGAGCGAGAGCGAACGGGGCGACCGACGCGAGCTGGCCTTCGACCTGGGCGGTCTGGTCGGCCGGCTCGTCGGTCGTGGCGGCGGCACCGACGACGACGCGCCGGTGTGGACCAGTCCTCCCTTCCGTCCCGCGACCTTGCCGGAGCGTGCACCGTGAGCCTGCGCGCGCGGCTGGTGCTGCTCTTCGCCGTGCTCACCCTGCTGCCGGCGCTGCCCGCGGCGTGGGTCACACACGACCTGTTGCAGCGCACGGTCGACATCGCCCTGCGCGACGACATCGACCAGGCGCTCGAGGCCGGGGTGCGGCAGACGCGTGCGGCCCTGCAGGTGCAACGCGATGCCCTGGACACGCTCGCGTCGCGCTGGGCCGCCGCGATCGAGGCGTCCGGTGACGCACGCACCGTCGACCCGTCGTTCTCCGATCCGTCCGTGCGCGTGGAGGTGGTCGACGGGCCGGTGCTGGTGGAAGGCCGCCTCGGCGAACGGCTGGAATCACGCGAGCCCGGCGCTCCTCCGTTCGTACTACGCGAACGCGTCGACGCCGCCGGAACCGCTCTGCGTCTCACCGCGCCGGTCGATCCGCAATGGCGCGCCGACGCCCTGCGGACCAGCGAGTCGTTGCAGATGCTGCGCCTGCTGCGCGCCGAACGGTCGTCGATCGAACGCGCCTTCCTCGTGCCCTTCGTCGTGATCGTCGCACTCGCGTTGGCCGTCGCGGTGGCTGCCGCCTGGTGGATGGCCCGCGGCTTCACCCGACGCGTCGATCGACTGGTCGCCGCCACCGATCGCGTGGCCGGCGGCGACTGGTCGGCACGCGCCGGCCTCGAAGGCGACGACGAGCTCGCGCGCCTCGGCCGCGGCTTCGACTCGATGGTCGCCTCGCTCGACGCCCAGTCGCGCCGGCTGGTCGACCTGGAGACCATGGCCGGCTGGCGCGAGATGGCCCGCGCGCTCGCACACGAGGTCAAGAACCCGCTCACGCCGATCCAGCTGACGGTCGAGGAGATGCGCGAACGCTACCCCGGCGACGACACCGAGTACCGCGCCCTGCTCGACGAGTGCACACGGATCGTGATCGAGGAAGTGGAATCGCTGCGCAGTGTCGTGGGCCGCTTCCGCGACTTCGCGCGGCCGGTGGAACTCGATCGTCGTGCCTTCGATCCCAATCGTCTGCTGCGCGACATCGGCGCGCTGCAACGCGACCTGCGTGTGGACTTCGATCTTTCCGACGAACTCCCCACGATGGTCGGCGACGAGGACCGCCTGCGGCAGATCCTCATGAACCTGGCGTCGAACGCGCGCGAGGCCGGGGCGACGTCACTGCGGTTGGCGTCGGATGTGCGTGCGGAAGGCGTGGCCCTGGTCTTCGAGGACGACGGTCCCGGCATTCCCGAAGCCGAGCGCGCGCACGTGTTCGAGCCGTACCGCACGGGCAAGGCCGGCGGGCTCGGGCTGGGCCTGGCGCTGGTGAAGGGGATCGTGCTCGCGCACGACGGATCGATCGAGGTGGACGAGGGCACGCTCGGCGGGGCACGGTTCACGGTGGTGCTGCCGCCAGTCGACGCTTCCGGTGCCGCAGCCCGCTCTTCCGCGGCGGAAGTGCGCGCTTCCGCGGCGGAAGTGAAGGCTTCCGCACCGGAAGTCCCGACTTCCCGCGCGGAACATCCCCAGCGTGGGGACGGAACCGACGACGACGACCAGGAGGATCCGCGATGACCGCCAGGCCGCGCCTGCTCGTGGTCGACGACGAACAGAACATCCGCCGCTCGCTGGGCATGATTCTCGGCGGCGCCGGCTTCGAGGTCTTCGACGCGGCCACCGGCGAGGACGCCCTGGCGTCGCTGGGCGAGCGCGCCGTCGACGCCGTGTTCCTCGACGTCAAGCTGCCCGGGATCGACGGCATCGAGACGCTGCGCCGCTTGCGCACCGATCACCCCGATCTGCCGGTCGTCATGATCAGCGGCCACGCCACGATCGAGCGCGCCGTCGAGGCCACGCGCCTCGGCGCCTTCGACTTCGTCGAGAAACCCTTCTCGCGCGAACGGATCCTGAACCTCGCCCGCAATGCGTGCCGCACCACCGACACCGCATCGGACGTCTCGGCCGACGACATGATCGGCCGCAGCGAGGTCATGCAGCGTCTGCGCGAACAGATCGACCGCGTGGCCCGGACCGACGCGCGCGTCCTGTTGCGCGGTGAGAGCGGCACGGGCAAGGAACTCGTGGCCAAGCGTCTGCACGACCGCAGCGCACGCTCCGGCAAGCCCTTCGTGAAGGTGAACTGCGCGGCGATCCCCGAGGAGCTGATCGAAGGCGAACTCTTCGGTGCCGTGAAGGGTGCCTACACGGGTGCCGACGCCGACCGCGAGGGCCGCTTCGCCGCCGCCGACGGCGGCACACTGTTGCTCGACGAGATCGGCGACATGAGCCCGCGGGCGCAGGTGAAGGTCCTGCGCGTGCTGCAGGAAGGCGAGTTCGAGCCGGTGGGATCGACGACGACCCGCGCGGTCGACGTGCGCGTGGTCGCCGCCACCCACCAGGACCTCGAGGACCTCGTGCACCAGGGACGCTTTCGTGAAGACCTGTACTTCCGTCTGAACGTCATTCCGTTGCACGTTCCTGCGCTGCGCGAGCGTCCAGGAGATGTCGAGGACCTGGTCGAACACTTCCTCGACGAGGAGTCCTCACGCTACGACGTCACGCCGCCGCGGATCACCGAGCCGGCGATGGCCCGACTCGCGAGCCACGCGTGGCCCGGCAACATCCGCGAGCTGCGCAACGTGGTCGAGCGGCTGGTCGTGCTGCACGCCGGCGGGACGATTGGTGTCGATGCACTACCCTTCGAACGGAACGAAGCCACGCCGAGCACTTCCGCTGCGGAAGTCCACACCGACTACACCGGACTTCCGCTGAAGCAGGCCAAGGAACGGTTCGAACGCGAGCTGATCGAGGCCGCACTGGCCCGCCACGACGGAAACGTCACCCGCGCGGCCCGTGATCTGGGACTCGAGCGCACACATCTGCACAAGCGGATCCGGGCCCTCGGAATCGGCCACGACGACGCCTAGGACCGCCGTTCCGTCGCTTCCTGACTGGAATCCCGAGGTGGTCCAGGCCGGAAACGCCTGGAAACGGACCCCGTTTCAGTTCGTTTCCGCTGATCGCGTGCAGGAGAATGCGTAGGGTTCTTCCCGAGTAGGCCGGCGGCCACTGCACCCCACGTTCGGGAGCCTGTGGGGTACGGAGCCGCCGGCCTCGCTCGACCCACTGCACAGAGCTTCCTCGCGGCCGTCCGATGGGCTATCCTGACAGGGTTCCCTGCGGATGGCTCCCACCACCCGGAACCGACCGACGCAGCTCCGCATCTGCTGGACCCCGGTCCCGTCGGTCGACAGACTGGCCCTGCTGGCTCCCGATGCCGCGTTCGATGAACGTCGACATCTGCAGTGGCGTGCGTCCATGCCCGCTCGCCGACCCGCGCCGCTCCGGCGGTTCCTCGCGGACCGTGGACGTCAGCGTGTGCCCGGTCGAGGCCGGCCGGCCCGACTCCCTTCGCGCCCGCCCGCGAGGGAATCCGTGACATGGCCCGCCGTCAGAACCTCGACATCTCCGACGGGTACACCGCAGAGCGTCTGGCCGAGCTCCGGCAGGCCCGCGGTCTGACCAAGACCGAACTCGCCGAGGCGGCGGGCGTGACGTACCGCACGGTGCACGACCTCGAGAGCGGCCGTCGCCCGCGTGTGCAGGAGAAGACGCTGATCCTGCTGGCCGAAGTCCTCGGGGCGTCGTTGCAGGATCTTCTTCCACCACCCCCGACGGAACCGGACGACGCGTCCCCCACGCCCACCACCACGCCCTGGTATCGCCGCCGACGCACCCGGCACGCCCCCCTGGTCGGCGGTGCCATCCTCCTCGCGATCGTCTTCGGTATCGAGGCCACGAAGTCGCACCTGGTGCCGGTGTACACTCCGCACGACACCGTGATCCGCGCAGAGGTCCCCGGCCTCGGCCTCGCCGCATGGTCCCGCGAGTACGACTCACGCATCATCTTCCTCGAACCGTCGCCGTGGACCGACGATCTCTGGCTCGCCGGTTTCGGCAGCCGCGCGGAGGACGGAAGCCGTCTCCGGGCCCTCGACCGCCGCACGGGAGAGATGCGGTGGGAAGTCTTCCCCGAGATGTCGGAGCTGCGCGCGGCCTACGGCGACTCGATCGTGGACGACGCCTACTTCAGCGTGGGCGACATGGTCCCGGCCGATCTCGACGGGGATGGGACGTCGGAAGTGGTCCTGCGCACCCACCAGGACATGTGGTTCCCCATGGCCATCGTCGTCATCGACGACCAAGGCACCGTCCTCGGTCAGTACGAGCACCCTGGGCACCTCGCGGACTTCACCGCGGGCGACGTCGACGACGACGGCCGCGACGAGATCTTCCTCACGGGATCCATGAACTGCGATGCACACGAGGGCGCGGCGGCGGTCCTGCTCGACCTCGAGGGATCGTCCGGCGGCGTTCCCTCCCACGCCGACCGCACGCCTGCCGTCATCGAGACCGACGGTGCGCCCGCGCGCCTGATCCTGCGCAACTACCCACCCGCGATCATGAACCAGTTCGACAGGGCGAAGCGCCTCGGAGCGCACTCGCCACGGATCGTTCGCGGCACGGACGGGCGCGCCTCCCTGACCTTGCGCGTCGGCGCCCATGCGAGACCCGGCACCGGCACGGACGTGTTCTTCCGCCTCACCCCCGACCTCCGCGTGGTCCGCGTGGACATCGAGGACGCCTTCCGACACACGATCCTGTCCAGCTGGCCCGACTCCCTGCAGCCGGGCCCCACCGACCCCGCGTGGCTCCGCGAAT
>CAZQHE010000180.1:0-6677 GCA_964593155.1 uncultured bacterium
GAGTCGGACCTACCGTGCGCGCAAGTTCGTGCGTCGTCACCGGCTGCCCGTGGCCACGGTCGGCGTGATCGCTTTCGGCCTCGTCCTGGGCGCGGCCGGCCTGGCCTTCGGGCTCGTGCGCGCGCTCGACGCCGAGGAGCGTGCCTCGCGCGACGCCCGTACCGCCGAGGAGATCACCGACTTCCTCGTCGACCTGTTCCGGGTGAACGAACCCGGCGCCGCGGCCGACACCCTCGTCACCGCGCGAGCGATCCTCGATCGCGGCGCCGACGAGATCCGCGCCTCGCTCGACGACGACCCCCTCGTGCGTGGCAACCTGCTGAACACGATGAGCGAGGCCTACTGGGGACTCGGCCTGTACGTCCGCGCGGACTCGCTCGCTCGCCTGGCGGTCGACGATCTCGAAGGCGTGCTCGAGGATTCCGATGCCCGCCTGGCCGACGCGCGCCGACAATGGAGCCAATCCCGGTTCTACGCGGGTGACTACCGGGGCGCGCTCGACATCGCGCAGTCCGCCTTCGATGCGCGTGCCGCTGCTTTCGGACCCTACGACGAGAAGGCCGTCGAGCTCCGCAACGTGCGCGCGCAACTGGTCGGACGCATCGGCGATCCCGAGGAGGCACGCGCGGAGTTCGCCGACCTGATCACGTACCTGCAGGGCGGAACGGGCCCGTCGATCCACACCGCGCTCGTGTCCACGTGGAACAACCTGGCCGCCATCCACTTCCGGGGACGCGACTTCCCCGACGCCGAGAATGCGCTCGAACGCGCACTGACCGTGCTCGACTCGACCAACGTCGAGGAGCCGGGGCGGCGGGTCCGCCTGATGATGAACATCGCGGCCGCCCGTGCGCAGCAGGGCAATCTGGAGGAGGCCACGCCCATGCTCGAGCGTGCGCTCCCCGAACTCGAACGCATCTACGGCCCGGCGCACATGGAAACCATCGGCGCGCGCATGAACCTGGCGGCCTTCCGTCAGATGAGCGGCGACACCGAAGGCGCCGCGGACGCGTATGCGACCGTTCTGCCGCAGGCCGAGGCCGCGCTCGGGCCGGACCACCCGCAGGTCGCACGCGTGCTGCACAGCCAGGGCGTGACCCTGAACGACCTCGGCCGGCACGACGAGGCGATCGTGGCTCTGCGACGGGCCGTCGAGATCCGCACCGCGATCTTCGGACCCGATCACGACGACACGGTCGCGAGTCTGCTGTCACTGGCCACGGGATACGGCGGCGCCGGCGACACGCAGCGGTTGCGATCGGCCTTCGACGATGTCGTGTCACGCCGCGCCCGGAAGTTCGGCGAGGACCACGTCGAAGTCGCGCGCGACCTCGACGTCTACGCCGAGGCCCTCGCCGCCAACGGGCTCGACGGAGAGGCCGCGGCGATCCGCACACGCGCGGCCCGTATCCGCGACGCGCAGCCCGAGGGGTGAGTGGGGACGTCGGTCGGACAGGCGCGGCGAGGAATGAGGATGTCACTCCGGTGTCGGAGTCGAGCATTTATGTGGAAGGCGTCGGATCGTGGCTGCCAGCGTGGCGACGTGGTGCGTCCGGTAACCGGCGCGGATACGATCGTCCTCCCGGCCTTTGCCTTCGGAGGACCACCCCGCAGCGACGGTCGAGTGATCGGCGGTACCGTGAGCACGCGGGCGACCTCGTGGCCACGGGCGTGGACATCGTCCACCTGGAGGTCGACGAGGAGTCCCGGATCCAGGTGATCGGGATCGGACGGCGCTGATCCGCGCCTATTTCAACAGAACGAGTTTATTGCTCCGCAACTCGCCGGCAGCCATCGCGCGCTGGAAGTACACGCCGCTCGCCACCCGCTCGCCCCGGTCGTCCTCGCCCGTCCACACCCGCACGTGGTCGCCCGCCTCGAGCCGTTCGCGCGCGAAGGTCTTCACGCGACGGCCGCGGACGTCGAACACGGCCCAGTCGACCGTCGCCGACGAGGTCAGACGCAGACGCAAGACCGTCGACGGGTTGAAGGGGTTCGGCGCTGCGTTCGCGAGGTTCAGTACCGCGCGATCGGCCGCGCCCGGCGTGTCGGCGCTGGTGACGTAGGTGTCGGGATCGAGCATGCGCGTCATGGAGACGGTGAAGGCGTAGTCGCGCAGCCGTTCCCGTCCCGCCGACGTCCCGTAAGGCAGCACCTCGCCGGGCACGATCGATCCAGCGTCGTCGCCGATCGGACCGCCGATCCACAGGACCGAATCGCTCGACGCGTCGGCGCTCCACGCCACGACCGAAGAGATCCCACTCCCGCTGCCGTCGGGATACGAATCCATGAAGCCGGCAACGATCCGTTCGCCGGGAGACAGCCGCACCACCGGCGGCGCGATCGCGTCGAAGGCGAAGACGTTTTCGCCGAGCTCCATCTCCTCGCGAATACGCGTCGTGCCGATCCGGTCGACACGCAGCCCGCCGGTATTCGCCATCGACGCGACGAAGGGAGTGACAGGATCGCCGAGGGCGGCAGCCTCGAAGCGGATCTCGTCGAGACGCACGACCACGAAGCCCGACGTGTCGTTCTCGTAGGTGTCGGTCAGATTCACCACCAGGTTCGACGTCGTGGAATCTGCCTCGCCCCCGCCGGTGGGCGGGTTGCCGAGAACAATCGTCTCGATCGGCGGGCCGTCGTAGTCATTGGCGAAGATCTGCACCTCGGCCAGCTGCAGGAAGTCCTCGCCGTCGAGTTGCACGCGCACGTAGCGGCCGCTCACGTCGAAGTCGAAGTCCGTCGTCCTCCCCGCCGTGCCCGAGTGGAACGAACGAGCTACGTTCGAGTCGGCCAGCGTCGTGGCCAGGTCCTGCGAGGCGAAGGGCGTCTCGCTCACCAGCACGTAGAAATCGCTCAGACGGTTGCTGCAGCAGTCAGTGCGATTCCACAACCGGATCGACTGGACGGGTACCACACTCTGGAGATCGATCTCCCACCAAGCGTTCTGGTCCTTCTCCGTGTGCGAGACCGAACCCTCGCCGTAGTCGCCGGTCGTGTCGCCGTCGACGGCCCGGTCCGCGCCGGCACTGTTGTACGTGCTCGACTGGGCCACCGGTCGACCGACCGCGGCGTTGCGGGTGAAGTCCGCGTCGAGGATTTCGATCCAGCTGCGGACGAGCGCAGTGCCGTCGAGGTCGATCTCGTTCGAGGCAATCGGCGGCATCTGCACCTGCCCGCCGTCGCGAGTCCCCATCCGCACGTGCGCCAGCGAACGCGCGGGACGTTGCGGCGAAACGATGAAGGCTTCGGGAATGCCCAGGTCCTCGATGCCCGGCACGCGTACCAGATTCGACTCGGCGAGCGGCGTGGTCACGCGCGCGTCGATGTTCGCACGGTTGCTCGTGCCCGGCTGGTGGCAGTAGCTGCAATTGGCATCGAGGTACGAGAGCGCCCGATCGTGCAGCGGCGCCGTCGCGTCGCCGCTCGAGGTCAGGCGCGGCAAGTCGTCGACGTCCTCCGGACCAACGGTGGCGTCGAGCAGACCTATCTCCGACAGCGTCACGAGCTGGTTGTCCGTTCGTCCCGTCGACGGATAGGTCACGTCGCGGTTGAGCTGCTTGGTCGAGAAGCCCAGCGCCGGTCCGGCCGTCGGGTTGTGACACTGCAGGCACTCGGCGTTGCTGGGGTAGCGCCAGGTCTGCGTGCGCGTGCCGTTGGCGGTTGTGATCGTGTAGTCGACGTCGGCGCCGCCTGAGACGAGGTCGGCATCGCTGCCGTCGGGCCGCCACTGGTAGGTCAGGCCGTAGACCTCGCCCAGATAGCCCTCGACCAGGAAACGCGTCTCGACCGGAATCGTGACCAACGGCTCCGTCTCGTCGACCGGCAGCTCGAAGTGCTTCACCCACACCGTTCCCTCAGGGAAGCCCCACGGTTCGACGGCCGAGTATCCGATGCGCTCGGCGAAGCTGCCGTCGTGCGGCACGAGCGCCCAGCGCGATTTCCGGGCGCCGTCGCTCCAGAAGGGCTCGTTGATCCCGTAGGGAATCGCCTGCGGACTCGGCTCGAGCGTCGCGAGGTCCTGGAAGAACCCGGTTTCGGAGAGCGTCGCCGGCGCCGGCTCGTTGGTCACGATCCGTTCGAGCTTGTAGATCGGACGCTGGGGCCCGAGCCCACACAGGTAGATCTCGCCGTCGAGATCCTGACCGAAGGTCCCGAGGAACCCCGGCGTGAAGGTCCCGATGTCCGCGCGCGTGGCCGTACCGGTCGAGTCGTCGTAGCTGATCGCGAACAGCTTCGACGAGATGTGGTCGCCGCAGACGAACTTGCCGTAGAGATCCGGCAGTTCGGTGCCGCGGTAGATGTAGCCGCCGATGATCGCCCGCGCGTCGCTGCGCGACGGGAAGTCGATCACCGGGTCGGTCAGCACGCCGCCGATGCTATCGGGCTCGGACCGCACACCGCTGCGTAGGCCCTCACGGAACGGCCACCCGTAGTTGTTGCCCCCGTCGATGATGTTGATCTCCTCGCGCCGGCTCTGCCCGACCTCGCCGCTCCAGAAGCGATCGCTCATCGCATCGTAGGTCATGCGGTGCGGCGCGCGATTGCCCAACGTCCAGAACTCCTCGAACACCCCCCCGTCGGTATCGAGAAACGGGTTGTCGTTCGGGATCCAGTAGGCATTGCCCGTGAACTCGTCCTCCTCGCCTGCGTCGGTCCCCATGAAGCGGCGCGGCGGGTGCGCACGCGTCGGATCCATGTCGACGTCGATGCGGATCACACCGCCCTCGAAATTCGTCGCCAGGTCCTGCGCCGTTTCGTAGCGGAACTGGTCGCCGATCGACAGGTAGAGGAAACCGTCGCCGCCGAAGGTGAGGCCGCCACCACGATGCGAGCCGTTGTACAGGCGGACGTTGAAGAGTTGTACCTCGCTTTCGGGGTCGGCGACGTAGGTCGTCGGGTCGACCTCGTAGCGGGCCAACCGCAGGTACGTGCCGAAGAAGCCGTTCGTGAATCCACCCGGGTACGATCCCTCGTCGGGCACTACGCTGTGGTAGACGAACATCCAGTCCTTGCCCGTGCCCTGCCCGAACTCCGGATGGAAGTCCAGGCCGAGGAAGCCTCCGTCCCACACCACCGCCGTGATCGCCTCGAGGTCCAGACACAGTTCCTTGGTCGCCGTCGCCGGGTCGTTGACGAAGGAGTGGATGAGTCCCCCACGCGAGGCCACGAAGATACGATCGGTGCCCTTCAACGGGGTGTAGACCAGTGGATCGTCGAAACGCAGGTTCGGATAGGCGTCGACCAGGCGATAGGCGATCTCGGTACCGTCGCCGGGCGTGCCCAGCGGGAAGGTTCCGTCGAAGTAGGGATCGACCAAAGGCGGTGCGTCGATGCCCGGGGACTGGGCGTGGGCGTCGAAGGCGAAGAGAAGCAGAAGCGGGACGAGGCAAGACGCGGCACGACGAGGAGCACGGCGGAAGCGAGCGGGCGCGAACGACATGGAGGCACCGGTGGAAGTGGGGCGCGAAACGAGAACCGATACCTGATGAGTGTAGCACGTGTTTGGGAAACCGTGCAGGCATCGGGCTCTGTTCGCAACGCCCGAGGTGTCCCGAACCTCCGATCGGGAAGTGAACGACTGAGCCTGTCCATCGGGCCGGATTCGATCATCGAGCGCTCTACTTCCGAGGTGCCTCGGATCAGGGTATCGCCCACGACTCGCGATCCGAATTCCGGGACGTCACGCCGACAGTGGAAGAGGCGGTGAACTCCGATGAACGGAGCATTCGTCGAACGAGCATCGCCGGGGAAGCGGTCCGATCCCTCGCCGGAACGTCATCGAATCGCTCGACCGCGATTCGTCCCCGAACGTGAACTCTTCTCCAACCTTCCCGGACCCCGGGAACGCGGCGTCGCCCTCGGAGTAGACTCGCTCCCCCGAGTTCATCGAGAGGAACCCATGCGTATCGCCCTCGCCATCATCCTGTTTCTCACCGGAGTCACGCCCGCCCGTGGCACTTCCGTCCAGGAGCCGCGTGACTTCGTGACCGTCGCCCCCGACGTCGAAGAGCCGATCAGCCGTTTCGTCCGCCGCATCCTGCAGGACCAACGGGGAGATCTGTGGATGGGCACGAACGGCGACGGCGTCCTCCGCTACGACGGTGAGCGGCTCGAGAGATTCTCCGTCGACCAGGGCTTCGGCGGCGTCGCCGTCCGCGGCATCGTCGAGGACGACGACGGCGACCTGTGGTTCGGCACCGAGCGCGGTCTCACCCACTACGACGGCACGACCTTCACCCACTACGCCGAGGCCGACGGCCTGGTCGGCCACGACGTCTGGAGCCTGGCGCTCGACGATCGGGGCGACCTGTGGATCGGCACGCTCGCGGGCGTCAGCCGCTACGACGGATCGGGATTCACAGCCTTCGACCTGCCGGAGGTCGAGCCCGACCGCGGGCGCGGCGTCGCGAGCTCGCATCTGGTCCGTCGAATCCTGCAGGACAGCCACGGCCGGATGTGGTTCGCGACCGGCGGCGGCGTGTTCGTGCAGGACGGTGACACGCTGCGGCACCTGACCGTCGACGACGGACTCTGCGGCAACTCCGTCAACGACATCCTCGAGGACGGCGACGGCGACTTCTGGTTCGCCACGCATCACCATGGCGTGTGCCACTTCGACGGTGAGACCTTCACCCACGTCACCGAGACCGGCGGCGTGCAGGGAACCGAGGTCT
>CAZQHE010000181.1:0-6556 GCA_964593155.1 uncultured bacterium
TCGTGTCGAGCGCGTAGAGATGGAAGTGGTAGTGGTGCGGGCCGTCGCCGGGCGCAACGTGCGGTCGACGGGGGGCGAACTGCAGACCGGCGAGCGCGAGGAGAGCGTGGTGACCCAGGCGCGTTTCGATTCGCCCGAGGAGATCGCGGGCGTGCCGGTGCGCGCGGTGTTCTCCGGACCGGTGGTGCGCGTGGGCGACGTCGCGCGCATCGTCGACGGCTACGAAGAGGCGCGCACGATGTCGCGCATCGACGGCCTGCCCGCGGTGACCTTCGCCGTGGTCAAGGACGACGACTCCGACGTGATCCGCGTGGCCGATAGGATTCGCGACCTGGCCGAACGCTTCGAGCTCGAAGAGCTGCCCGACGGCGCGCGCATCCTGTTCAGCAACGACCAGAGCACCTACGTACGGAATCGTTTCGAGGTGGTGGTCGCCAACGGTCTCATCGGGCTGGCGCTCGTGTTGGTCGTCCTCACCGTGTTCCTGAACATGCGTACCGCGTTCTGGGTGGCCATCGGGATTCCAGTGGTGCTGCTCGGGGTGGTGTTCCTGTTGCCGGTGTTCGGGCGCTACCTCGACATCATCACGCTGGCGGCCATGTTGCTGGTGATCGGCCTGGTCGTGGACGACGCGATCATCGTCAGCGAGAACACCGTGCGTCGTCATGCCCTCGGGGTGGGCTCGGGCCCGGAGGCCGCGGCCGAGGGGATCGCGGAGGTCTTTCGGCCGGTGCTGACGACGCTGCTGACCACCTTCCTGGCCTTCGCGCCCATCTTCTTCATGCCCGGCATCACGGGGCAGTTCATCACCGTCATCCCGTTGGTGATCAGCCTGGCTCTCGCACTGTCCCTTGCCGAGATCGTCTTTGCGCTCCCCGCGCACCTGGCGGGTGGTCTCGAGCGACTCGACGAACGCAAGCGCAGCACGCGACCTTGGTTCGATCCCATCCGCCGTGTCTTCGCGCGATTCATGCGCGGCGTGCTGTGGGGACGGTACGTCTTCGTCACGCTGTCGGCCGTGCTGCTGGCCGGTGCGCTGTGGTACGCGTCCACGCACATGCGCTTCATCTTGTTCCCGGCGACTTCGGCCGATTCGTTCGTGGTCTACGTGGACACGCCCGTGGGCTCGTCGCTCGAGCACACCGCGAAGAAAGTCACCGAGATCGAATCGATCGTGGCTGGCCTTCCCGACGAGGAGTTGTCGTCCTTCGCCTCGCGCATCGGCAGCCACGGCCGCTTCGAGCCGGGAGAGAACGAGCACTGGGCCTTCGTGCGGGTGAATCTGACACCGTACCCGCAGCGTAATCGCACGGCATCGGAGATCGTCGCGGATCTGAGAGAGGACACGCGCACGCTCAGCGGTTTCGCCGACATCTTCTACAAGATCGAGAAGGGCGGACCGCCGTTGGGACGGCCGGTCACCCTGCGTGTACTCGGCTACGACCCCGAGCGTCGTCGGGCCTTGACCGACTCGGTGGTCGCATTCATGGGGTCGATCGAGGGCGTCCACGACATCGACCGCAACGACCGCCGGGGGCCGGCGCAGATCCGCGTTGACCTCGACCAGACCCGCCTGGCGCGCCGGGGGCTCACGGTGGCCCAGGTTGCCGGGACGCTCCGCCTGGCGTACCAGGGCCGCGACGTGGCAAACGTCCGATGGGGGCGCGAGGACGTCGACCTCCGCGTGCGACTGACCGAGGAGGCGCGCGGCGACTCCACGCAGCTCGCGTCGTTGCGCATCCCGAACGTCGAGGGCCGTCTGATCCGGCTGGACGAGGTGGCCGAACTCGAACGTTCGAGCGGTCCGTCGCGGATCCACCACTTCGACGCCGAGCGCGCGACCCGCATCACCAGCGACGTCGACCAGGACGTGACCACGCCCCTTCAGGTCGTCGACCGCATCCGATCGAACTTCGACCTGGCATCGGACTGGTCCGACATGGAGTTCGTCTTCGGCGGCGAGGCCGAGGAGACGGAAGATTCCTTCCGTAGTCTGTTCGTAGCCTTCGGCGTGGCGGTGATCGCGATCTACTTCCTGCTCATGCTGCTTTTCGAATCGGTCACCCAGCCGCTGACGATCATGGTGGCCATTCCCTTCGGAGTGCTCGCGGTCATTCTCACCTTCGCTGCGCACGGACTGCCGTTGGGCTTCCTGGCGATGCTCGGACTGGTGGGACTGACGGGCGTGGTGGTGAACGGTTCGCTCGTCCTCGTGAGCCACGTCGAGGATCTACGCCGCAGCGACCCAGATGCGTCGTGGAAGGACGTGATCAGCGAGGGGGCGGCCAATCGCCTGCGCCCGGTCACCATGACCACCCTCACCACCTCGAGCGGTCTGCTGCCGCTTGCCTACGGGCTGGGCGGAAGCGATCCCTTCCTCGCTCCCATGGCGCTCTCCCTGGGCATGGGCCTGTTGCTGGCCACTCCACTCACGTTGCTTCTGGTGCCGTGCCTGTTGCTGGTGCGCCAGGACGTGCACCGGCTGATCCGGCGCGACGGCTGAGGGACCGCCGCACTGGAACCGTTCGATCAGCCGAAGAGCGGAACGCGGCGCAGGCGCTCGCCCGTTGCCATGAAGTGCGCGTTGCCCAACGCCGGCATGGTGGGAGGGATCGGGACCTCTCCGATGCCCCCGGGCCGGTTCTCGTTCTCGAGGATGTGCGTGGTCACCGTCGGCGTCTCGCTCAGGCGCATCATCGGGAAGTCGCCGAAGTTGCCCTGCTGCACGCGGCCTTTCTCCACCGTGATCTCCTGCATCATCGTCGCGCTCAGGGCGAAGACCACGCCGCCCTCGAACTGCGAGCGCACGAGGTCGGGATTGATCACGCGGCCGCAGTCGACCACGGCGGTCACCGCGTCGATCTTCGAGCGGCCGTTCTCGACGTGCAGGTCGAGGACCTCGGCCACGTACGAGTCGTAGCAGTACGAGAAACCGATCCCGCGACCGTGGCCGTCGTCGACGCTGCGGCCCCAGTTCGAGCGGTCGGCGACTTCCTCGACCACGCGCAGCATGCGGTCGGGGTCGAACGGCGCGTTGCCGTCGCCGCGCGGTCGCGGGCGCTCGCGCAGCAGCCGCAGGCGGAGTTCCATGGGATCCACGCCGCCGGCGTGGCCGAGTTCGTCGAGGAAGCACTGGGCGACGAAGGGATTCTGCGAGTGCACCGTCGACCGCCACGCGCCGCGTGGCAGGACCCACGGTACGTGCGTGTACTCCACCCGCAGGTTCGGGAACTGGTGCGCGGGGAACTCGTCGGACCGGAACACCCCGCGGTGGGTGTTGAGGATGTGCCAGTGCAGGGCCGTGGGCACGCCCTCGGCGTCGACGCCGCCGCGCAGCCGGTGGAGGCTGGCCGGGCGGTAGCGGTCGTGGCGCATGTCCTCTTCGCGGCTCCACACCACCTGCACCGGCCCGTCGACCTCGCTCGCGATGCGGGCGGCCTCGAGTTCCATGTCCGGGTACAGACGCCGGCCGAACCCGCCGCCCACCAGCGTGACGTGCACGGTCACCTGCGAGGTGTCGAAGCCCAGCAAACGGGCCACGCGCTCGCGCACGGTCTGCGGGTTCTGCGTGGGCGTCCAGATCTCGCAGCGATCGCCCCGCAGGTCGATCGTGCAGTTCATGGGCTCCATGGGCGCGTGGGCGAGGAAGGGGAGCTCGTAGGTGGCCTCGAGGGTCTTCGCCGCGTTGCCGAACGCGCCGTCGACGTCGCCGTCCTCGCGCAGGACCTCGCCGCGTTCGTCGACCAGACGGCGGAAGGTCTCGCGCAGCTGCTCGGTGCTCGCGTCGCCGTCGTCGCCCTCCTGCCAGGCGATCTCGAGTGCCTCGGCCCCCTGCAACGCCGACCAGGTGTCGCGGGCGATCACGGCGATGCCGTCGGCCAGGTAGAAGCCGTCGTGCAGGCCGTCGATCCCGAACACGCGTTCCACGCCGTCGATCCGCATGGCGGGCGATGGGTCGAATTCCTGCGGACGGCGGCCGCCGTAGATCGGACACCGGGCGACCGCGGCGTAGCGCATGCCGGCGCGGCGGATGTCCATGCCGTATTGGGCACGGCCGGTGACGATGTCGGGGCCGTCGATGCGGTCGAGGGATTCACCGATCAGGCGGTAGGTGGCCGGGTCTTTGAGTTCGATCTCGTCCTCGTCCGGGACGTCGAGCGTGGAGGCGGTCTCGACGAGGTCGCCGTAGGCCCACTCGCGGTCGCTGTTCCAGTGCAGGACGCGCCCGTCGCGAGCGCGGCACGATGCGGGTTCGACGTCGCCGAGGCGGGCGGCGGCACGGATCAGCATGGTGCGCGCGGTGGCGCCGGCCTGGCGCAGCGGATCCCACATGAGGCGCACGCTCAGGCTACCGCCGGTGAGCTGATGACCGTACTTCTCGTCGCCGTCGGCCTGGACGATCGTCACGTCGTCGAGGCGAACTTCGAGTTCCTCGGCCAGGATCATGGGCATGCCGGTGCGCGTGCCCTGACCCATGTCGGTGCGGGAGACCCACACGGTGATGCGGCCGTCGGTGTCGATGGCCACGAAGACGTTGGGCTGGAAGGTGTCGGTGGCGACGGCGTCGGTGCCGTCGACGGTGTCGAGCAGGGCGACGCCCAGCACGAGTCCGCCGGTCACCATGCCGGTGCGCTGCAGGAACTCGCGGCGGCCGATCTTGCGGATGGCGACCATGATCAGCCCTCCTTCGCCGCGCGACGGATCGCCCGGTGGATGCGTTCGTAGGTTCCGCAGCGGCACAACACGTCGTCCATCGCGGCGTGGATCGCGGCGTCGTCGGGATCCGGATTCTCCTGGAGCAGCGCCACGGCGGCCATGATCTGACCCGGCTGGCAGTAGCCGCACTGCGCGACCTGTTCGGCGAGCCAGGCGCGCTGCACGCCATGCGTGCCGTCGGTCGACAGGCCTTCGATGGTCGTCACCCGGGAGCCGTCGGCGTCGGACAACGGCGTGACGCAGCTGCGGACCGCGGTGTCGTCGAGCAGCACGGTGCAACTGCCGCAGATGCCCTGCCCGCAACTGAAGCGCGTTCCCGGGAGGTCGAGGTGGTCGCGCAGGGCCCACAGGAGGGGCATGTCGCCGGAGGCGTCGAGCGTGCGGCGCTCTCCGTTGACTTCGAACTCGAATCGGGCCATGGCGTCCTCCTCGGGCGCGGGCGTCGCAGTGGGGTGCGTCCAGTGTTATGGTCGCGCGGGGTGATCAAAACATGGATTCCGTGACCTCGTCCGCCGAACTCGTGCGCGCCTTCCGTGAACACCGTCACGCGGGGCGTTCCTGTGTGCTCGCCACCCTCGTGCGGGTGGTCGGACCGGCCTTCCGACCGCTCGGAAGCCGCATGCTCGTGGGCGACGACGGATCGCGGATCGGCGATCTGAGCGGCGGGTGTCTGGACGACGACGTGGCCGTCCGGGCAGCCGAATTGTTCGAGTCGGGCGGTTTCCGCCGCCTGGTGTACGACGGCGAACGCATCGCCGATCTCGCGCGCGGTTTCGCCACCGGGTGCCCACGCCGCGTCGAGATCCTGCTGCAGGGCGTCGATCCCGACCCGACCGGCGTGCTCGAGCACGTGGCCGAGTGGGACCGCAACCGGCGGTCCGGCGTGGTCCTCACGCTGTTCGGGCGCGACGAGTCCGACGACTTCACGCCGGTGGCCTACACGTGGCCATGGGGGGACGAACCCGCGCCGGTGCCGGGGGATGCCGGACTTGCTGCAGAGATCCGGCGCGTGGGTCGGGCACTCGAAGAAGAGCCGCTGACGCGCGACGTGGTCTTGCGGGTGGGCGAGGAGCGGATCCGTGCACTGGCCGAGGTCGTGCGGCCGCGTCCTCGGCTTCTGTTGATCGGGGGCAGCGTCGTGGTGATCGACGCGCTGCGCTCGATGGCCCGGGCGCTCGACTGGGAATCGGTGTGTGTGGCCGGCGGTGGTCCGGCGCACGGCGTGCGCCCCGACGACGAACGGTTGGTCGACCCCGGTGAGATCGACGAGACCCTCGATCTGGACGACCGCACCGGCGCACTGGTGCTGACGCACCACAACGCGCGCGACGCGCAGTGGATCCGCGCGCTCCTGGGCAGCGACGTGGCGTACGTGGGCGTGATGGGATCGCGCCGAAGGTTGAAGGCGATGTTCGCGACGATGGGATCGGTGGACGACGGCGGTCGGCTGTACGCTCCGGTCGGACTGGATCTCGGCGGACGTTCTCCGCAGGACATGGCGCTGGCGATCCTCTCGGAGATGCAGGCCGTGCTCAATGGCCGTACGGCGCGTCCCCTGCGCGAGGGTCTGGGCACCGGCGACACCGGAGCGATCGTCCTGGCCGCCGGTGGGTCGCGCCGACTGGGCACGGCGAAGCAGTTGCTGCAGCACGGACGGCGCACGCTCCTGCGCCGCACCGTGGAAGAGGTCGTGGCCACCGGCTGTCGACCCGTGGTCGTGGTGCTCGGCGCCGAGCACGAGCGCATGGTCGAGCAACTGCGCGGCCTCGACGTGTCGGTGTGCGTGAACGAGTCGTGGGAAGAGGGCATGGGAACGTCACTGGCCCGCGGGATGACGTAT
>CAZQHE010000182.1:0-6394 GCA_964593155.1 uncultured bacterium
CGCGAAGACCCTGCACGTGATCGACAACGGCATCGGGATGTCGGGCACCACCATCGGCGATCAGCTCGGCACCATCGCGCGCAGCGGCACGCGCGAGTTCCTGAGCGCCCTGCGCGAGGCCGAGGCCTCCGACCGCCCCGAACTCATCGGTCAGTTCGGCGTGGGCTTCTACAGCGCCTTCATGGTGGCCGACCGCGTCACCGTGCTCACCCGCCACGCCGGCGAGGAACACGGCGTGAAGTGGGAGAGCGAGGGCAAGGGCTCGTACACGCTCGAGGAGATCGACCGGCCCGAACGCGGCACCGAGGTCGTGCTGCACCTGCGCGACGACGCCCACGAGTTCCTCGAGGAGTCCGTGATCCGCCGGATCGTGAAGAAGTACTCGGACTTCCTCGAGCACCCGATCGTGATGGAGGTCGACGTCCAGAAGCCGATCGAGGGCGGCGAAGAGGGCGAGACGATGACCGTGCGCGAGAAGCAGACGCTGAACTCGCGCCAGGCGCTGTGGCTGCGCGACCCCAAGGAGGTCGACGACGCCGAGCACGAGGAGTTCTACCGACAGATCTCGCACGACTTCGAGGCGCCGGGACGCACCATCCACTTCAAGGCCGAGGGCACGCTCGAGTACCGGGCCCTGCTCTACCTGCCGAGGAAGAAGCCCCTCGACTACTACTGGGGCGAGCCGAAGGCCGGCCTGCAGCTGTACATCCAGCGCGTGTTCATCACCGGCGACTGCGAGGAGCTGCTGCCGCTGTACCTGCGCTTCGTGAAGGGCGTGGTCGACAGCAGCGACCTGCCGCTGAACGTGAGCCGCGAGACCCTGCAGAAGAACCGCGTGGTCGAACAGATCAAGAAGGGACTGGTGAACAAGGTCCTGAAGACGCTCGAGGAGATGAAGGAGAAGGAGCGCGAGCACTACGAGTCGTTCTTCACCGAGTTCGGCGCCACGCTCAAGGAGGGTGTGGCCAACGACCCGGGCAACGCCCAGCGCATCGCCAAGCTGCTGCTGTTCGACAGCACGCGGACCGGCGACGGCGAGAGCGTCGACCTCGACACCTACCTCGAGCGCATGCCCGAGGGTCAGGACACGATCTGGTACCTGATCGGCGAGCGCCGCTCGCTGATCGAGCGCTCCCCCGCGCTCGAGGCCCTGCGCGAGAAGGGCCAGGAGGTCCTGCTGCTCACCGACCCCGTCGACGAGTTCCTCGTGGCACACCTCGGCGAGTACGAGGGCAGGAAGCTCAAAGCGGCCGACCGGGGTGAATTGGACGAGACCGAATCGAAGGACGAAGAGAAGGCGGAAGAGCTCGAGGGCCTGTTCACCTTCGTCAAGACCGCGCTGTCGGGCGTGAAGCAAGTGCGCGCGTCGCACCGATTGCGCGAGAGCGCGGCGGTGCTGGTGGCCGACGAACACGGAGTGAGCGCGCACATGGAGCGGCTGATGAAGCGCATGGGCCGGGGCGACGAGTTGCCGCCGCGCGAACGCATCCTCGAACTGAATCCCGATCACGAGGCCGTGCGGACCATGCGCGCCCTGCACGAGGCCGATCCGTCCGATCCGCGCGTCGAGGACTACGCCAACCTGCTCTACGAACAGGCCGTGATCGCAGAGGGCTCGACCGTCGACGATCCCAGCGCGATGGCCGCGCGGATCAACCGTCTGATCGCGCGGTCCGGTCCGGGCGAAGAGAAGTCGGAAGAAGCCGGGGCGAACTGAGGGGTGCGTTCCCGTCGATCGACGAAGGCCGGGCCCCGTCGGGTTCGGCCTTCGTCCACCGGGCCCGGCTCACGACGCACGATCATCTGGCCTTCGCCGTTGCAACACCGTTCGACGCTCTGCTAGTGTGACCCCGGTCGACGGACTCGGACCCTCCGGTGGCGATCGCCACGTCATCGGGCAGACACGCGCCTCTCGTCCCGACACCAGCTGCGGCCCCGCGTCCACTCGCCCACAGTCCGAAACGTACCACTCGGAACCGGATAACTTGCTCCCGACGGGTCGTCACGCGTGCGTGCGCGCCGCGTGGGCAGGTCCATCCCGTCCGGGGGTACTCGTCCTTCCCGTTCCATCCGAAAGGAACGCGCATGCACCTTCGTTCTCGCCTGCGCACGGTGGGGCTCCTGGCGTTCGCGATGATGCTGAACACATCGCTCGCACAGGCCACGTCGTTGCGCACCGCCAACATCGTCGATCTGATCGACCAGGCGGAGAGTATCGTGGTGGCCGAGGTTCTGGAGATCGAAGACGGCTTCGATTCGATGAACCTTCCCTACACCGACATCACGATCGATGTGCTGGACGATCTGACCGGTGACCGCACCGGTGTCCGCATCATCCGCCAGTTCGGGCTCCAGGCCCCCAAGAGAATGACGGACGGCCGTACGGCCCTCTCCACCACTCCTGCCGCCTTCCCCATGTTCGTGACCGACGAGAAGGTGATCCTGTTCCTGTACCGGCAGTCGCCGATGAACGGGATGCAGACCACGGTCGGCCTGAACCAGGGCAAGTTCACCGTCGACGAGCGCGGCAACGTCATCAACGCCGTCGACAACAGCAACCTGTTCCACCACGTCGCCGCACAGACCGAGCGCATGCCCGAAGCGGCGCAGAAGCTCGTCACCGTGCCCGGCGGACAGATCGACGAAGACACGTTCGTGAGCTTCGTCCGCAACGCGGTCGAGGAACGCTGGGTCGAAGAGGGGGTCCTGCACCATGCGCACTGAGCGAATCGGACTCCTGACCCTGGCCCTGACCCTCGTCCTGGCTCCGGCCGCCGCCAATGCCGGCGGACCGCTGCTGGTCTTCGATCCCGAGACCAACACTCCCTACGCCTGGGACACCACGGCTCCGGTGAACGTGTACACCGACCTCGGCGATCTCGGTCCCGTGACCAACGCCGAGGCCGATGCTCTGGTCCAGACGGCCGTGAGCGAGTGGTCCGGGGTGGCCACCTCGGCCCTGCAGCTGACCGTGGCCGGTGACTTCTCGACCGTCGGTCTGCCCGACGTGAACAACGGTGCCACTGCGGGCAACGTGATCGGCACCTTCAACGGTGGTGGGATCCACGTCATCTACGACGACGACGAGAACGTCTTCTTCGAGTACTTCGGCATTCCGCCCGGATCGGGCGTCCTGGGCGTTGCCAGCCCCGACTTCGCCGACGGCTCGGAGATCACCGAGGGCTGGATCGTGCTCGGCGGCGGCGGGGTCGACCCGTCCGACACCGCCGGCCTGAACTTCGGTGGTGTGGTCACCCACGAGATGGGTCACTCCATCAACCTGGCGCACACGCAGACCAACGGCGCGATCGTGTACCTGGGCGACCAGGTCAGCCCCGATGGCTGCGCGGGCCCCTACAGCGGTCTACCCACGCTGGCCGACATCGAGACCATGTACCCGTTCATCGACCCGGGTCCGGCGTCGGGGATCGGTCTCGAGGTCGCCACGATCGAGCATCCCGACGACGTGTCGGCGCTGTCGAACCTGTACCCCGCGGGCGGTTGGCCCACCACCGGTGCCACCATCAGCGGTCGGGTCCTGCTGTCCGACGGCGTGACCCCGGTCACCGGCGTCAACGTGATCGTCCGGAACGTGAACGATCCCTTCGGCGACTCGAACTCGGAGCTCTCGGGCAACCGCTCGCAGGGCGACGCGTCGACGCCGCGCGGGGACTTCGAGTTCAACGGTCTGACCCCGGGTGAGGAGTACGTGGTCTACATCGACGGCATCGTCGACGGTGGCTTCAGCACTCCCCCCACCACCGTCACCTTCGACGAGGAGTGGTGGAACACCGCCGAGAGCGCCGACGGGACGGTCGATCCCGAGTGCGACTTCTCGGGCATCGTGGCCAACGGTGTGACCTCGAACGTCGACATCATCCTCACCGACCCCGGCGCCGTGCTGCCGCTCGGTGACGACGACGCGATCGAGGTGCCTCTGGGCTTCGATTTCCCGTTCTGTGACGGCAACACCTACTCGAGCGTGTTCGTCGGCTCGAACGGCTTCCTGACCTTCGGCCAGGGTGACACCGACTTCTCCGAGTCGGTGGGCGAACTCCTCGACGGTCCGCCGCGCATCGCCCCGCTGTGGGACGACCTGGCACCGAACAGCGGCGGCACGGTCACCGCGGAGAACGTGGGCGGCGAGTTCGTCGTCACCTTCACCGACGTCCCGCAGTTCGCCGGCACCGACTCGAACAACTTCACCGTGACGTTGCGTCCCGACGGCTCGTACACGATCGAGTACGGCGCCATCGCGACCACCGACGCCATCGTGGGTCGCAGCGAGGGTGGCGGCGTCGCCGATCCGGGTTCGACCGATCTGTCGGCCGCGGCCCAGCCGATCGGTGACGGCCTGCAGACCGTGTACGAGGAGTTCTCGTTCGTGCCCAGCATCGACCTGGCCGACGGGACCTTCGAGTGGACGATCTGCGAGCTCCTGCCGCCGGCGATCCTCGACGTGGACACCACGCCGATCGAGGTCACGCTGCCGGCCGGTGGGACCACCCAGCTGCCGCTGGCCATCGCCAACGCCGCCGTGCCGCCGGCCTTCGATCTCGAGTGGACCCTGGACGACCTCGAGGCTGCCGCCTCGCCGTTCCTGGTCCGCACGGAGACCGAACTCTTCGAGCCGCAGACGGCCTTCCGTCTGGAACGTCCGAGCCAGCGCTCGGGTTCGGCCACGAAGAAGCCGACCACGGCCGACGCCCTGAAGGACGTGTCCGAGAAGATGCCGCACGTGCATCCGCAGCACCTGGCCAAGGCGCTGGGTCCGAACGCGGTGGCCGACGGCAGCTTCGAGGCCGGTCCCTTCGGCGGTGCGTGGACCGAGTCGTCCACCAACTTCGGCACGCCGATCTGTGACGTGGTCGCCTGTGGCACCGGCACCGGCACCGGTCCCCGCACCGGGTCGTTCTGGACCTGGTTCGGCGGCATCGGCGCCTTCGAGGCCGGCAGTGTCAGCCAGACCGTGACCATCCCGACCGGCGACGTCACGCTCAGCTTCTGGCTCGAGCAGATCGCCTGCGACTCGCCCTCGGACTACATGCAGGTGCTGATCGACGGCACCGAGGTGTACCGCACCGACGGCGGCAGCGCGCTCTGCGGCCAGCTGGGCTACACCGAGATCACCGTCGATCTCACCGCGCTGGGCTTCGCCGACGGTCAGCCGCACGACGTGGAGTTCCGTTCCGAGATCTTCGCCGCCAACGGCGCTGGGTCGAACTTCTTCGTCGACGACGTCGTGATCGCCGCCGAGGTCGCCGACTGCGGCTTCCTCTCGGCCAGCGCCACCACGGGCACGATTCCCGCCGGTGACAGCGACATCGTCGACCTCGTGTTCGACGCGACCGGCCTGGCGACCGGTTCGTACGACTGCGAGATCAACATCGGCAGCAACGGTGGCAGCGCCACGATCCCGGTCACGCTGAACGTGACGGGCGAGGACGTGCCGCCGACGGCCGCCTGCAACCCGTGGGTGACCATCGTCAACGAGACCGAGACGGGTCCGTGCGAGGTCTTCGTCGATCCCGAGCAGGTCGACGCCGGCTCGTTCGATCCCGACGGTGGCGACGTGACGCTGGCCCTCGATCCTCCGGGACCCTACGAGGGTGGCCAGAACCCCGTGACCCTGATCGTCACCGACGACGAGGGCAACGTGAGCACCTGCGAGTCCGTGATCGTCGTGGACTGCCCGGTGCCCGTGTCGTTCACCGACGTCAGCGTCGCCCGTGAGGGCTGGGGTGCCGTGCTGCAGTGGCGTCTGGCCGAGGCCTATGGCTTCACCGGATACCACGTGTACCGTCAGAACGGCGAGCAGGCCGACCGCGTGCGTCTGACCGATCAGGTGCAGGACCTGTCGGTGGCCGGAAGCTTCCGGTTCGTCGACGAGGTCGCCCCGACCGGCAGCGCGACCTACACGGTCGAGCTGGTGAACGCCAACGGCGGCACCATGGCCTTCGGTCCGTTCCGTCTGACCGAGGGCAGCGGTGACGACTCGATCGTCCGTCTGGAGGGCGGCAGCCCGAACCCGTTCCGGGGCCAGACGACGATCTCGTTCGCCGTGCGCTCGCAGCAGGCCGTGAACCTCTCCGTCTTCGACCTCCGCGGTCGCCGCGTCGCCACCCTGGTGGACGGCGTCAAGGGCGCGGGTGCGTACGACGTGAGCTGGGACGGCCGCACCGACTCCGGCGCCGACGTCGGATCGGGTGTGTACCTCATGCGCCTGCAGGCCCAGGACCAGGTCGAGGTGCAGAAGGTCATGCTGACGAAGTAGATCCCCCGGGATCGACTTCGCGATGACGAGGACGCCCCCCGACTCCGGTCGGGGGGCGTTCGTATGTCCGGGTCATGCTTCGCGGTGCGACGACCGTTCACTTCCGCGACGGAAGTGACG
>CAZQHE010000183.1:0-6377 GCA_964593155.1 uncultured bacterium
GGAACAGCTCGCCCAGCCGCACCGACTTCGCGCGCACCTGCTCCATGTCGACCCCGTCGAAGGTCTCGAGCGCGGCGTCGAGAGAGGCCATGCTCAGGATCGGCGGCGTGCCGCACAGACCGCGCGCGATGCCCGGCGCCGGTTCGTAGTCGGGCACGAAGTCGAAGGGCGCCGCGTGCCCGAGCCAGCCCGTCAACGGCTGGGCCCACGAGTCGTGCAGGCGACGGTTCACGTAGAAGAACGAGGGAGCGCCCGGGCCGCCGTTGAGGAACTTGTAGCCACAACCCGTGGCCAGGTCGACGCCGGCGGCGTCGAGGTCGATCGGCACCGAACCGGCGCTGTGCGACAGATCCCACACCGAGATCGCACCGGCGCGGTGGGTGCGCTCGGTGACCGCGGGCAGGTCGTGCATGGCGCCGGTGCGGAAGTTCACGTGCGTCAGGCAGACCACGGCCACGTCGTCGTCGATGCAGGCGTCCACCTCACCGGCCTCGGCCAGGCGCAGCTCGTGGTCGCGGCCGAGCAGGTCGATCAGGCCCTGCGTCATGTAGATGTTGCTGGGGAAGTTGTCCCGCTCGCTCACGATCACCCGGCGATCGGGGCGCAGGCGCAGGGCCGCGGCCACGATCTTGAACAGGTTGACCGAGGTCGAGTCGGCCACGGCCACCTCGTCGGCGTCGGCCCCGACCAGCGGCGCGATGCGCGCTCCCATCTCGCGCGGCAGATGGATCCAGCGGTGCTCGTTCCAGGCGTTGATCAGGTCGTCTCGCCACTGGCGTCGCACGGCCTCGATCCGTTCGGCCGAACGGTGGGGCTGGGCGCCGAGCGAGTTGCCGTCGAAGTAGAGGACGCCCTCGGGCAGGTCGAACTCGGCGCGATGGGCGGCCAGCGGGTCGCCGGCGTCGAGCCGCGCGAGATCGTCGCGGCCGGGAATGTCGGATGTGCTCATGGTGGGCCGGTGCGAGGGGGCGGTCGCAGGCGTTGCGGGGCGGGCGCGCGAGCGGTCAGGCTAACACAGTCGTCCGGGTCCCGCCGCCGCCTCACACGTACTTGTCGCCGCGCACCACCTGGACGTCCTGCAGGTAGACGATCACCGCGTAGTTCTCGAAGAAATCGTCGGCGATGCGCTCGACCACTCGATCGGCGACCTCGGGGCTGACCACCGATTCGATCCGCAGGTTCTGCCCCTCCCATTCACTGGCCCGCACCCCGCGCGATCCCTCGCCCGAGACGTCGCTCACGGTGAAGCCCTTCGCCCCGCAGTTGCGCAGTTCGTCGACGATGCGATCCCGTAGCAGGCGTTCGGTGATCACGGTCACGAGCTTCAGATCGACGGTGTGCACGATCCACCTCCGGAATCAGCCGGCCAGGCGAATGGCCAGATCGTAGTACAGGGGAATTCCCAGCGTGAGGTTGAAGGGGAAGGTGATCCCCAGCGACGCCGTCAGGTAGAGCGTGGGGCTGGCCTGCGGAAGCGCGATGCGCACCGCGGCCGGGGCGGCGATGTACGAGGCGCTCGAGACCATGGCCCCGAACACGGCGCTGCCGCCGGGCGACAGACCGACCAGTCCACCCAGCCAGATCGCCAGTGCGCCGTGCAGGAGCGGCACGACCACTCCGAAGATCACGAGGAACAGGCCGACCCGGCGCAGATCGCGCAGACGCGCCGCGGCCGCCATTCCCATCTCGAGCAGGAAGAGCGTGAGCGCTCCCTGGAACCCCTCCACGAAGAAGGGCGCGACGGGCGCGATCCCCTCCTTGCCCGCCAGCCAACCGATCGCCAGCCCACCCAGGAGCAGAACGACACTGCGCCCGGCCATGATCTCGTGCAGGGCCTCGCCCCAGGTTCCCGCCGCGCCCGAACGCACGTGGGCGATCATCAACGCCACCACGATCGCCGGGACCTCGAGGAGGGCCACCAGGGCTGGCATGAAGCCTTCGGGGGCGAGCCCGGCCCGCTGGGCGAAGGCCGTGGCCGCGATGAAGGTCACCGCCGACACCGATCCGTAGTGCGCCGCCACCGCGGCGGCGTTCGTGCGGTCGAAGCGTCCGAGCTTCCGCAGGATTCCGTAGGCGATCAGCGGCGTGACCACGCCCAGCGCCAGGGTGAGCCCCGCCGGACCGGCGAACTCGAGCAACGGGGTCACACTCAGCTCGGCCCCGCCCTTCAGCCCGATCGCCAGGAGCAGGTAGATCGACAGGGCATCGTAGAGCGGTGCGGGGAACTCCAGGTCACTGCGCACGAGCCGGGCGACGACACCCAGCGCGAAGGCCAACACCACCGGCGACAGGAGATTCGCGAGAAGGAGGTCGAGCGACGCCATGCGCAGGAATCCCCGGGCGGAGAGGACGGGCGGCGCCGGGCAGTGTCCGGAGGCCACTCGGCGGCGTCAAGCGGAAGGTCTGCGACGCCGCCGTGCTACTGCCTCTTGCGCTGCGGCATCGGCAGTGTCGGGTCGAGCTCGCGTGCTCGCTCGAGCAGTTCGAGGGCCGTCTCCTCGTCCCCCTTCGCCCCGGTGGCCAGGGCGAGCTGGTACAGCGCCAGCGCGTTCTCCGGCTCGCGTTCGAGCACGCCCTCGTAGATCTGCATGGCCTCGTCCAACCGCCCGTGGCGATGGTGGAAGGTCGCCAGCGCGATCTGCACGCCGCCGTCGTCGGGCGCGAGTTCGGCAGCCTGCTCGAGGTGTCGCCGCGCCGCCGTCGTGTCGCCGCTCTGCAGAAGGAACTGCCCGAGCTGCGCGTGTGCCTCGGCGGAGTTCGGATCGACCTCGACGAGTCGCTCGAACGTCGACTGCGCGCGGGGCAGGTCGTCGGTCATCGCGTAGGCCATGCCCAGGTTGCCGAGCAGGTCGGTGTCGCGCGGGAAGTCGCTCACCGCCTCTTCGAGGATCGGCAGCGCCTGCTGGGGCCGACCGGCCCTCAGGTCGATGGCCGCGATCTCGGCACTGACCGCGCTGCTCGCCCCCGACTTCTCGAGGAAGTCCTCGAGGAAGGTCCGCGCCTGATCGGCCTGCCCCTGGGACTGCAGGAACTGCGCGAGCTGCAGCGCGGCCTGCTCGTGCGTCGGGTCGAGTTCGAGGGTGCGTTCGAGCTGATCGCGCGCGGCGGCGAGGTCACCGCGATCTCGCAGAACCGTGGCCAGGTAGAAGTGACCGCGCGCGAAGCGCGGATCGATCTCCAGTGCCCGCCGGATCTTCCGAAGACCTTCCTCGCTGCGCCCCAGCTCGTGCTCGGCCAGACCCTGTCCGGCCAGACCAACCGCCCAGTCGGCGTCGATCTCCAGTCCCTTGCGGTAGAGCTGGACGACGTCCTCGATCCGTCCGGCCCGGGCCAGACCCAGGGCGTAGTCCTCGATCACGTCGAGGTCCTCGGGACGCTCGCGGTGCAACTCGGCGAAGAGGGCCAATGAACGCTCGAAGTCGCCCATCTCGCCGTAGACCTGCGCCAGGTTCATGCGCGACTCGACGTGCCCGGGATCGCGCTCCAGCTGCTCCTCGAGGGTCGCGGCCGCTTCCTGCAGGCGACCCTGGCCGCGGAGCACGTTGGCCAGGTTCACGGCATGCTCCACGCTCATGCCGCCTCCGCTGGCAACGGTGTCCTCGCCCTGGTCGTCGTCCTCGCCGCCACCGCTGATGTAGCCCAGCGAGCGGAGCATCTCCTCCATGCTCTCGCCGGCCTCGGGGTCGATCACGATGTCGTCGCCACGGTCCCAGGTGCCGGTCTCGTAGGTGTCGATCCTCTCCACCGGATTCGACGCCAGGAATTCCTCGGTGTAGGCGTCCTCGAGCACGTCACCGGCCATGTCGCGGGCGACGGGCAGATCCATGAGGTGCAGGACCGTGGGTGCGATGTCGTAGATGTCCGCCGCGCGCAATCGCGTTCCGGGTTCCACTCCTGGGCCGTTGAGCACGACCGCCCCGTCGATCATGTGCGAGGCGTCGGCGCGCTCGATCTCGAAGCGCTCCTCGCGGAGTCGCTCCTCGCCCGTACGAAAGCCGTGGTCGCTGATGATCATGACCGTGGTGTTCGGCCCGCGCTCCTCGAGCAACTCGCCGAGGAGCCGGTCCTGGTACTGCCAGTACCCGCGCACGGCATTGCGGAAGGCGGCGTAGTCCTCGTCGCTCACCCAGGGCTGCTGCGGCGGCGAGTAGTTGCCGAACAGGTGCATGGTGGCATCGGTGCCCTCGTAGTACACCGCGAAGAAGTCGGTGCGCCGGCGGTCGAGCAGGTCGAGGGCGATGTCGGTGTAGCCGCGGGCCGTGGCGACCGCCTGGCGCAGGTGCGGCAGCGGTCCCCCGAGCGGCCCGCGCTCCGGGTCGAAGCCCAGCTCGTCGGGCGGCAGATCGACCATGGTCTGCAGCAGGGCGTCGTCGACGTCGTCGGGCGAGGGCAGCATGTCGAGGATCTCGGTCTGCATGTCGGACGGCCAGACCTTCCCCGGCGCGTCGATCTGCTGACCCGTCACCCCGAAAGAGTGCCAGCCCACGTAGTCGCTCACCAGGTAGCCGTCGATGGGCTCGACCGGCCAGGTCGCCCACCAGCCGATCACCGTCGACGAACGATCGCGCTCGGTGGCGATGTTCCACAGCGCCCGCACGTTCCGGTTGCGGCTCGAGATGGGGATCTTCTCGCCGTCGGGGCCGTCGGTCATGAACCACGTGATCCCGTGCTCGTCGACCGTGCGGCCCGTCGCGATGCTCGTCCAGATCATGGGCGAGAGCAGCGGCTCGTCGCTGCGCAGCCGGCCGTAGGCTCCTTCCGCGCGCAGCTTCGCCAGGTTCGGCAGCTCGCCGCGCTCGATCATGGGATCGAGGATGTCCCAGTCGGCCCCGTCGAGGCCGATGACCCAGACCTGGGGCTCGTCGGCACCCCCGCCGCAGCCGGCGATCAGCAGCAGGACGAACAGGCCGAGGACGAGCGAGGAGCGGCGACGGACGAGAGCGGCACGGGTGTCGGTCATGACGAGGTCCTCTCCGCGGTGCGCGCGCGAAGGCCGGGCACGGGATCGAGGGTGGCGGACTCACTGGACGGGGCGGCACTGCAGATGCCGCAACCGCAACAGTCTAGCCAGACCGCCGCCGACGCCACAAGCCCACCCGGTCCGGCTCCCGGTGCCGGGGCCGGACCGCATGGGGAGGATGGAGACCCGATCAGGTCCTCGAGGCCTCGAAGATCGACTGGATGGCCTCGTCGAGCATCTGGTGGAAGGCCTCGTTCGATTGGCTGGCGCTCAGCCCGTCGATCAGCGCCCGCGAGAAGCTCGCCACCATGCCGTTCTGCCGTGCCAGCCGGGCATTGGCTTCTTCGCGCGGATAGCCACCCGACAGCGCCACGACCTTGACCACCTTCGGGTGCTCGATGCAGTCACGGTACAGGTTGTCCTTCTCCGGCAGCGTCAGCTTGAGCATCACCAGCTGGTCGTCGCCGAGCTGGTCGAGGTGATCCATGATCCCGGCCTTGAGCATGTCCTCGGCCTTGGCCTTGTCCGGGCAGTGGATGTCGACCTCGGGCTCGATGATCGGCACCAGTCCCTCGCCGATGACCTGGTGACCCAGCTCGAACTGCTGCTTCACGATGGCGGCGACGCCGTCGGCGTCGGCCTGCTTGATCACCGACCGTTCCTTCGTACCGAAGATCCCCTTCGACTTGGCCTTCTTCAGCAGGGCGTCGACACCGGGGATCGGCTTCATGAGCTGAACGCCCTGCTGCTCCTCGGCCAGGCCTTTGTCGATCTTCAGGATGGGAACGACCTTCTTCACGTCCCACAGGTAGTCCGCCGTCGGGCGCCCTTCGATCTCGCGATCCATGGTGTTCTCGAACAGGATCGCGGCCAGGATCCGGTCGCCGTTGAAGGCCTCGTCCGTGATGATCCGGGTGCGCATCTGGTGCACCAGGTCGAACATCTCGTCCTCGGTGGACCAGGCGTCGTCCGGCACTCCGTAGGCCCGCAGAGCCTTCGGCGTGCTGCCGCCGCTCTGGTCGAGCGCGGCGATGAAGCCGTCCTGCGTGCGGAACTTCTCCAACTGCTGGTCGAAATTGCTCACGATGGTCCTCGAGGGCTGAAGGTGTGAACGATCTCCCGGGCGCGCACGCTCGGGATGCCCGCCCGGGACGGCGGGCCCCACTCGGCCGGGCCGACACGATCGCGGCAACCCGCCCGGGCGTCAAATGGAGGAATGGGCGCCGCACCAGGTGGAGGCACGGGAGCGGGTGACGGCGTGCGGGCCGACCGCGCACGACATTGCGCGCGTCGCCCGTGTGCCGAGACCGACGCCCCCGTGACCCGGCTTCATCCCCCCGGACGGCGGCCCGGGCCGATGACGGACCGGACGGGGCGCTCCGGGGCGAAGACGGAGCGCTCCAGGCCGATCACAGGC
>CAZQHE010000184.1:0-6341 GCA_964593155.1 uncultured bacterium
GGTCCGGACCTCCGAGTTGTTCACGCGCACGAAGGACTGCAAGCGCTGGCGCACGGCCACGCGGAACACGCCGAAGCGACGGTTCCAACGCTGGCCGAGGTCGGTGTAGGTCAGCCCGAGGTTGAGGTCCTCGAGATTGAACTCGTCGGTGGCCGTGCCGACGTAGGCGCTCACCCGGTGGTTGCCGAGCATGTCGGTGAAGCCGAAGTTCGCGCCCGAGCCGTAGGGCAGGTCGGGATCGAGCGCGACGACCGACTGCACGATGTCCAGGCCGAGGTCGACCTCGTACTCGTCGGGAACGGGAACCGTGTCCAGCTCGGGGATCGCCGCCCCCCCGGCGATTGACGCCGGGAGTTCCTGGATCGCCTCGGTCGTCCGGGCTCCGGGCCCGGGTTCGGCATCGACGGTGTAGAGGCGGAAGCGGCCCTCCTGGTAGACGGCCATCACCACCGATGCGTCCGAGGAATCCGTGGTCGCGGGCACGACGTCAGGACCGAAGACGCCGCCGGTGACGTTGGTGAGCGGCACCACCGTCCCGCGCATCGGATCGTAGCGGTAGGCGTTGCGGGCGCCGTCGCGGTCGCTGACGAAGGTCAGGAAGCGGCCGTCGGGCGACCACACGGGTTCGGTGTCCTCGCCCGACGAGATCACGAGCGGCCGCACCGGGCTGCGTCCTCGCGCCTCGATCTCGTACAGACCGTGGCGGCCGTCGCCGGGGCGGTGACGGTCGGACGCGAAGACCAGACGGTCGCCGTCGGGATGCCAATCGGCATGGGTGTCGTGGTGCAGGTCGTCGGTCACGCGCCACTGCGCACCGGTCGCGCGCTCGACGACGTACAGATCGCTCCACCCGTCGTCGTCCAGGCCGCTCACGACGATCCGCTCGCCGTCGGGCGAGAAGGCGGGACTGGAGATCTCGGTGGCGCCGTCCACCGTGAACTCCTCGATCACGTCGCGTTCCCGCAGATCGTAGACGTACACTGCGTCGGTGGCGCCGCTCTTGGCCACGAACGCCACCCAGCGTCCACCGTGGGTGTCGAGGCGCGAACGCAGCAGGGGCATCGACTCGAAGTCGGCGTCGCGGCCGCCCTCGACCAGCTGCTCGAAGTCGGCCTTGCCGTTGCGACGGGCGCGCACGTGGTACAGGCTGATCGTGCCCTCCCGCGCGCTCAGGCACACCAGCTCGAGATCGCCCGACGCGTCCACGACCGCCGGCATGGTGTCGAAGGTGCCGTCGCGGGCGACGGGCGTGGCCTGCTCGCCGATCTGGCGGCGGCGCATCATCTCGGGGAAGTACCGGCGCTTGACCGCCGTGCGCCACTGCTGGTCGAGCTCCTCGAGGTCCAGGCCCAGTTCGAGTTCGAGGACTTCTTCGAAGTGACGTCCCCTCCACCACTGCTCGAGCAGCAGGGCCGGCGCGCGATCGCCGTACTGGGCCCGCACGAAGTCCACGATCGACTCGCCCTGCTTGTACATCTGGAACGTGCCCCAGATCCTCCACATCTCCGTGACGGGCACCAGTCGATCGTTCAGCACCGCGTCGCGCATGATCATGTGCGCGCGGTCGTCGGGTTCGAGGTTGGCGAGGCTCTCGGCGAGACCTTCGACGAACCACAGCGGTGGACCCTGGTAGTCGTAGATGCCGCGGTCGGTCATCACGCGCGCGAGCTTGGCCAGCATGAAGGCGTGGACCATCTCGTGGCGGATCAGGTGCCGCAGTTCGGCGCGGTTGCCGGTGGCGCGCAGGGCGACGCGTCCCTTGGCGAACTCGGTGAAACCGGCCGTCCCCTCGCTCACGAAGTTCGGGATGACGTGCGTCTGTTTGAGGTCGTGGTGGGTCCCGTAGAGGATGAGCGGGATCTGTTCCTCGAACTCGTAGTCGAACCACGCGCTGAACTCGGCGTAGGTCTCGCGGGCCACGCCCAGGGTGAAGCGGGCGAGCTCCTCCTCCTCGGGGTAGAAGTAGACCGACAGTCGGTCCTCTTCGTAGACCAGCCACTCACGGTCCTCGTACACGACCTTGTTCTTGCCGAACAACAACTGCCCGTGGGCGTCGACGGCGAGCAGGCACGACAGCGCCGCCAGGATGCACAGTGCGCGCCTCATCGTCGCCACTCCGTGACGAACACGCGTTCGGCCGGACCGGTCAGGGTCCAGCGCTCGCCCCGCGGATCGACGCGCAGCACCGCGCCGCCGCGGGTGCGCAGCGCGACCGGGCCGTCCCCGAGGGCCGCGGTGGCGCTGATGCAGCCGCTTCCGCAGGCAAGGGTCTCGGCCTCGACACCTCGTTCGAAGCTGCGGATGATCCAGGGATCACCGCCGCGGTGCACGAAGTGGACGTTCGCGCCCTCGGGACCGAGGCCGTCGAAGTGCCGGAGCTCGCGGGCCGCCGCCTCGAAGTCCCGCTCGATCGTCGCCGCGTCGACCTCCACCACCAGATGGGGATCGCCGGTGTGGACGCGCGCGCCCCGCCGGCCCTCGGGCAGATCGATCCACTCCGCCGCGCTGCGCGGGCGGTCGACCTCGAGCCGGACCGTCGCCCGGTCGCCGTCGCGCTCGAGCACCGTGGCCGCGACGGACTGGTGCTCGGTGGCGATGGTCGGCGTCGGCCCCGTCCAGCCCTCGAGCACGGCGTGGAGCGCCACGCAGCGGCTGCCGTTCAGGCACAGGCCGGCCCGGCCGCCGTCGCGGTTGTAGAAGTGCATGCGGACGCGGTCGGCGCCGTCGCGCTCGACGAAGAGCACTCCGTCGGCGCCGATGCCGGTGCGGCGGTCGGCCAATGCGCGGACCAGCGTCGCGTCGTCCGGGGCGGTGGGCGGCGCTCCGGCCACGACGCAGAAGTCGTTGGCCGCGCCGTGCATCTTGGCGACCACCAGTTCCGTCGGCCGGGTCATGCCGTTGCGCTACTCGGGCGCCGGGGGAACGATCTGCAGATCGGCGGGGACCGGGGGATTCCTCAGGGTGTCGACCGCGTCGAAGGTCAGCGTGCTGTCGGGCCACCGGACGCCGAGCGTCTCGGCCGTGGCCGGGGCCACCTCGACGGTGTCGGGCGGGAGGAAGGGCTCGCTCACGCCGAGCGAATCGGGACCGAAGCGGCCGTCGGCCACCAGGTCGACCCAGGCTCCCCACGACACGCGACCCGGCGGGACCTCGACCTCGGCGTGGCCCAGGGTGTCGGCCGCCGAGGACGCCGAGCGATCGGCGACCTCGCCCCGCGCCCAGAAGACCACGTCTAGGGTGTCGATCTCCACCGAGACCAGGCGGAACCGCAGCGGCACCGGCCCTTCGCGGTCGATCAGCACCAGATCCGACTGGTCGAGGGTCAATGTACTGTCCGCCGGACCCAGGAACAAGCTGTCCACCTCGGCGATCGGCTCCCGCTCGTCGCGCCGGGCGTTGTCGTTGCGGTCGAGGTAGACGGTCAGGTCGTAGGGCCCCGACGGCACGTCGAGCCAGCGCAGGGTGAAGCCGCCCGTCTCGTCACCGTCGGCGGTACGCCATCGGGTGGAGATGCGCGTCCCCTCGGGCGGCGGCAGGTCGAGTTCGGACCTCAGCTGCGTCCAGTCGACCTCGGGGGCCTTCGCCGTGTCGGGGAGCGTCGGATCGGGCTTCAGGCTCACCTGTCCGGTGATCCTGCCCGGCGGGAAGGACTCCGCGCTCGTGAAGGCCCCCCGGATCTCCTCCTCGAGGGCCACGCCGTGATCGTCGCGCAGGCTGGTGGTGAGCGTCCACACCACCACCGTGTCCGGCGGCCAGGTTTCGGTGGGTTCGAAGACCACGCTCAGGTCGTCGAAGTCGGGGCTCTCGAGCACCATGCGCGGCACCGTGGTGAGCGCGCGGCCCGCCGAGCGCCGGTCGATCTTCTCGCTGAACTCGAAGCGCAGGGGCTGCTCGAGATCGACCCCGGTGGCCAGCGATCCCGGCTCGACCGCCACCAGCGACGGCGGCGTGCGGTCGACCGGCCCGCCCGGCGGGCGGCCGACCTCGGCGCAGGCGGCGAGGGTGAGTCCCACCCCCACCGCCAGCAGCAGGAACGACCGTCGCGCCCGCACGTCAGGGGATCAGCAGGCTGAGGATGGCGCGTTGGACGTGCAGACGGTTCTCGGCCTCGTCGTAGACGCGGCTGCGCGGACCGTCCATGACCTCGTCGGTGATCTCCATGCCACGGTGCGCGGGCAGGCAGTGCAGGACGATGGCATCGTCGTGCGCGTGGGACAGCAGCTGGTCGTTGAGCTGGTAGTCGGCGAAGGCCTTCGCGCGTTCGTCGGCCTCGGCCTCCTGCCCCATGCTCGCCCACACGTCGGTGTAGACGACGTCGGCACCCGTGACGGCCTGCTTCGGATCGTGCGACACGGTGAGGTCGAGCGTTCCCATCGACTTCGCCTTGTCGACGACCTTCGGATCGGGCGCGTAGTCGCGCGGCGTGCAGATCACCAGCGGGAAGTCCAGCAGGGCCGCGGCGTTGATCCACGAATGGGCGATGTTGTTGCCGTCGCCCACGTACACGACCTTGCGGCCCTCGATGCTGCCGAAGTTCTCGATCACGGTGAACACGTCGGCCAGGATCTGGCACGGGTGGGTGAGATCGGTGAGACCGTTGACGACGGGCACGCTCGACTCGCGGGCCAGCTCCTCGACGTGGCCGTGGTCGAACGTGCGGATCATGATGCCGTCGACGAAGCGGCTCATCACACGGCCGACGTCGGCGATCGACTCGCGCTCGCCCAGACCGATCTCGGCGTTGGTCACGTAGAGCGAGTTGCCGCCGAGCTGCTGCATGGCCACCTCGAAGCTGATCCGCGTCCGCAGGCTCGGCTTGTGGAAGATGCAGGCCAGCGTGCGGTTGGTGTGCGTGTGCTCGAGGCGGTGCTCGCGGGCCAGGGGCTTCTGCTCGCGCGTGGCCTCGAACACCTGCTCGATGTCCTCGCGCGTGAAGTCGAGGATCGTCACCAGATCCTTCGAGCTGAGCTTGCCGACGTTCTTGCCCATGGGCTGGTCACTCCTGTGCGCACGGGGCGCGACGATTCGGGGGTCAGAGGATGTAGCGGCTCAGGTCCTCGTCGGCGACGACGTCCTTCAGCCGCTGGTTCACGAAGTCACGGTCGACCACCACCCGTGTGGGCGGCGGCGTGCCGTCGCCCTCGGGCGGCAGTTCGAAGAGCATGGTCTCGAGCAGCGTGCTCATGATGGTGTGCAGGCGGCGCGCGCCGATGTTCTCCTGGCGCTCGTTCACCTCGTGGGCCACGCGCGCGATCTCGGCCAGGCCGTCGTCGGTGAACTCGAGCTCGCAGCCCTCGGTGTCGAGCAGAGCGCCGTACTGCTTCGGCAGCGAGTTCTCGGGCTCGCGCAGGATGCGTTCGAGGTCGGCCTGCTTCAGGCTCTCGAGCTCCACGCGGATGGGGAAGCGGCCCTGCAGCTCGGGGATCAGATCGCTGGGTTTGCTCACGTGGAAGGCGCCGGCCGCGATGAAGAGCACGTGGTCGGTGCGCACGCTTCCGTACTTGGTCTGCACCGTTCCGCCCTCGACCAGCGGGAGCAGTTCGCGCTGGACGCCCTCGCGGCTCACGTCGACCTGACCGCGCGACTCGCTGCTGCCGGTGATCTTGTCGATCTCGTCGAGGAAGACGATCCCCGCGCGCTCGGTGCGCTCCACCGCCTCGCGGCCGACGGAGTCCTCGTCGATGCGCTTGTCGATCTCCTCGTCGCGCAGCATCTGCCGCGCCTCTTCCACGGTGACCTGCTTCTCCTTCTTCTTGCCGGGGAACAGGCCCTTGAGCGCGTCGCCGAGGTCCTGGCCCATGTCGCCGCCCATGCCGACCACGTTGAAGGGCATGCGCGGGTTGTCGGTGACCTGGATGGTGATCTGGCGGTGGTCGAGCTCGCCCTTGCGCAGCTGCGCGCGCAGCGACTCGCGGCTGCGTTCCCAGCGTTCGCGGGTCTCGTCGCCCACGCTGGCCAGCGGCGGCAGGAGCTGGTCGAGGATGCGGTCCTCCACGCCGTGCGCGGCGGACTCCTCGACCTCGCGCGCGCGCTCCTCGCGCACCAGCTTGAAGGCGGCGTCGACGAGCTGCCGGATCATCGACTCGACGTCGCCCCCCACGTACCCGCGCTCGGTGAAACGCGTGGCCTCGACCTTCACGAAGGGCGCGGCGGCCAGGCGCGCGAGACGCCGGGCGATCTCGGTCTTCCCGATCCCGGTGGCGCCGATGAGGATGATGTTGTTCGGCGTGATCTCGTCACGCATGCCCACCTCGACGGCCAGGCGACGCCAGCGGTTGCGCAGGGCCACCGCGACCGCGCGCTTGGCCTTGTCCTGGCCGACGATGTAGCGGTCGAGTTCG
>CAZQHE010000185.1:0-782 GCA_964593155.1 uncultured bacterium
GTCCGCAGCACCTCGGGGGCCGGTCGGGGCTCGAACCACACCCGCTGGTGCCCGGCCTCGGCCTGCTGCGCCAACCAGCGGCGCAGGTCCTCACGGGGATCACTCATGGGGATTCCGACTCAGCTCGTGGGATCGAGGAGACGCGCCACGCGGTCGGCGACCACGCGCGCGAGCTCGGCCTTGGAACCGCGATCGGTCCAGCGGCCCTCGCCGTCGGCAGAGTAGAGAAACAGGCGGTTCGTGTCGCCCCCGAATCCCTCGCCCTCGACGTCGGCATGGTTGCCACACACGAGATCGAGGTTCTTGCGCTCGAGCTTCGACCGGACCTGCGCCTCCAAGGCCGCGTCGTCGCCGGTCTCGAGCGCGAAGCCCACGAGCACCTGGCCCTCGCGCTTCGAGCTGCCGAGGGCGGCGAGCAGATCGGGGGTCGCTTCGAATTCCAGCCCGGGCGTGCCCGAGTCCTTCTTGAGCTTGGTCGCGGCCGGATCCTTCACGCGCCAATCGCTCACCGCCGCGCTCATGATCACCGCGTCGGCCGCCGGCGCGTGCGCGTCGACGCGCCGCTGCAGGTCGTCGACGGTGACGAAGCGCTCGACCTCGACGCCGTGGGGTGGCGGCAGTTCGGTGGGACCGAGCAACAGGACCACGCGCGCGCCTCGATCGCGCGCGGCCTCGGCCAGGGCGATTCCCGTGCGTCCGCTGGCGTGATTGCCGATCCAGCGCACCGCGTCGACGGGTTCGCGGGTGCCGCCGGCGGTGACGACGACGGTTCGGCCGGCGAG
>CAZQHE010000185.1:792-6278 GCA_964593155.1 uncultured bacterium
GGCCGGGCGCCAGGCGAGCGAGCACGTGCGTCGCCACGGCATCGGGTTCGGCCAGCCGACCCTCGGCCACGGTTCCGCACGCGAGGTAGCCACTGCCGGGATCGATCACGTCGACGCCCCGGGAGCGAAGGAGTTCGAGGTTCTCCTGGTTGGGAGGGTTGCGCCACATCTGGTCGTTCATGGCCGGCGCCACCACGATCGGCGCCGTGCTCGCCGTGACCAGCGTGCTGCACAGGTCGTCGGCCAGGCCGTGGGCCATCTTCGCCAGGAAGTTGGCCGTGGCCGGCGCCACCAGCAGCAGATCGCAATCCTGGGCCCAGTGGATGTGGTCGAGGGGATCCTCGCCGCCCTCGCCCCACAGCGAAGTGCCGACGGGGTTGCCGCTGAGGGCCTGGAAGCTGAGCGGGGTGACGAAGTGCCGCGCGCTGTCGGTCATCGCCACCTGCACGTGGCAACCGGCGTCGACCAGGCGCCGGACGATGGTGCAGGCCTTGTAGGCGGCGATGCCACCGGTGACCAGGAGCAGGACACGACGACCCCGTCCGGTCCCGGACGGGGTCGTGTCGACGTCGTGCGGACCGGTGGTCACGTCACTCCTCTTCTTCGCCGGCGTCCTCGACCGCTTCGGTGGCGGCACCGAGCATCGCCTCGGCGTCGGACAGCATGGCCTCCGACCGCTCCTGCTCGCGGCGCTCGCGGGCGTCGTAGTACTCGATGCCGTGGTCGGTCAGCTTCTCGACCGCCATCGACGTGATCTTGCGGTCGGTGGTCTCCTCGCGCGCCCGCATCGAGTCGTTCAGGCGACGGCACTCCAGGGCGAGCACCCGGATCGCCTCGAACTTGTTCGGGATCCGCGAGGTCACCTCACGACGGGGAATGTAGGTCATGCACGGGTCTCCTGGTCGAATCGTGGGACGGCGCGCCGCGGCGGCGGGCGCGATTCGCGGCAAGAATCGAAGGTAGGTGCCCCCGCGAGAGCCCGCAAGCGGGGCTCAGTCCACGGGGCGGCGCGCGTGGTGCTCGCGCCGCAGGCCCTCGGCCCGCAGGATCGCTCGCAGATCGCCACGGGCACGCTCGAGGTCGTCGTTCACGACCCAGTAGCGGTAGTGGTCGGCCCGCGGGATCTCGGCGCGCGCATTGGCCAGGCGGCGGGCCACGGTCGCCTCGTCATCGGTCCCCCGGCCGCGCAGCCGCTGTTCGAGCGCCTCGAGGCTCGGCGGGAAGACGAAGACCGAACACACGCGCCGGTCGCCGAAGCGCTCGATCACCTCGATCCCACCCTGGACGTCGATGTCCAGGACGGGGATCCGCCCCGCCCGGGCCAGCGCCTCGACCTCCGAGATCAGGGTGCCGTACAGATGCCCGTGGACCTCGGCCCACTCGACGAACTCTCCGGCGTCGCGCCGGCGTTCGAAGTCCTCGCGCGGTACGAAGTGGTAGTCACGCCCGTCGACCTCGCCGTCGCGCGACGGGCGCGTGGTGCAGCTCACCGAGAAGCCCAGCCGGCCGTCCTCGTCCAGCAGCCCCTGGTAGAGAGTGGTCTTGCCGGCGCCGGAGGGCCCGGTGACCAGGAACAGGAAGGAGGTCCCGAGGTCCACGCGCCTACTCCAGGTTCTGGATCTGCTCGCGGATGTTCTCGATCTCTTCCTTCATCCGCACGACGGCATCGGTGATGGTCAGATCGCTGCTCTTGCTGCCGGTGGTGTTCACCTCGCGGTGCATCTCCTGCAGCAGGAAGCCCAGCCGCTTGGCCGCCGGGCCCTCGCCCGCGATCGTCTCGCGGAACTGGGTCAGGTGGCTCTCCATGCGCTCCAGTTCCTCGTGTACGGTGGCCTTGTCGACGAGCAGGACGACCTCGGCGGCCAGGCGCTGCGGATCGACCTGATCCTTCGCGTCCATGCGTTCCAGACGCTCCTCGAGCCGGCGCCGCAGTTCACCGGGGACCTCGTCGGCGCGCTCGCGTACGGCCTGCACGTGCTGCTCGATCCGGTCGACGCGTGCGCGGAGATCGTCGCGCAGCTTCGCGCCCTCGGCCGTTCGCATGGTCTGGTAGTCGTCGAGGGCCTGGTCGAAGGCGCGGTCGAGCAGCGGACGCAGGACCTCCTCGGGCAGTTCCCGCTCGCGCACGACGAAGGCGCGGTCGATCTGCGCGAGGTCGCGCACGCCCAGGTCGTCGCGCAGCCCGTGCTGCTTGGCGATACGGCGGGCCTCGATCACGAAGGCCTTCACGAAGGGTTCGTGGAAGGTGACCTCGAGGTCGGGCGTGGTCCGTTCGAAGTCCAGGCTGACGCTCAGCCGGCCGCGGTCGACGACTTCCTGCAAGCGCTGCCGCAGTTCCGTCTCGAACGACGCGAAGGCGTCGGGCAGACGCATGACCACGTCGAGGAACCGGTGGTTCACCGACCGGATCTCGACACGCAGTTCGTTCGCGCCGTCGTGGGCACGTCCGTGCCCGATTCCCGTCATGCTCCTCATGGTCACCTCGTACGAGTCCGGATCGGCCGGCCCCAGGATGGCGCCGGCCGGGCCGGGCGGCAAGCGGGGATGTCGCCGGCTCGACCGCCTGCTTGCCCACCAACGGACCGCCGGCTAGCTTCGCCGCATGGAAACGCGTGTGGATCCTCCGCACCGATGGCTCGACGGGCTGGCCGCGGCCGTGGCGGCGACGTCGGCCGGTGCGCGCGTCGAGGGCGCGATCAGCGGACCCGGTTGGGTGTCGGTGCGCATCGGCGGACGTTTCGTGTGGATGGTCGCCCACGGGGCCGACCGCATGGCCTGGGTGACCGACCACCCCCTGCCCCGCCGCTTCCTCGGACTGCTCGGGCGTCACGCGCGCAGTCCCTTCCCGGCGCACCTCGGCGACCGCCTGCTGACCGGCGTCGACGTGCTCGAGACCGACGACGGACAGGCCGACGGCCTGCGCCTCGTCCTGGGTCCGGCTCCGGATCGGCACCTGAACGTGCGCTTCTTCCCGCGTCCCGGGGGCATCTGGCTGACCGGCGAGCGCGGCGAGGACCTCGCGCGCCAGGGCCGCATGGGCGAACGGCCCCTGCACCCGCGGCCACCGCGCCCCGATCCCGACTTCGACGTCGACGCCCATCGCGACCGCTGCGAGGCGGCGCTGCGGGCCCGGCTCCTCCATCAGACGGCCCGGACGGTCCGCCAACGCGTCGACCAGGCGGCGAAACGGGCACAGCGGCGGATGTGGCAGCTCGTGGGGGACCTGGAGGACGCCCGCCGCGACCAGGGGGTACGGTCGCTCGCCGATCTGCTGGCCGCCAACCTGCATCGCGTGGAGCCCGGTCGCGACGAGATCGAGTTGACCGGCTTCGACGGCGAGACCGTGCGGCTGGAACTCGATCCTTCGCGTCCTCCCGCCGCGAACCTCGATCGCTGGTACAAGAAGGCCGCGCGCGCCGAGCGCAAGCTCGAACAGGTGGGACGCAGACTCGACGAACAACGCGCCGCACTGGCCGACCTCGTCGACCGCCGCGAGGCGCTGGAGGCACTGGGTCCGGAGGCCGACCTCGACGCCTGGCTCGACCTCGCCGATCGCTACGGACTCGATCCGGTTCCGACGACCCCCAGGCCCGCGAGCGAACGCGGCAAGCGTCCGGCCGAACGACTGCCCTACTGGACCTTCGAGCTCGAGGGATGGGAGCTGCGCGTCGGCCGCAGCGCGCGCGACAACGACGAACTGTTGAAGCACCACGCCCACAACCGCGACCTGTGGCTGCACGCCCAGGGCGTCCCCGGAAGCCACGTGATCCTGCGCAGCGGTGATCGTGACCTGCCGCGACGGCTGATCGCCCGGGTCGCGCAGGTGGCCGCGCACTACAGCCGCGCGAAGACCTCGTCGACGGTGCCCGTGCTCGTGTGCGAACGCCGCCACGTCCGCAAGCCGCGCAAGGCGGCGCCCGGCGAGGTGATCGCCGACCGCGCCGAGACGATCTTCGTGGAACCGGGAATCCCGTCGGGCTGCCAGCGCCGCGACGGCGACTAGCGGAAGCGCGAGGCGCAGTCCTCCAACCCGATGTGTTCGACCACCGCCGTGCGGGTGTCGGCGTCGTAGCGCACGCACACCGGTCCGGGCTGCTCTTCCTTGAACTCGTGGACGTGCTTGCCACCGTTCATGCGCAGGCGCGTGCCGGCGAAGATCATGGTCTTCACCCAAAGGAACGACGCCCGCCGCTGGATGTTCAGCTTCTTGCGCAAGACGTACTCGCGCTTGCGCGAGCGGCTGGCCTGACGCTGGTAGAGGAACAGGCGCTGCTCGAGGGCTTCGCGTTCCTTCGCGTCGATCCGGCCGATCCGGCCCTGGATCATGGGAAGGTACTTGCGGCGGAACTCGACCAGCTGCTCCTGGTACTTCTTGCGATCGCGGGTCAGGAGTTTGAGCGCCCGGTTCTGCTCGGGGGCTTCGCCCAGCGTGATGATCGTGGTGACCTCTTCGCGCGATCCGACCTCGTCGGCCACCACGCGTCCGCCGGCTCGCCAGTGACCGCCGACGATACGCCCGGTCTCGGCCATGAGGTCGCCGTGGACCTCGCCCTCGCACCACAGCAGCTCGCGCCGTGCGTCGAGTCGGCCACCGCAGTGGATCGCCGTCTCCCGCGCGAAACCGATCGACAGGTCGCCGGCGCAGGTGACGACCGCGTCGCCCTTGCCCATGACGCCCTTGTCGATGGTGATGCTCTTCTTCGACTCGACGCGCGCGTTCTCGACGGGACCACCGATGATGACGGTGCCGCTGCCGGCCACCGTGAACTTCGGCGCCACGGAGTTGCGCACCTGCACCGCGCCCTCGAAGTCGATCGAGCCGGTGGAGAAGTCCACCTCGTCGACGATCTGCACCTCGCTCACCGACACCTTGCCGCGGTAGTACTCCACCATGCCCGGCCGCGCCGCGCAGACCAGGGACGCTTCGCGCTCGTCGCGCCGCACGGTCTCGTCGAGTTCGACCTCGGCCTCGGAACCGGCCTGCGACTTGACCGTGTTGCCCTGGACGTCCGCCCCCGCCTGCCCCTTGGTCGGCGGGTGGATCTTCAGGATCGGCTGCCCCTCGTACACGCTGACCTTCGTATGGTGGTAGTGGTCCACGCGCCCGTCGGGCAGCTTCAGTGCACGCGACTCGAAGAAATCGCCCAGCCATTCGAGCTCGCCGTTCTCGCCGGCGACGGGCTCGGCGCCGCGGGCGACGACCATCGAGGTGGCGTCGGACTCGGACTCGGTCGCTTCGAGCACCGCCTGCTCCACCGCGTCCTTGTCCACGTCGATCAGGCGGTGCTCGTCGCGCAGGTACTCCGTGATCGCGGCCGGATCCGGTGTCGGCGCTCCCATGAGCGGCGGCAGCGTCAGGGTGGCCGTCATCCGGTCCTCGGAGATCTGCACCGAAAGGCCCTCGGCGAGGGGATCGGGATACTCAGCGGCAACACCCTCCGCGTCGGCGGCAGGGGATTCCGTCGTGTCGACGGACACCGTCTCGG
>CAZQHE010000186.1:0-6276 GCA_964593155.1 uncultured bacterium
TCTCCGCGGACACGTCACCCTGCTCGTCAGCCTCCCCACGCACGACGTCGACACGAAGGGGCTGGTGGAACTCTCCTCCCTGCAGCAAAGGTACGACGCCGGCGATCTCGAGATCGTCGGCCTGCCGATCGGAGACGACGCGGATCCGGATCGGACCGCCGAACAGGCCGGTCCGATCCCGGTGCTCGCCACGGTCGACCGCCACCCCCTGCGCGAACGTCTGCGCGAGGAGTACGGCGACGTCGAAGTACCCTACACGAAGTTGTTGATCGACGCCGAGGGTCGCGTGCGCGCGCGATTCTCCGCCGCCACCAATCCCCACAGCGCAGAACTCGGACGCGTGGTCGACGACGCGATCGAGAGCGCGCGTCGAGCGGGTTCGGCGTAGGGAGTCGTCGCGGCGGAGAACTCGCCGGCTCTCCTCACCCGGAGTCGACCTTCTCGCACAACCTCGCCAGGTACCGTGACCTGACCTGCTCGCTCGCCAGCGCTCTCTTCACAGGTGGCAACCGCAGAATCGCCCCCAGCACGGCAGCCATCGCCCGGTGACTCGTGAGCACCTGGTCGTCGAAGACCAGGTTCTGGAGCTTTCCCCGCTCGATGGCCATGAGCACGTAGCGATGGGCACTGTTCACGGGCGTGATCACGCGCGCGGCCCGCGGGCGGAGCGAGATGGCGTCCCGCGTGCAGGACCGAACACACACGCCGCAGCCGAGACATGCGTCGTCCGCCACCCGGGCGGTCCGCCGTCGCGGCGCCGCGGGGTCGTTCGCCGACACCAGCGTCAGCGCCTCGACCGGACAGGCGTCGACACATCGCGAACACCCGTTGCACGCGCTGCAGTCGACCTCGGGCAGGTAGTTCGTCGTGTGGATCGGACGCATCTCGGCGAAGCGTCGCGCCGCGATCATGGCCTCGCAGCAGCAGCCGCAGCAGTTGCAGATGAAGCTCACGCGCTGCTGAACGTTCTCCCCGAACTGGACCAGACCGTGATCGTAGGCCCGTTCGAGCAGGTCTTTGCACTCGTGCGCGTCGATCGTCCGGGCATGGCCGTGACGACAGAGTGACTCGGCCGCCGAATTGAAGGTCATGCAGATGTCCAATGGCGCGTCGCAGGCGCGATCGAGGTGCTGCATCTTGTGGCGGCAGTAGCACAGGCCCACGCCGATGTGGGTGGCCGTCTCGATCACCTCGGTGGCGCGTTCGTGGTCGAGCACCTCGAGCGTGTCGTCGCGCGGCAGCATCGGCTCCTGCACGAACACGCGACCGAGCTGCGTGGTACCATCCGCGAAGAGCGCGCGGACGAAGTCCTCCTCGACGTTCAGGTATTCGTGGAAGAGTTCGCTCAACTGCCGTTGATCGAGGTCGTCGCGGACGCGCATCAGGGAGAACTCGAAGAAGCCGGCCATCGGCGGCGGCAGCACGTAGGTCGTTCCGTCGTCGCGGACGACGTCGACCAGCAGTGCGCGACTGGCGAGTTCGTCGAGCACGGTGCGCGCGTCGGCCACGCTGGTCTTCCACGCGCGGGCCGCACGTTCGGCGGTGAACGGGCGGATCGGTACGAGCGAGAGCAACTCGGCCTCGCGCTCGTCCATCAGGAGTTCGAGGATGCGCCGCAGGTACGTCGAGGGCGGCGCGCCCTGGGGGAAGCGGTTCAGGCGGTCGGTGAAGCGGTCATGACCGTTCTTCAGCGTGTGGTGGGCCACGGAGAATCCTCTCGCCGGGCTCGCCGGACCGCCTAGATGGTCGAGGCGAACCGGATCGGAAGTCCGCCTCCACCCTAGGGGATCGGGAGGCGGTCTTCACGATCGGGAGTTGTGATCTCCGTCGAGCGACGGTTTCCGCGCGGCGCAAGTCCTCACGGCGCGGTCGGAGCCACGAAGTCCTCGAAGACCTCTCCCGTCGGCTCGTAGGTCCAGACCACCGACTGGTACGCCACCGTCCACGTCTCGACCTCGGCGCCCGACCCGTCAATGCTGGTGTCCTGGGAGACGAGAGAAGCATCGACGAGGCGGATCCGCATCTCGAGGACCCTCGTGCCGACGGGGTCGGGGACGTAACGGCGGAACTCGCAGACATCGAGGCGCTCGAACTCGCCGAGCGCGCGCTGCATCGGCACCGAGGCGGAATCCCGCAACTTGGTGAAACTCACGACCGTCGACGTGCGCCGTCCGCCCGGCTGCCCGGTCTGCGGATCGAGACCGTAGCTGCTCGACCAGTCCACTGTGTCGACCGCGATGGTGCCGGGCTCGAGGGGATCGGTGACGCCCCCAGCGATGGGACCCTGCTCGATCCCTCGGAGTTCCAGGTAGATCTGCGCACCGGCGGGCGAGGAGAGAGCGATGATCAGGAGAACGAGAACGATCGACAGCGAGCGAGCCATGGGCGCCTCCGAGCGGAAGATGGCGAGAGGATTCGATGGGATCCGGAGATTCAGCGGACGACGGTGAGCTTCTGCGTGGTGAGCCATTCGCCGGCACGCATCTTCACGAGGTAGACGCCGGAGGCGATCTCACGGCCGGCGTCGTCACGGCCGTTCCAGGCGACGACCCCTTCGCTGCGATAGGAAGATCCCTCGTAGACACGCGCGACACGGCGCCCACGGAAGTCGAACACGTCGATCGACACGTAGCCGGCGGTCGGCACGCGGAAGCTGAACTCGGTCGGACCCGACGTCGGGTTGGGTACCGTCGCGACACGGGCGAGGCCTTCGGGCAGTCCGTTCTCGATCGACGTCGACTGCATCGTGTCCTCCCGGCTCAGCGTGTCGATCCTGTCGAGCGCCGCCATCATGTCGATCGACATGGCGTCGACGATGACCCCGTTGACGGTCCTCGTGTCGAGCCGCAGCACGACGCTCTGGAGCAGCTCACCGTCCGACGCGTGGATTTCGACCCGGTCGGCCCGGGTGGGGGCAACGGGTGGTCCGCCCGGCTGCCCAGGGTCCTCGTCGGTCCGTGGACACCTGGGGACGTTCCGCACCGGAAGACCGGACACTTCCGCTCCGGAAGTCAGAGGCTTCCGCGACCGGACCGGCTTCAGCGCCCCACGCATGGACCCACGGCACCGATCGGACTACGATCGACGCCTCGTCGTGATGTCCGTCGAACCGCCGACCGCCCGGCGCCCCGTGGGCCAGGCGTCCCCCTGACGCGCGAGGCCCCGTCGTGAACGGACGAACCCCCTTCGGCCTGCTCCTGTTGCTCGCCTCCCTCCTCCTGGCCACCGGTTGCGGAAGCAGCCGGGTGCACCTGGAGCTCGCGCCGGACATGCCGTCCCTGGAATCCATGGAGCCCGCGGCTCCTCCCACCCGGGTTCTGGAGGTCAGCGACCGACGCGGCGCACGCGCCGCCGATCATCTCGGGGAGGCCCGCACGGGGATGTTCAACCGCCACGCCACGGTGCGCGCCACAGAGCCCGTGGCCGAGCTCGTCCACGACGCCGTCCAGCGCGTGCTCGGACCCGCTCCCGATTCATCGACCGGCGGGCCGGCCCCGATCGCGGTGACGGTCAGCGTCGACACGCTGACCGTCTGGGAGAACCACGGTCTCTTCGGCGAAGCCGCCCGCGCCCGGGTCAGCCTGCGTTACCACCTCCTGGAGAGGGAAGGACGTACGCTCTCGGTGCGCGCCCGCGCCGACGTCGAACGGTCGGGTCTGGACGTCACCAGTGTCCTCGACGATGCCCTGGCCGATGCCCTCGCGGCCTGTACGAAGGACTTCACGGAAGCCCTTCTCCGGCCGCGGGCCGACGAGCTCGTCCGTGTCGGGCCCGACGCACGTCTCGACGTTCTCCGGTCCCTCGCCGCCGATGCAGCGCCGGACGAAGGAACGTCGGCCGGATCGACGAGCCCGACCGACACTCGTTCCGGAGACCGGCCCGCCGGTGCACGCGAGATCACCGCCGCGTCGAGCGAACCCGGACCGCTGCCCCACCGCGACGAGATCGCCGCCACGGCCCTGGTGGCCGGCGAGGACGTCTCCGGAGGCGGCCAACTCGTCTTCCAGCGGATGTTCCAGCCCCGCGAGGGCGCGACCGAATACGGCTTCGGCCTGGGCGCCCGCTACCTCGCCCTCGAGGACACCGATCGGTTCGTGGACGCCAGCATGTTCGGCATCGCCGCGCCGCTGTGGCTGCGGGCCTTCCGCGATGCCGAGCGCCGCGGACCGTACGTCGGTGCCGCGCTCAACCTGGTCACCGGGAGCGAGACCATCGAAGGCGTCGACGACGTGAACTACTTCTTCGGTGTGATGCCCGAGATCACCCTCGGGCTGCGCCTCGGAAAGGCCGCGCTCGAGGCCGGAGGCTTCTGGATCGGCCTCGCCGGGTCGGACCTCCTCGACTCGGACCTGGGGCTGCGCCTGGGACTCAACGTGCGGATCGGGGGGGATGCGGCGAGTTGACCACGCCACCCCGCATGCACGGCCGGGTTGTGCACGTGAACTCCGCGGCAGTACACTCCAGCGAAGACGGCCCCCGATCGTGGTCGGCCGCGGTGTCCGGGGGAGCCACGTCTTTCGTCGATCGATCGGCGATCTCCTCCACACCTTCGCCATCCGCCCGACGATGGGAAGGGAGGCGAAGCATGAAGCGATTCCTGTCACGGACGTCGTGCCTCGTGATGGTCATGGCCGCCGGCACGGCGATGGCCGCCACCAAGAGTCCCTCGACGGATGTCAGCGAGCTGCACTTCGCGGTTCAGGGAGAGGGCACGGTCCTCTCCAGCGCCACGAGCAGCCAGAGCCTCCTTCTGCGCGAGGCCGCTGGCCCTGACACCTTCGATCTCTACGGCGGTGAGCGGCGTCTCGTCCGCGACCCCGACGGCGTCCCCGGTTCCGGTGACGAGTACGTCGAGGGTAAGTTCGAGGATCCGCTGGGCGTGAGCCCGCGCGGCCTGAGCCCGAACCCGGGCGACTGGACGGGCGTCGACCGGACCGATCAGCCGAACTACTGGCAGGTCAACACGTTCAACGCCGAGAACCTGAACGGCAACGGCGCTGGCAACAACGCCATGTGGTCGGGTCTCGAGGCGGGCATTCCGGCGACCGCGGGCTGGAGCGATGCTCCGGGATACGGCAACAACTGGAACGACGTCCTGCTGTACGAGTCGGCCCCGCTGGCCGACCAGACGGTGGGTCAGACCGTCGACCTCGACTTCTTCTTCAACTACGACACGGAGGTCGGGTTCGACTTCGTGCACGTCGAGTACGAAGTGGCGGGCACCTGGGTCGGCATCCTCGAGATCTCGGGCACCAACAAGGACCCCGTGACCGGTGTCTTCCCGAGCCCGGGTGTGCAGTTCTCGCAGGTGGCCACCGGTTCGATCGTGTACGCGGGGAACGACTACGCCGGCCCGAACGGCGATCAGATCCGGATCCGCATCCGCTTCGAGTCGGACGGCGCGTTCTCGGACGAGGACGGCGACTTCGTGGGCAGCGGCGCCACGCAGGTCGACGACATCACCGTCACCAGCAGCCTCGGCACCGAGTTCGAGGACTTCGAGGGTGGCGGCCCGTACCTGTGGACCCCGGACAAGGAGCCCTTCGCGGGCAACTTCGCCGACGTGTTCGCTGGCTTCGCTGACATCGATCCGTGCGTCGGGAACCCGTCCCCGCAGGTCGGCTTCATCGACTACGGTCAGGAGCCGAACAACGGACCGGGCACCAACGGTCTCGCCAGCACCGGCGGCACGACCTCGGACAACTGGTCCTACGGGATCCCGGGCGGCTTCGTGTTCAACTACAACGGCGGCCTGAGCCTCGGCGAAGTCAACATGAACAACGAGGTGTGGAGCCCCGAGTTCGACTGGGACCTCCCGGGGACCGCCGACGACGGCGCCGACGTCTCGGGTTCGGCCTACTCGTTCACGGTGTGGCGCCACAACCCGCTCGCCAACGGTATCTTCTACGTGTGGCACATCCGCTCGCGCGTGGACGGTGTGTGGGGTCCCTGGGTCGACCGCAACTTCCTGCACATTGGCCCGGGTCAGTACTTCCGCACGACGAACAACACCACCGACCTGGTTCCGCAGGACGTGGAGCAGGTCCAGCTGGCACTCGGCGGCATCGACCTGGCGTCGAACTTCGGCTTCCCGGGCGCGGACGCCACGCCGGCTCCGTTGTTCGACGACGTGCGGTTCTACAAGTACCGCATCGGCGGGATCAGCATGACCGCCCGGACCATCGATCTGGCCAACGACGGCTTCCCCGTCAGCGGTGAGATCAGCGCGGCCGACCAGGCCTCCCGTGACCTGCTGGACGTGCCCTTCGACATGGC
>CAZQHE010000187.1:0-6240 GCA_964593155.1 uncultured bacterium
ATTCGGGGCCGAGCCGAAGCGACAGGGCCGCCTCGAGCTTTTCGGCCAGGAGTTCGCTGTCGGGGCCTTCTTCCTCGACCAGGAATTCCACGATCGTGTACCAGGCTTCGCCCTTGGCCTGCGACTGACTGTCCTCGGCACCGAGCTCCTCGAGCGCCGCGATGCCCTCGTCCACACGGCCCTGCTCGAGCAGGACGCGCCCCTCGAGCAGGAAGGCCTCGTCGCGCTGGGCCTGGTCCATCGCCAGGTCGGACAGCTCGACGACCAGCTCGGCCGCCTCCTCCGGACGGTCCTCGGCGATCAGGGTCTCGACGAGCAGTCGATCGACCTCGAAGCGCTCGGCGTCGTTCAACGGCTCGGGATCGATCTGCGCCAGCTGTTCGAGGGCATCGGACTGCCGCTCGACCTCGAGCAGGAGCCGGGCGAGGGAGAGACGGACCGACGAGACCTCGCGCCGATCGGGGTGGCGTTCCAGGAACCGACGGTAGTAGTCGAGGGCCTGATCGTAGCGGCGGTCCTCGGCGTACGCATCGCCCAGGCGATACAGGGCCTCGGCCGCGAATCGCCCCTCGGGGTAGGCCTCGCGCAGGCGCGCGAACCAGTCGAGGCCGGTCTGCTCCTCGCCGCGGCCGAGGTGGGCCAGGCTCTTCAGGTACATGGCCTCTTCCACGAACTCGCTGTTCGGGAAGTTGGCGAGCAGGTTGTCGAGATTGCGCAGCGCATCCGACCACTCGTTCAGCCGCAGGTGCGCCTTGCCCATGAGGAAGAGTGCGTCGTCGACGAGATCGCTGTCGGGGTACTCGTCGAGCAACATCTGCGACTTGCGGATCGCCCGCTGGTACTGCGTCCGCTGCTGTTGGGTGGGTCGGTCGCGGGGATCGACGTCCTCTCCCAACCGATCACCCTCCTCGAAGGCGGTCTCGGCGTTGTAGAACAGGTTGAAGTAGGCACAGCCTCCCCCCAACAGGGTCACGACCGCGAACAGTGCGACCGCGGTCGGCCATGGGATCCGCTGCTTCGTCGATCTCAAGCCCTGGTGTCCACTCGTGTCGGGGTCAGGACGCTCCACCGGCGGTGGCGGCCGTCTCCAGGTCGAAGGTCACGCGACCGGCCAGGTAGGTCGCGTGCACGCGCCCGGTGAGCGCCCGCCCGAGCCACGGGCAGTTGCGTCCCTTGCTGCGCAGTCCACCGGCGTGCGGCGTCCACGTGTCGTCGGGGTCGATCAGGGCGAAGTCGGCCGTACGGCCGGGCTCCAGGCTGCCGCCCGGCTTCCCGAGGATACGAGCCGGCGCCGTCGACATCAACTCGACCAGCCGTGGCAGGTCCAGGGGACCGCGCCGCACCAACCGTTCGTGGGCGGCGGCGAAGGCGGTCTCGAGGCCGATCACGCCGAAGGGGGCGTGGGCGAAGGTTCGCTCCTTGTCGGTTCCGGTGTGCGGCGCGTGGTCGCTGGCGATCGCATCGATGGTGCCGTCGGCGAGTGCCTCGATCAGGGCCTCCTGATCGGCCGCGCTGCGCAGCGGCGGCTTGACCTTGAACGAGGTGTCGTAGTCGCGGCAGTCGGAGTCGGTGAAGAAGACGTGGTGCGGGGTTGTCTCGCAGGTGATCGACAGACCCTGCGCCCGGGCAGTGCGGATGAGTCCGACGCCGTCGCGGGTGCTCACGTGCGGGACGTGCAGGTGGGCACCGGTCAGGCGCGCGAGTTCGATGTCGCGCGCGATCGCGCTGACCTCGGCGGCCGCGGGCAGACCGACCAGTCCGAGACGCGTGCTCCACGTGCCCTCGTGCATGGTCCCGTTGGGTGAGAGCGAGGCGTCCTCGGGGTGGCTGATCACGGGCACGCCGAAGGTGCGGATCGACTCCATGGCGTGCCGCATGAGTCCGCCGTCGCGCACCCACTGCACGTCGTCGGAGAAGGCCACCGCGCCGGCGTCGAAGAGGTCGCCGTATTCCACCATGGCTTCGCCCTTCATGCCCGCGGTCAGCGCCGCGACCGGGTGCGTGCGGCAGGTGCCGGCCTCGGCGCTGCGCACGAGCACCAGTTCGACGGCCCCGGGCGCGTCGGCGCAGGGCCGGGTGTTGGGCATCGCCGTGATGTCGGTGTAGCCACCGGCCGCGGCCGCCGCGCACCCGGTGGCGATGGTCTCGCGATCCTCGTAGCCGGGCTCGCGCAGGTGCGCCCGCAGGTCGAACAGCCCCGGGACGAGCACCAGGCCCTGACCGCTGCGCTGTTCCGCGCCCTCGATCGGAGCGAAGTCGGCCGGCAGCTCGCCCAGGTCGCAGGCGACGATCTCGCCGTCGCGCGCGACGAGGTGGCCGATGCCGTCGAGCCTGCGCGCCGGATCGATCAAGCGGGCACCGGTGACGATGAGCGTGTGGTGATCCTGAGCTTCCATTGCCGTTCGTGCCTCCGTCGTCGTCCGACGCTACAGATCCTGTCCGAGGCTCTCGCGGACGCCGCCGGAGAGCAGGTAGAGCACGGCCATGCGCACGGCCACGCCATTGGTCACCTGTTCGAGGATCACCTGGCGATCGCCGTCGGCCACCGCGCTGCTGATCTCGACGTCCCGGTTCATCGGTCCGGGATGCATGATGATGCAGCCGGGCTTGGTGCGGGCGAGCATGCGGTCGTCGAGCCGGTAGGCACGGGCGTACTCGCGGTTGCCCGGGAAGATCTGGTTCTCCTGACGCTCGAGCTGGATCCGCAGCACGTTCACCGCGTCGGCGTCCTCGATCGCGCGGGCGAGGTCGTACTCGACGGTGCAGCCGAGGCTCTCGATGTCGAGCGGCATCATCGGCGGCGGACCGCACACGGTGACGTGCGCGCCGAGCTTGGTCAGGCCCCACACGTTGCTGCGCGCCACGCGCGAGTGCGCGATGTCGCCGACGATCGTGACCCTCTTGCCCTCGAGCGACCCGAGCCTCTGCCGCATGGTCATCATGTCGAGCAGTCCCTGCGTGGGATGCTCGTGCATGCCGTCGCCGGCGTTGATCACGCTCGCCGGCACCCGATCCGACAGGTAGCGCGCCGCGCCCGAGTCCGGGTGCCGCATGACGATCATGTCGACCTTCATGGCCAGGATGTTCTCGGCGGTGTCGCGCAGGGTCTCGCCCTTGGCCACCGAGCTGCCCGAGGCGCTGAAGTTCACCACGTCGGCGCTCAGACGCTTCTCGGCCAGTTCGAAGCTGATCCGTGTGCGGGTGCTCGGTTCGAAGAACAGGTTGGTGATCGTCTTCGCCCGCAGGACGGGGACCTTCGGGATCGGACGATCGAGGACCCGACGGAAGCTCTCGGCCGTGTCGAGGATCTCGAGGATCTGTGCCGCGGTGTAGCTCTCGAGATCGAGCAGGTGCTTCTGCGCGAACATCAGGCCTTGTCTCCTTCACCGGGTTCGTCGTCGAGCAGCTCTCCGAGCACGACCTTCCGTGACTCGTCGAAGTCCTCGACCATGACCTTGATCACCTCGCGCCGTGACGTGGGCACGTTCTTGCCCACGTAGTCGGCGCGGATCGGCAGCTCGCGGTGACCGCGGTCGATCAGCACGGCCAGCTGGATGGCGCGTGCCCGCCCGTAGTCCATGAGCTCGTTCATGGCCGCGCGCACGGTGCGGCCGGTGTAGAGCACGTCGTCGACCAGGACGACCGTCTTGTCGTTGATGTCGAAGGGCAGGTCGGTCGACCCCACGCTCGGTGCCGGACCCATGGTCGACAGGTCGTCGCGGTAGAAGGTGATGTCGAGCGTGCCCATCGGAACCTCGGTTCCCTCGATGCGCGTGATCGCGCGCTGGACGTCGCGCGCCAGGCTCACCCCCCGCCGCTGGATCCCGATGAGCACGACGTCGTCGGTCCCGTGGTTGCGCTCGATCACCTCGTGGGCGATGCGGGCCAGCGCGCGGTTCATGTCGGCGCCGTCGAGGAGTTGTGATTTCTCTCGGATCTGCATGACGAACGTCCCGGACTGGATCCTCGGAGCCGTGATCAGGAGTGGGGTCGACCGTGACCGCCGGACAGAAGAAGACCCGCGACGTCGCCACGGACGTGCGGGTATGCTCGGCGATTCCGTGTTTCGGGCCGGTACACGGCGCAACCCCTTCCGGACCTCACGGGATCCGCTTAAAGGTGTCGGATGCGGTGCGTCGTCGGCGACGACGCTGGCGGGACCTTAGCGGGTCGCGGTGGCTTCGGCAAGCGATGTCACGGAACCGCGCCTCAACGGCCCGGACGCAGCGCACGCAGGTGCTCGCGGGCCTCGTCCGCCAGCGCGCTGGTGGCGTCGCGCTCGAGGTAGGCCTCCCAGGCGGCCGCGGCCTCGTCGACGCGGCCGACCCGCTGCAGGGCCAGCGCGTAGGTCCAGCGGGCGCGCAGGAACTCCGGATCGAAGGCCAGGGCCCGCTCCAGGGGCTCGAGCGCGCGGGCGTCGTCGCCGCCGTGGACGTAGGCGGCGGCCAGGCCGTAGAGCGCGTCGGGATCGTCGGGCCGCTCCTCCACCACGCGCCGCAGTTCCTCGGCCGCGGCGGTGGGTTCACCGAGGCGGATGAGGACCAGACCCAGGTTGTAGCGGGCGTCGAGGTAGTGCGGCGCACGATCCAGGGCCCGCTCGAAGGCCTCGCGGGCCTCGGTCTCGCGGCCACGCTGCTGCATGGCCTCGACCCCGGCGTTGTACGAACCCCGCGCCGAGGCGACGGCGCGCACCAGTTCGAGGTCCTCGCTGCGCACGTCGATCCGCACGCGCTCGCCGGGAGCGGGCTCGGAGGCGGGATCGCGGCCGTTGTCGCGCGCGATGCGTTCGGCGTAGCGGCCGTCGCCGTAGATCCGCGAGCTGATCGCGTCCCAGGTGTCGCCGGCGCGCACTTCGATCGTGGTGCTGCGGGCCACCGGCGGCTGTTCGCCGGCCGGATCGGTCCCGGGCAGACCCTGAGGAGGATCGGCGCATCCGGTCAGGACGAGGGCCGCCGCCACGGCCAGCGGAACGATCCGCCTCACGCCGCGCGCCTTCCCCGCGCCGGCTCGGGCCGGAAGCCGCGGTTGCGCATCCGGTAGTCCTCGAAGGCGGCCACGACCTCGTCGCGGTCGTTGGTCGCGAACACCCGCTTGCGCAGATCGGCCACGCCCGGGCAGCCCTTGAGGTAGGCCGCGAAGTGCCGCTTCATGCGGTTCATGCCCGTGCGCGGCCCCTTCAGCGCGATCTCGCGGTCGAGGTGGTCGACGAGCACGGTCACCACGCGGTCGACGTCGGGAGGCTGGTACTCGACACCGCGGCGCACCGCGTCGATCTCCTCGAACACGAAGGGATTGCCGATCGCCGCGCGTGCGATCATGACCGCGTCGCAGTGCGTCTCGGACTTGATGCGACGGTAGTCCTCGCCGTTCCACACGTCGCCGTTGCCGATCACCGGCACCTCGGCCACGTCCTTCATCCGGGCGATCGGCGCCCAGTCGGCGATGCCGGTGAACTTCTGGTCGCGCGTGCGGCCGTGCATGGTGATCGCACAGGCGCCGGCGTCCTGCAGCATCTGCGTGGTCTCGAGGTAGTTCAGCGCACCCTGACTCCAGCCCAGGCGTGTCTTGGCCGTCACGGGCAGCGACGTGGCCTCGACCACCGCCCGCACGATGTCCTCCATGAGCGGCACGTTGCACAGCAGCGCCGAGCCGCCGTTCTTCTTCACGACCTTCTTCACCGGGCAGCCGAAGTTCAGGTCGATCAGGTCGGGCCCGAGCTTCTCGGCCTCGCGCGCGGCCTCGGCCATGCGCTCGGGATCGCTGCCGAAGAGCTGGATTCCCACGGGGTGCTCGTCCTCGGCCAGCTCGATGAGCTCGCGTGTGCTCTGGTTGCCGTGGACCACGCCGTCGGCGCTGGCGAATTCGCAGAAGGTGACGTCGGCACCGTGGTCGCGGCAGATGGCGCGGAAGACGAGATCGGTCACGCCGGCCATCGGCGAGAGCAGGACCTCGTCGTGCGCGTACAGCGCCCGCACCCGCGCACGCTTCTCGGCGATGCGGTTGCGCTGGAAGAAGTTCGCGTGGTCGACCATGGCTCGGTCCGGGGGTTCGGGGGTGCTCGGCGCCGGTCGCGGCGCGGGCCACAGGATATCCGAAACGCCGCCCGCCGCCGACCGGTTCCCGCCAATGGCTTCACGGGATCTTCACGGAAACCCCATCCGGAACCACGATCAAGCCCCGACCGTGGGCTTTCGGGCCCCGGGGGCTCGTGCTAGCTTCCGCTGCCGACGAGTCCTGCCT
>CAZQHE010000188.1:0-6209 GCA_964593155.1 uncultured bacterium
CACCCCTGGCGCTGGTGGGCGCGATGCTGCACATCCTGAACCACGCGACCATGAAGTCCTGCCTGTTCCTGGTGACCGGCAGCGTGCAACTGCAGGCTGGTACCGTGCGCCTGCGCGACTACACCGGCCTGGGACGCAGCATGCCCTGGACTTTTGCCGCCTTCACCCTGGCCGCGCTGGCCATGGTGGGCATACCGCCCACGAACGGCTTCTTCAGCAAGTGGTACCTGGTGCTCGGCGGCATCGCGGCCGGGCAGTGGGTCGTGGTCGTGCTGATCCTGGCGAGCAGTCTGCTGACCGCGGTCTACTTCTTCCGCGTGCTCGAGCGGATCTACGCCCGGCCCACCCCCGAGGGTGACGCGGCGCCGGCCGTCGTCGATCCGCCCCTGTCCATGCGGGCGCCCGTGCTCGTGCTCGGCGTCGGCGTCCTCGCGCTCGGCCTGGCCAACGCCTGGCTGGTCTCGACGATCCTGCGCCAGGCCCTGCCGGCCGACCTGTCCTGGCCACTCTGAGGTCACCCGATGCCCATCGACGTCGTCTCCCCCACCACGGTCGAATCGGTGCGCCCACTCTGGGCGGTGCTGGTGTCCTTGATCGCCGTCCCGTTCATCGTGGCCAGCGACCGCCGGCCGAACCTGCGCGAGGCCTTCACCCTGGTCGCCGCGACGATCAAGGCGGCGCTGGTGCTCTCGATGCTGCCATGGGTGCTCGAAGGGACACAGGCGGTGGTCCGCCTCTGGGAGATCTCGCCGGGCATCGAGCTGGCGCTGCGTGTCGACACCCTGGGCTATGTCTTCGCCGTGGTGGCGTCGGTGCTGTGGGTTCTCACCAGCTTCTACTCGATCGGTTACGTGCGCGGCGCCGGCGAGAAGAAGCAGACCCGCTACTTCGCCAGCTTCGCCCTGTGTCTGTCGGCCACCATCGGGATCTGCTTCTCCGCGAACCTGCTGACCTTCGTGGTGTTCTTCGAGATCCTCACGTTGGCGACCTACCCGCTGGTGATCCACAAGGAGACCCCGGCGGCACTGGCGGCGGCGCGCAAGTACCTGGCCTACACCCTGCCCGCCGGCCTGACCCTCCTGTTCGCCGTCGCCTGGTCGGTGTCGGCCACCGGCGGCGACACCGACTTCGTACCGGGTGGCTTCCTCGGCTCGACGGACCTGTCGGAGACGAGCCTGCGCTGGTTGTTCCTGCTCTTCGTGCTCGCGGTGGGGGTGAAGGCGGGAATCATGCCCCTGCACTCCTGGCTACCCGCCGCCATGGCCGCGCCCACGCCGGTGAGTGCGCTGCTGCACGCGGTGGCCGTGGTGAAGGCCGGCGTGTTCGGCGTGCTACGCGTGACCGGTTACGTATTCGGACCCGAACTGCTGCGCGAGATCGACGTGTGGACGGTGCTGGCCTGGGTGGCGGCGATCACGCTCACGGTGGGTTCCCTGCTCGCGATGCGGCAGGACAACCTGAAGCGGCGGCTGGCCTACAGTACCGTCGCGCACTTGAGCTACATCGTGCTCGGCGCCGCGCTGCTGACCACGGCGAGCTGGTCGGGCGCGGTCATGCACCTGATGTTCCACGCCACCATGAAGATCACCCTGTTCTTCTGTGCCGGCGCGATCTACGTGCGGGCGCACAAGGAGAACATCAGCGACATGCACGGGATCGGCCGACAGATGCCGATCACCATGCTCGCCTTCGCCGTGGGCAGCCTGGGCCTGGCCGGTGTGCCCGGCGTGAACGGCTTCGTGAGCAAGTGGTATCTCGCCGTGGGCTCGATGCAGGCCGACCAGGCGATCTTCATGGGTCTGCTGCTGCTCAGTGGCGTGCTGAACGCCGCCTACTTCTTCCCGATCGTCCACGTGGCCTTCTTCCGCCGCAACGAGGAGTTCGACCGCTTCGGTGAGGCCTCGCCGCTCATGGTGGTGCCGCTCACCCTGACCGCGATCGTGTCGGTGGTCCTGGGCGTGGCCCCCAACCTGGGCGTACACGCCTGGGACCTGGCGCGGTCGATCTCGGCGGCCGTCACGGGAGGTGCGTCGTGAAGCTGAAGACCCCGGGCGCGCGTGGCTGGAGCTTCGCCGCCGTCAGCGGCGCGATCGTGATCGCGCTCCCCTATTTCCTGCCCCACGGAGCCCACCACGGTTGGTGGGACGCGATCCCCGGGTGGTGGGCACTCTTCGGCGCCGTCGGATGCGCAGCGATCATCACCGTGAGCAAGTGGCTGGGCCACGTCTTCCTGCAGAAGGACGAGGACTTCTATGACTAGGTGGCTGGCGTCCTCGACCCGTCTCTTCGTGGTGGTGACCTTCCTCCTGCTGGCCGGTTCGTTGGTGGCCACGGCGGCGACCGGCAGCGGGGAACACGGTGGCGAGTACGAACGCACCCTGGCTCCCGTCCTGCAGCCCGAGTCCTTCGCCACCGACTCCTGGCCACCCGCCGCCTTCCTGGTGATCGGTGGAGTGGGAATCCTGCTGCTGCCGTCGCGGATCCGCGGGTACGCGGCGGTCCTGCTGTCGGCGTTCACGCTCTGGTACGTGTGGAACCTCCCGGACGGAGCGCGGCTGGTGGTCGGGATCGGCGGACAGGACCTCACGCTGATGCGCGTCGATCGGTTGTCGCTGGTCTTCGGCAAGATCTTCGTACTGATCGGGGTCATCGCGGGAATCTACGCCCTGCACCAGCGCGACACGCGTCAGCAGGTGGCCGCGCTGCTGTACAACGCCGGCGCCCTGGGTGTGACCTTCGCCGGCGACTACCTGACGCTGTACGTGTTCTGGGAGCTGATGGCCGTCAGTTCGGTGCTGCTGATCTGGGCCCGTCGCGATCCCGAAAGCGACGCCGCGGGCCGGCGCTACATCCTCGTCCATCTCGTGGGCGGCGCCGTGCTGCTGGGAGGCGTGCTGATGCACTTCGACGCCACCGGCTCACTCGCCTTCGAACGCTTCGCTCCCGGCACGGGCGGGGCGGCCGCATGGCTGATCCTGATCGGTTTCTGTCTGAACGCCGCGGTCCCGCCGCTGGGGGCATGGTTGCCGGACGCCTATCCGCGAGCCACGGTCACCGGCGCGATCTTCTGTTCGGCGCTGACCACGAAGACAGCGGTGTACACACTGATCCGCGGCTTCACCGGTTGGGAGATCCTGGCCGTGGCCGGTGTGGTGATGACCCTGTACGGCGTGGTCTACGCAGTGCTGAGCAACAACATCCGTGAACTGCTCGGCTACCACATCATCAGCCAGGTCGGTTACATGGTCGCCGGAGTGGGCATCGGCACCGCGATGGCGGTCAACGGCGCGGCCGCCCACGCGGTCAGCCACATTCTGTACAAGGCACTGCTCTTCATGGGTGCGGGCGTGGTGATCCACACCACTGGTCGCGAGAAGGTCACCGAGCTCGGCGGTTTCTGGTCGCGGCAGAAACTGGTCTTCGGACTGTACATGATCGGCGCCTTCTCGATCTCCGGCTTTCCGCTCTGGAACGGTTTCATCAGCAAGAGCATGGTCGTCGCCGCCGCCGGCGCGCTCCACTGGGACTGGGCCTTCCTGCTGCTCATGCTGGCAAGCGTCGGTACGTTCCTGTCGATCGGCCTGAAGCTGCCCTACGGCACGTGGTTGGGGGAGGACCGTGGTATCCGACCGGAGCCGACACCCGTGAACATGGTGGTCGCCATGGCCGTGGCGGCCTTCCTCTGCACGATCATGGGCGTTCTACCGGGGCTGCTCTACACCCACCTCCCCTACGAGGTGCACTGGGACCCGTGGACCACGTCGCACGTGATGGAAGCGGTGCAGATGCTCCTGTTCACCTTCTTCGTGTTCTACCTGTTCATCCCGAAGTTCGTCGGCCGGCCGACGATCTCGATGGACACCGACGTGCTCTACCGCAAGCCCGCCCCGGCGGTGCGCGCGGTGTTCGTGCACGGCGTGGGAGCGATCTTCGACGGGGCGCACGCGCGGGTGCACGCGCTGGCGTCCCGTCTCGCCGCGGCCTTCCGGGATCCGACCGAGTGGATCCCCGGTTGGCCCGAGCGTGTCGAGTCGGACGATCCCGGCTACGACGAAGACCGCGCCCGGCTGCCGCTCATACTTCCGTTCACGCTGACGCTGATCGCCTTCGGCGTGATCGCGGGGTGGCGCTTCCTGGGATAGCTCGATCGGGCTGGAACGAGCCCGGTCAACCGCGCGCGTACCGCCCCATCAGCACCGCTTCGTCGAGCACGTGGTCGCGCATGGCCACCTCGAGGCTCGCGCGGTCGGTCCCCTTCGACACGTCGAGTTCGTCGACGTCGAGCGCCAGCAGGCGGAAGCGGTAGCGGTGGTCGCCGTCCTTCGTGGGCGGGCACGGGCCGCCGTAGCCCTTCTTCTGGAAGTCGTTGCGGCCCTCGGTGCCGAGTTCCTGGACGTTCTCGATCAGACCGTCGGACTCGGCCGGGAGATCGAAGAGCAGCCAGTGGGTGAAGATCCCCGAGGGGGCGTCGAGATCGTCGACGATCAACGCGTAGCTGCGTGTCCCGGGCGGAGCGTAGCCCCAGTCGAGCGGCGGCGAGACGTCCTCGCCGTCGCAGGTGTAGCGCGTGGGGATCATCGCGCCCTCGGTGAACGCGGGACTCCTCACGATGAAGGCCTCGGTGGCCATGGGGGCACCTCCTGTGGTGACTCCCGACCGACCGGAGAGCGGCCGGCCGGGGCCGTCGAGCTCAGGCCGTGGGCAGCTCTGCCTTCTCCCACGCGTCGTAGCCGCCAGCGACGACTTCGACGTTCTCGAACCCCTGCTCGGCGAATCGGTCCGCCGCACGGGCGGAACTCGCGTCGTTGGGTCAGTTGCAGTAGAAGATGATCTCGCGACGCCGATCGAGATCCTCGGCGCGGTCCTCGAACTCGGTCAGCGGCATCGCGCCAGCGACACCGAGGTCCTCGCACTTCTGCTCGTCGTCGTAGGCGCACACGATCAGGGCATCACCTTCCGAGGCGTGCTGGTGGGCGTCCTTCGGTTCGATGCGGGGGATGTCCACCGGGGACCTCCTTCCGTCGGGGCTGTCGGCGACCGGAAACGATGCTCCGTCGCCGACCGGTGATCCCATACGATAGCGACGGCGCGGAGCGGGCGGCGCGGGGACGGGCCGTGCGCGGAGCCGGGGGATCTCCCCAGCCCACGCGTGCGCGCTCACTGCGCCGTGTACCCACCGTCGATCACGAGCTCGCTACCGGTGACGAACTTCGACTCGTCCGAGGCCAGGTACACGATGCCGTGCGCGATGTCCGCCGGCTCTCCGACGTGACCGATCGGATGCTTCGCGTCGAGCTCACGCCGGAAGGCCTCGACACCGTCCGGGTGCTCCTTGCCCAGCTCCTCGACGAGCGGTGTCCAGATGTAGCCCGGATGCACGCTGTTCACGCGGATCGAGTCCCCGGCGTAGATCAGGGCGTCGGTCTTCGTCATGAGGCGGACGGCACCCTTCGACGCGTGGTAGGGAGGTAGGTCCGGTGCACCGACGATTCCGTAGATCGACGACAGATTGACGATCGATCCGCCACCAGCCGACCGCAGATGCGGGATCGCCGCACGCGTGCACAGGTACACGCCGCGTACGTTCACGGACATGAGCTGATCCCATTCCTCCGGCTCGATCTCGTGCGTGGGCTTGTTCGGTCCGGCGATCCCGGCGTTGTTCACGACCACGTCGAGCCTGCCGAACTCCTCGACGACCGCAGCGAAGACCTTCTGCACCTGTTCCTCGTCGCTCACGTCGAGCTTCCAGGCGGCGGCCGTGCCCCCTTCGTCGCCGATGGCGGCGGCGACCTCCTCGATCTCGTCGGTCTTGACGTCGGTGACGGCCACCGCAGCGCCCTCGCGGGCCAGGGCGAGACAGGTCTCGCGCCCGATCCCGAGGGCGCCACCGGTGACCAGGGCCACCTTGTCCTTCAGGCGTGGCATGGGGTCCTCCTCGCTTGGGAACGTCCGGACGAACTCGACGGTACGCGGTCGGGTGATCCGTGATCTCTTCGGATCAGGTAGACCAGGGTCGCAACACCGACCATCGGGGCGTCACGGATCGGTGGTCTGGGCGTGTCGGGGATGAGCAGCAGCGCTCACATCTTCGAGTCGAGGAACCGTCCGGTGTCATGGGGCCGGTACGACGGGACGGCCTGCCGGAGCAATGCGACCAGTTCGGACCGGGTCCAACGGCCCCTCTCGAGATGCTGCCGGATCCCTAC
>CAZQHE010000189.1:0-6149 GCA_964593155.1 uncultured bacterium
CGAACCCGTCGTCCGCGAGGTCAGCAAGAATCCGTTCCTGAACGACCGCAACTAGGAGCCTGGGCCATAGAAGTCCATCGTGACCAGAAGAACGTTGCTGGGCATGAGGACGTCATTTCGTTCGTACCATCCCGAAGAGCGACTTCTTCTGCCTGCGGATCCTCGCGAGTGTCTCGCAAAGGGCCACCTCGCTTTCTTCGTGCCCGATACGATAGACGCTCTGGACCTGAAGGCTCTCGTATCCCGCAAGGCCCCACTCCGCCCACGACCGCGTGCAGGAGATCCTGCGCCCTGCCCAACGCCTGAGGGCACGCACCCGAGCAGATGCTTCTGTCCTGGGAGCACTCGGGGTTCAGCGTGTGGCCGCCGAGCCCATCCGGCCCGGCGACACCGAGCGGCAGGAGCACGTCGCCCGCACCGTGACCCACGCCTCCGTGAGCCTCGACGTCATCGAGCGCAAGGACCAGAGCAAGGTCCTCGTCCACACCTCGTACGACCCGCACAGCGGGCAGCGCAACCTCGAGATCGACGACCTCGAACTCATCCGCCGGCTGTTCGCGCGCAGATCCCTGCTCCGCGCCAGCACCTCGTCCGTTACGGGGGGTGGTATTCGTCACGTGCGCGCGGCGATCCCGCCCGGAGCGGTCACGCGAGTTCCACCGTGGAACTCACTTCGATCCCCTACCACCCCTTCCCCAGGAACTCCTTGGTCGACCCCGGCATGTCGTCCCTCGAATCGACCGGACTCGTCACCAGGATCTCCACGTCCTCGAACTCCGCCTCCGAGCGAGCCGGCCCTGCAGTCCGACCGCCCCCGACGAAGGTGGACTCGACCCGAGAGGTAGGGGAGACTCTCGGCCGAGAACGAACCACACCGGTCCCAACGAGGAAAGAATGATGCGATCGCTACCGATGATGGTCCTGTCGATGCTCCTGCTGCTGGCGCCCCCGCTGGTGGCCCAGGCCGACGACGAACTGCGTCCGGTCACCCACGAGGACGTCTGGCTGATGAAGCGACTGGGAACGCCGGCGGTCAGCCCCGACGGAAAGCACGCCGTCGTGTCGATCATGGAGCCCTCGTACGAGAAGGACGGGGACGTCACCGACCTCTGGTTGATCACCGTCGACGGCAGTGCACCGCCACGTCGGCTGACCGCGACCAAGGGTGGTGAGAGCGGGGTGGACTGGGCGCCCGATGGTTCGGCGATCGCGTTTTCGGCCAAGCGCGGTGAAGGCGACGACGCGAAGGCCCAGATCCACGTCCTGCCGATGGACGGACCGGGCGAGGCGGTCGCGATCACGGACCTGTCGACGGGGGCCTCGAACCCGAAGTGGAGCCCCGACGGAACGATGATCGCGTTCGAGAGCGCGGTCTGGCCCGATGCCGAGGGCGACGAGGCCAACGCAGAGCGGACCAAGGCCGAGAAGGACGACGGCATCAACGTGTCGCGCTACGAGATCTTCCCGATCCGCAGCTGGAACACCTGGCGCAGCGAGAAGCAGACCCGGCTGTTCGTCCAGGCCGCCGAGGCGGGGGCCGAGGTCGAGGACCTGCTGTTCGGCACGGAGTTGGTCCAGAACCCAGGTTACGAAGGTGGTCTGAACGCCGTCTGGACGCCCGATGGGCAGGCGCTCGTGATCACTGCCACCGAGAACCTCGACGAAGCCGCACACGCCGTCGTCCGGTACGACCTCTATCGTGTGCCGCTCGACGGCGGGGAGCCGCAGCAGCTCACCGCGGGCAACTTCAGCGCCACCGGTGCGATGTTCTCGCCCGACGGCGAGCATCTCTACTGCACCTACGCGCCCATCGACGAGCACGTCTACAACCACACCGAGATCGCCCGCGCCGAATGGGACGGCGACACGATCGACGGCGAGCTGCAGGTCCTGACCGGCGACTTCGACCGCTCGGTCCGCGACTTCGACCTGTCGGCCGATGGCAGGACGGCGTACATGAACGCCCACGATCGCGGCCACACGCGGTTGTTCGCGATGCCGTCGGGCGGCGGCGCGGTGCGCCATCTCGATGCCGACTCGCCGGGCGTGTACGGCGCTCCCCAGGTCGCCGGTGACGCGTTGATCACGATCTGGCAGAGCGGCGTGGTGCCGGCCGAAGTCGTTCGGGTCGATCCGAAGGACGGTGACCGGACCGCGCTGACCGACGTCAACGTCGAGCGGGCCGCGGGCCTGGATCGCCACGAGTTCCGCTCGTTCTGGTTCACTTCGTCCAAGGGTCGCGAGATCCACAACTGGCTGGTGCTGCCGCCGGACTTCGACGAGAACGAGCAGTATCCGCTCGTGCTGTTCATCCACGGCGGCCCGTTCAGCTCGTCGCTCGATGCCGACCACGTCCGCTGGAGCCCGCACCTCCTGGCGGCTCCCGGCTACGTCGTGCTGCTGACCGACTACACCGGTTCGGTGGGCTACGGCGCCGAGTTCTCACGCAACATCGAAGGCGACCCGCTGAAGACGCCGGGCGAGGAGCTGGTCGAGGCCGCCGACGTGGCGACCCAGCGGTTCTCGTTCATCGATCCCGAGCGCCAGGCGGCCAGCGGGGCCAGCTACGGCGGGCACCTGGTCAACTGGCTGCTGGCCACGACCGACCGCTTCGATGCGCTGGTCGGCCACGCCGGTCTCGTCGATCTCGAAGGGCAGTACTCCACCAGCGACGTCATCTACCACCGCGAACGCATGAACGGCGGGCCGGCCTGGGGCGACAGCCCGGTCTGGGAAGAGCAGAGCCCGTCCAGCTACGTCGGTAATTTCTCGACGCCGACGATGCTGACCATCGGCGAACGGGACTACCGGGTACCGATCAACCAGACGATCGCGGCGTGGTCGTATCTGCAGCGCATGCAGGTGCCGTCGCGCTTGCTGGTGTTCCACGATGCCGACCACTGGATCATGCAGGGCAAGGAAGCGAAGTACTTCTGGCAGGAAGTCCATGCGTGGTTGGCCGAGTACCTCGAGCCCGAGGGGTGATTCGGCGTGGACATCGGGGTCGGTAGACCGGACTGCGTGGATCCAGCAGCGTCACGGCCGGGTGCGGCGGGGTGGTGGGAACTGATTCACCGCCACGCGAGTTTCATGTCCCAAGCCGAACCGCACCATGCCAACCCCGAGGATTCCTAGGGGCCTGTCCCCCAGGGGTTCAGGCACAGGATGTATCGCGCGGGCAGGTTCGATCCCTGCAGAGCCTGTCACCTCGACCGGTGCTGACGAGTAATGGGCAACGAGTCACAAGGTCCGAAGGTACGAGAAGTCTCTGACGAACGGAGGTCGTGTTTCGATGCGTCACGTCGTTCTGCTCGGTGATTCGGTCTTCGACAACGGAGTCTATGTGGCGCCGGGCGAGCCGGATGTGGTTCGGCAACTCCGGGAGGAATTGCGCGATGAAGACGAGGCCACCCTGCTGGCGTTCGACGGCCACGTCACCTGGGATGTGCCCGACCAATTGAACGAATTGCCGGATTCCGCAACCCACCTCGTGCTCAGTGTCGGGGGCAACGATGGCCTGCGCTACCTCGGCGAACTCCAGGAGGTCCTGGTCGGGGCTGGCAGTCCGATGGAATTGATGATGACGCTGGGGGCGATCAAACGATCCTTCGCCAACGATTACCGCGCCACCATCGAATCGATCGCAGCGCACGATCTTCCCACCTGCTTGTTCACGATCTACAGCGGAAGTTTCGCCGAACACGGCGAACCTGCCCTCCAGGAAGTCGTCGATACCGTGCTCCCCCTCTTCAACGACGTCATCTACGAGCAGGCCATGAACCACGGCTTCCCCGTGGTCGTCCTCGACCGCCTCTTCGACGACCCGAACGACTACGCCAACGCCATCGAACCCTCGGCCCAGGGAGGCAGGAAGATCGCCCGAACCATCTCCCGCATGGTCGAGACCCATCCGTTCTTCGATCGGAACGTCGTTCTCTTCCATTGAAGCGCACCCGGATCCAGACCTCGACAAGAGGTCCCGATCCTCGTCCACAAGTGCCGAGCGACACCCACCGTTACGCACCCAGGTGACATGGAGTGTCGCGCACCGGGGTCAGCTCTGCTGGGTGACGGCTTTCTCCAGATCCCGCAGCCGATGGCTACGGCCCTTGATGTTCAGGGCTTGGCTGTTGTGCGGCAGGCGGCCGAAGGTGGCCGTGGCCAGGGCCTCGTCGCAGCCGAGTTCTCCGGCCAGTCCTTGATGGCGTTGTTGCTTGTGATGAGGCGGTAGGATCTTCAGCAGCATGCGTTCGCGCTCGAACGAAACGCGCAAGGCCTTCGGCACCGTGAATGTCGCGTGGCGGTGCGGCACGTCCTCGAGGATCTCCTCGATCATCCGCTCGCCGAACAGCGCCGCGCGCTCGGGGTGAAGTGGGAGGTGGACGCTCCGTAGAGCGGTGGCCGCCGACACGGCGGCGTGCCTCGCGACGGGATGCGAAGGCCGAGAGGCGCTGGACCGACCTTGCCACGACGGGGCGTCTCGAAAGTCAGACCGACGGGGCCCCCGGCCGGACCGCGAATGCGCGGAGGCGGCCGGAACGGTCCCCTTGCGCTGACCCAGCAATGTTATAACATTAGTACCACACAGCTCCGTCCCTGTAAGCCCGGAAGAAAGGAACCCCATGGTCAAGCTCACCATCCGCCGGGTCGGGAACTCGCTCGGCGTGACCCTTCCGGCCGAGGCGATCAAGGCCCTGCGTGTCAGTGAGGGCGATGCCGTGTACCTGACGGAAACCCCGGACGGCTTCCAGCTCGTGGCGCACGATCCCGACTTCGAGGAGCAGATGCAGGTCGCCGAGGACTTCATGCGACGGTATCGGAACACCCTGCGGGAGCTGGCGAAGTGAATCCACCACGGTGGATCTCGAAGACCTTCCTCCTGGCGATCCACGGCCGACTCCTCGCCGAACACGGCGGAGGAACGGGGCTGCGCGACGAGGGACTGCTCGAATCCGCCCTGGCCAGCCCGCGCAATCGCTTCGAGTACGAGGAAGGGGACCTCTTCGACCTCGCGGCCGCCTATGCGTTCGTGATCACGCGCAACCACCCTTTCGTCGACGGGAACAAACGGATCGCGTTCGCTGCCGCCGGTATCTTCCTCGAGTTGAACGGCCATCGCCTGGACGCGTCCGAGGTCGATGCGGTCGGCGCGGTGCTGGCCCTGTCGCGGGGCGAGATCGATGCGGACGCGTTCGCGGTGTGGCTGCGCACCAACTCAGAGCCGATCAGTGACTGAGCGCACGTGCTGCGCCCCATGACCGGCGTGAAGATCTCGATCCGTCCATCACCCACGGTGAACGCCGTCGAGGCGCACGCACGCTTCCTGGTCACCGGTGTGCTTGGGCCGAACGGCAGCTCGCACGGGCCGAACGAGTTCCTCGGGCTGAAGGCCCGGGAACGGCTCACGTGCAGCGTGGCCTGGGTGCTGGAGAGGATGGCACGGAAGGGGGCGGCGGGGAGCGGGGCCTCCGGATGGGGCCGCTGGTGGGGATCGATTCACCTGTCCTCTGCCTGCGAACGAGACTTCGGCGCGAACCCCCTGCCTCGCGGCACCCGGGCTTGACGGGAATCAGTCCCGGCCCTATGATCTAACAGTGTTAGATCTTTCGAACGCTGCTAGAGGAACGTCCTGATGCAACCGGACCGACGGGACCGACGGCGCAACGAAACCCGCGAAGAGATCAAGGACACCGCCCGCGCGCTTCTGGCCGAACAGGGTGCGGCGGGGTTGTCGCTGCGCGCCATCGCGAAGCGGATGGGCATGACCGCGCCGGGGCTCTACCACTACTTCGGCAGCATCAACGACCTGATCACGGCCCTGATCCTCGACGCCTTCACCCAGCTTGCAGAGGCCGTCGAGAACGCGGATGCCGACGTCGCCTCACGAGGCACCGCGGAGAGACTGGCTGCCGTCGCCCATGCGTGGCGGCGGTGGGCCCTCGATCATCCGATCGACTTCCAGCTCCTCTACGGGAGCCCGATCCCCACCTACGAACAGCCCACCGACACGACGTACCCGGCGGCGCGGCGCAGCTTCATCGTGACCGCGAACATCTTCGCGCAGGCGATCGAGCGCGGCGAGATCGAACTGCCGGAGGAGTATCGGCGCCTGCCCCCGGAGATCGAGCGCTCGCTCGACGCGCTGACCG
>CAZQHE010000190.1:0-1351 GCA_964593155.1 uncultured bacterium
AGCTCGACCGGATAGTCCATGTCGAAGGGTTCGAGGCGCGTGTGCTGGGCGAACTCGACGTCGACACGCTGGACCACAAGGTCCTCGTGCACGGCGAGTTCACGGCCCGGCGCACGATGACGTGCGACCGCAGCGGCGAACCCTTCGACATGGACTATCCGGTCGAGCTCGAGGTCGTGATCTACCGGACCCCGCAGCGCGGGCCCGAGGCCGACTTCGACGAGGACGACAACTGGGTGATCGTGCAGCCGGGTGGAGTGGTGGGCCTCGACGAGGCCCTGCTCGAGGCCGTGGTGCTCGACGAACCCCAGCGCGTGGTCCATCCCGACCACGAGGCCGAAGAACCGCCGGTGATCGGCGACGAGACCGACGACGAGGACGACGCGATCGATCCTCGCTGGGAAGCCCTGCGCCGCCTGCGCGAGGGCGAAGGGCCCGGAGACGGGTCCGACAACGACTGAACGGGAGGCGGCGATGGCCGTTCCGAAGCGGAAGACCTCGAAGGCTCGCAAGCGCAAGCGCCGCACGCATTACAAGCTGCAGCGCCCGAACCTCGATCGCTGCAGCAACTGCGGCGCGGCCAAGGTGCCGCACCGCGTCTGCGACGAGTGCGGGCACTACGGCGACCGACGGTTCGTCGAGGTCAACGAGTAAGACCCTACGGCGTGCACGAGAGCCCACATCCGAGGATCGCGGTCGACGCGAGCGGGGGCGACCACGGCCCCTCCGTCGTCGTGCCCGGCGCCGTGGCCGCCGCGCGTCAGCTCGGCGGCAGTGAGATCATCTGCGTCGGACCGGAGGACGCGATCGCACGCGAGATCGACCGTGCCGGCGGACGCGACCTGCCGGTGCGCGTGGTGCATGCACCCGACACGATCTCCATGGACGAGGCGCCGGCGCAGGCGGTGCGCCGCAAGACCGCGTCGTCGATCGTGGTCGGAGCCCGCCTGGTGCGCGAGGACGAGGCCGACGCCTTCGTCTCGGCCGGCAGCACTGGCGCCGTCACGGCCGCGGCCACCCTGGTCATCGGGCGCCTGCCCGGCGTGGCGCGGCCCGGCATCGCCACCGTCATGCCCACGCGCAAGGGCGTGTGCCTGGTCATCGACATGGGTGCGAACGTCGACTGCAAGCCCAAGCACCTGCTGCAGTTCGCGGGCATGGGGAAGATCTACGCCGAGCACGTCCTGAACCTCTCCGAGGCCACGGTCGGGTTGCTGAACATCGGCGAAGAACCCGGCAAGGGCGACGAACTCACCCAGTCCGCCTACGCCCTCCTCGACGCCCACGACCCGAATTTCGTGGGCAACGTCGAGGGCAAGCACCTCTTCGACGGCCGGGCCTCGGTGGTGGT
>CAZQHE010000190.1:1361-6144 GCA_964593155.1 uncultured bacterium
TCAGTTGTGTTTAAGAGACTGCGTCGAGGGCAATCAACTCTTCGTCGGCCTGGCCTGGGTGGTTGTCTGAGTCGGCTTCGTCGGCAACGTCGTCCTCAAGATTCTCGAGAGCTTCGGCGGATTCCTGCTCGACAGCTTCCGCGATCACATCCGCGGCAACGTCCGCGCCACGCTCGGCGCGGGGTTGTTGAAGCCGGCCATGAAGGACTTCGCGCGCAGTTTCGACTACGCGGAATACGGCGGGGCGCCGTTGCTCGGCTGCCGCGGCGTGGTGATCATCGCCCACGGCCGCAGCTCGGCCCAGGCGATCACCAACGCGATCCGCGTGGCCGACCGCGGTGTACGCGATCGCATCGCCGAGCGGATCCAGGACGAGATCGAACGCGAGCAGCGTGAAATGGACGCCGCGGGCGTGGAGGACGACGCCGACACGATCGGCGCACACTCGGACGCTCCGGAGGAAGCCAAGGGAGGGCGCAGCGATGGCTGATCACGTGGCATTCCTGTTCCCCGGTCAGGCCAGCCAGAAGGTGGGCATGGGCCACGACCTGGTCGAGACCTTCCCCGAGGCGCGGGCCGTGTTCGAGGCCTCGCGCGAGGTGCTGGGCTTCGATCTTCCCGCCCTGTGCTTCGACGGCCCCATGGAGGAACTCACCGAGACCCGGAACGCCCAGCCGGCGATCCTGCTGCACAGCCTGGCCGTGGCCACCGTCATCCGCGAGCGGCTGGGCTTCGTGCCCGACTACGTGGCGGGCCACAGCCTGGGCGAATTCAGCGCGGCGGCCGCGGTCGGGAGTCTCGGTGCCGACGACGCGCTGCGGGTGGTCCGTCGGCGCGGCGAACTCATGTGGGACGCCGGCGAGAGGGTGCCCGGAACCATGGCTGCGGTCATGGGCCTCGACCCCGATGCCATTGCGGACGTCCTCGCGACGATCGACGGGGGCCGCGTGGTCGTGGCGAATCTCAACAGCTCGAACCAGTCGGTCATCTCGGGTGACGTGGCGGCGGTCGAGGCCGCCGTCGAGCCGCTGAAAGCCGCCGGAGCCCGCCGGGTGATGCCCCTGAGCGTGAGCGGCGCCTTCCACTCGCCGCTCATGGAGGTGGTTCAGGACGAGTTCGCCGCCTTCCTCGGCGGCATCCAGCTCGCCGACCCCGGCGCACCGGTCGTCACGAACGTGACCGCGCGCCCCTGCAAGAGCGGCGACCAGCTGCGCCAGGGCTTCGTCGACCAGCTCGTGTCGCCCGTGCGCTGGCACGAATCGGTGGGATGGATGGTCGAGCAGGGGGTCACCACCTTCGTCGAGGTGGGGCCGGGGAACGTGCTCACCACGCTGGGCGCGCGCAGTTTCCGAAATGCCGAATTCGTCGCCACTTCCGACGCCGAGGGCACCGAGAAAGTGCTTGCCTCGCTCCGGGAGCGAGGGTAAACATCCGGCCCGTCTCCCGGCGGGAGACCGTGGGTCGGGCCGTGCCAGGAAGGGGAGTCCCGTTGACCGAGGGTGAGCAGCGCCGGACCGTCGTCGTGACGGGGGCCAGCCAGGGCATCGGCCGCGCCATCGCGCGCCGGCTGGCGGGGTCGGGCTACGACCTGGCCCTGTTCGCACGGCGCGAATCCGCCCTGCAGGAGGTCGCCGAGGAGCTCGCTCCCACCGGCGCCACGGTCAGCGTCCATGTCGTCGACGTCTCCGACGGCCCCTCGGTGGGGGCTGCGATCGACGCCGTGAAGGAACGGCACGGAGCCGTCTACGGCCTCGTCAACAACGCCGGGATCACCCGCGACGGACTGCTCATCCGCATGAAGCCGGAGCAGTGGCGTGAGGTCTTGGCCACGAATCTCGACGGGGCCTATCATTGCCTGCGCGCGACGGCCCCCCTGCTGGTCCGCCAGCGCGAGGGGCGCATCGTGAACATCACCTCGGTCGTCGGCCAGATGGGCAACGCCGGCCAGGTGAACTACTCGGCGAGCAAGGCGGGAGTGATCGGCATGACCCGATCGGCCGCGCGCGAGCTCGCGGGTCGCGGGGTCACCGTGAACGCGGTCGCCCCGGGATTCATCGAGACCGAGATGACGGCGGATCTGCCCGAGAGCGCGGTGGAGTCGCTGAAGTCGCAGATTCCCCTGCAACGTTTCGGGAGCGGAGACGACGTGGCCGCGGTGGTCGCGTTCCTGCTGTCGGACGAGGCCTCGTACATCACCGGACAGGTGATCAACTGCGACGGGGGCATGGTGATGGGCTGACGCCCATTCCGGGGTGTCGAGACCATGTTCTGTCAGCACGTCAACGGAGGAGCCGACGTGTCGGATTCGGATATCAAGGCCGAGGTCTACAAGATCATCGAGGACAAGCTCGGTGTGAACTCGGAGCAGATCAAGGACGAGTCGTCGTTCATCGACGATCTCGGGGCGGACTCCCTCGACCAGGTCGAGCTGGTGATGGACTTCGAGGACAAGTTCGAGGTCGACATCCCCGACGAGGACGCCGAGAAGCTCCGGACGGTCGGCGAGGCGCTGAAGTACCTCGACGCCCGTCTCAAGGAGAAGAGCTGAGTTAGACGTTCCCGCGACGAGGCCGGGTCCGTCCCGGCCACCGCGTCAGCCCGAGGGGCCAACGTGCTGCAACGACGTGTGGTGATCACAGGACTGGGAGCGGTGAGTCCCGTCGGCATCGGGGTCCCCACGATGTGGGAGTCCCTGCTGGCCGGGCGCTCCGGCGCCGGGACCATCACCCAGTTCGATCCTGCCGAGCACCGGACCAAGATCGCGTGCGAAGTGTCCGACTTCGTGATCGAGGAGCATCTCGATCCGAAAGAGGCCAAACGCATGGATCGCTTCACCCAGTTCGCCATGGTCGCCGCGAACGAGGCCATGGCCGACAGCGGCCTGCCGAAGGACGACCCCGACCGCATCGGGGTGATCATCGGCTCGGGGATCGGCGGCATGGTCGTGTACGAGGAACAGCACACGATCCTCATGCAGAAGGGTCCACGGCGCGTGAGTCCCTTCTTCGTGCCCATGATGATCGGTGACATGGCCGCCGGGCTGGTGTCGATCGAGCACGGCCTGCGCGGGCCCAACTACTGTACGGTGTCCGCCTGCGCCTCGGGGGCGCACGCGATCGCCGACGCCGCCCTGTTGATCGCCAACGGACTGGCCGACGCCATGGTCTGCGGCGGGACGGAGTCGACGATCACGCAGATGACCATCGCCGGCTTCGCCAACATGAAGGCCATGTCCACGCGCAACGACGAGCCCGAGGTGGCCAGCCGGCCCTTCGACGCGCAGCGCGACGGCTTCGTGATCGGCGAGGGCGCGGGCATCCTCGTGGTCGAGGACGAGGAGCGCGCGCGGGCCCGGGGAGCGAACATCGTGGCCGAGATCACGGGCTTCGGACTGACCGGCGACGCACACCACATGACCGCGCCGCATCCCGAGGGCGAGGGCGCCGTGCGGGCCATGCGGCTGGCACTGGACATGGCCGAGCTCGAGCCGACGTCGATCGACTACATCAACGCCCACGGCACGTCCACGCCGCTGAACGACAAGGGCGAGGTGCAGGCGGTGAAGGAGGTCTTCGGGGACCACGCCTACAGACTGAAGATGGGGTCGACCAAGTCCATGACCGGCCACCTGCTCGGCGCGGCGGGGGGGCTGGAGACGGTCATCTCGGCCCTGACCGTCGACCGGGGCGTGATCCCGCCGACGATCAATCTGACCGATCCGGATCCCGACTGCGATCTGGATCACGTGGCCAACCAGGCGGTCGAGGCACGCGTCGACACGGTACTGAGCAACAGCTTCGGGTTCGGGGGACACAACGCGGCACTCATCCTGCGCCGGTACGAACCCTGATCCCCACCGTCGCCCCCCGGACGGAGGACTCCATGACTTCCGCGAGCGCGTCCGAGTCCACCGCCGCCCGCAGGAGGCCGCGAGTGCTCGACCGATTGATCCGCTGGGCCCGGATGCGCGTGCTGGGTCGACCGGTCGTGGTCGACGCCGACATCCCCGGAGGCGACGAACTCGAGTCCAAACTGCACTACCGCTTCCAGGACCGCACGCTGCTGCGTCAGGCCCTGACGCACCGCAGCCACGCCCACGTGACCGGCCACGAGCGGATCGAGAGCAACGAGCGGCTCGAGTTCCTGGGCGACTCGGTCCTGGGGATGATCGTCAACGAATTCCTCTACCACGAGTTCACCGGCAAGGAGGAAGGCGATCTCACGAAGATCAAGTCCTTGCTGGTGTGCGGGTCGACGCTGGCGAAGGTGGGGGAGAGACTCGGGCTGGGACAGCACCTGCTGCTGTCGCGCAGCGAGGCCGGAACGGGAGGGCGACGGCGCGAGTCGATCCTGGCCGACGCCACCGAGGCGATCATCGGGGCTCTGTACCTCGACGGCGGCCTCGGCCGGGCCCGGACCTTCGTCCGGCACAACATCCTGGTGAACGTCGACGCCACGCTGCAGGAGCGTGTGCACCGCAACTACAAGAGCCAGTTGCAGGAGAAGCTCCAGGCGCGGTACAAGGTGCCCCCGCGATACAAGGTGAGTTTCACCACCGGGCCCGACCATGCACGCCGCTTCACCGTGAAGGTCACGCTGAAGGGCACGGTGCTCGGCGTGGGATCGGGGACCAGCAAGAAGCAGGCGGAGCAGCGGGCGGCGGAGAGTGCGCTGGCGCGCATCGAGGAACTCGAAGAGACCGGCGAACTGCCCGAGTCCTGATCGTTGTGCCTCGATGATTGTTCATGGCCCCGGATTCGCAAGGATCCGGGGTCATGCGTAC
>CAZQHE010000191.1:0-6139 GCA_964593155.1 uncultured bacterium
AATCCCGCCCACGAATACCCTGTCAAGGCCCTCGCGAACAAAGCTGTGGATGCTTGTCGGGGAACCGGGCAGCCGCGTCAACGCACGACCACACCACCGCGCGGCCACACCACCGCACGAGAACAGCGACCGCGCACCCCCTGACACCGGCTCCGGCCGACTCCCCCGAACAGTTCCGCGGCGGAACGAGCGCCGGATCTGCAACTCCGCCGCGGAACGTTCGCCCTCGCCGCCTCGACGTCGCGACGAGGTTTCGCCGAACGCGGGCCCGGCCAACACCTTGTCGCGACGACGTCACGACGAGGTTCCGGCCGGTAGCACACCAGTCGGATACTGCTGCTCGGGGCACCCGGGCAGCGACACGTACAAGACGATGAGGACGAGGGACGCGAACTGCACGCTGCCCCCCGGTCCAGAGGCGGCATGCCGTGCGTCGCGGGTGCGGTTCCGATCGTCGTCGCGTCAGGGCGGCGCCCGGGAAGAGGCCGGGGGGCCGTGGGCGTGCACTCGAGATCATGCGCGCGCCTCTCCGACACTGCAAGAGATGCAATGACACCAGCGGTCGTGCCAGCGATGACATCCACATCCTCCTGCGATACGATCGCGCCACCCTCCGACGAAGGAGCCGATCTTGGCCACGACCGTCCTCCCCGCCGCGCGGATCCTCTCGCTGGACGTCCTGCGTGGCGTCGCCGTGCTGGGCATCCTGGTCATGAACATCCAGTCGTTCTCGATGATCGAGTGGGCCTACTTCAACCCCACGGCCTACGGCGACCTGACCGGGATCAACCACTGGATCTGGTATCTGTCGCGGCTGTTCTTCGACAGCAAGTTCATGGCGATCTTCAGCATGATGTTCGGTGCGAGCATGCTGTTGATCATCGAGCGGGCGCAGGAGAAGGGACATCGCCCCTTCGTCGTCCATGCCCGTCGGAACTTCGCTCTCCTGCTGATCGGAGCGGCCCACGCCTACCTGTTGTGGTCCGGCGACATCCTCTTCCCCTACGCCGTGTGCAGCTTCTTCGTGTTCCTGTTCCGGCACCGGCGGCCCCGCACCCAGCTCGTCGCCGGACTGGTGATCCTGCTGCTGGGTAGCCTCATCCTGTACAGCGGATCGATGCAGCCCGATTCCCCCGACCTGCGGGGGCAAATCGCCGAGTTCCAGCCCACCGACGAGATGGTCGCCGAAGAGGTGGCCACCTATCGGAGTGGCTGGCCGGAGCAGATGGAGCACCGCGTTCCGACCACCCGCGACATGCACCTCTGGGTGCTGCCCTCCTATTACTTCTGGCGTGTGTCGGGAATGATGCTCATCGGCATGGCCCTGTTCCGTTGGGGCGTGTTGAGCGCCGAGCGCTCGTCGCGCTTCTACCTGACCCTGATCGCGCTCGGCGTCGTGGTCGGACTACCCATGGTCCACATGAGTGTGACCGCGAGCGAGGCGGCCCACTGGTCGTACAAGGCCACCTTCTTCGTGGCCAACCTCTGGAACTATTGGGGAAGTCTGTTCGTGGCGCTGGGCTGGATCGGCGTGGTCATGCTCGTGTGCCGCTCTCCTCTGGGACTGGTCGAGTTCTCGGCCGTGGCCTCGGTCGGCCGCATGGCCTTCACCAACTATCTGATGCAGACGATCCTGTGCACGACCTTCTTCTACGGGCACGGTTTCGGCCAGTTCGGCCGGCTCGAGCGCCTCGAGCAGATGTTCGTGGTGATCGCGGTGTGGGCGCTGCAGCTGCTGTGGTCTCCGTGGTGGATGAAGCGCTTCCACTACGGACCGGCGGAGTGGGTGTGGCGCTGGGCGACGTACGGAAAGCGGCCGCCGATACGGCGTGTGTGACCCACCCACGGGCTGCGGATGCTCTGTCCCGTCGTTACCAAGTCATCCACGATCCGAAACCGAATCCATCCCGCGAAGGAGACCCCATGGACCTGCGCGACAAGCGCGCCCTCGTCACCGGCGGCAGCGAAGGCATCGGTCGCGGCATCGCCGAGGCCCTGATCGAGCACGGAGCGAAGGTCGGCCTGATGGCCCGCAACCGGGAGACCCTCGAGTCCACGGCGAAGGAGATCGGCGCCACCGCGTTTCCCGGCGACGTCGCGGTCGAGGCCGACTGCGAACGCGTGGTGGCCGACTTCGTCGCACACTTCGGCGGCATCGACATCCTGGTCAACAACGCCGGCTTCGCCCACACCTTCCCGCTGGTCGAGGCCGACGTCGAGAAGTTCGAGGCCGTGATGCGCACCAACGTCACCGGCGCGATGATCATGGGCCGCGAATGTGCTCGTCACTTCGTCCAACAGGACAGCGGCAACATCGTCAACATCAGCTCGACGAGCGGTCTGCGCGGCGGCCCCAACGGCACGGCGTACTCCACCTCGAAGTTCGCGCTGCGCGGCATGACCGAGTGCTGGCGCGCCGAGCTGCGACCGCACAACGTCCGCGTGATGCTCGTGAACCCCAGCGAGGTCCAGACCGGCTTCTTCGCCAAGATGGGATCGGAGCGCGAGTTCTCCGAGAACAAGCTCCGACCGCGCGAGATCGCCGACGCCGTCGTCGGGGCGCTGCGGATCGACGATCGCGGGTTCATTCCGGAGTTCTCGGTGTTCGCGACGAATCCGTGGTGAGACGAACGGCTCACCCCTCGAACCAGTGCGAGTGGATGGTGCCGTAGGTCCCGTTCTCCATGAGCTTCAGCAGGGCCCGATTCAAGGGCTCGCGCAGCGGACTGCCCGGCGGCAGCGCCAGGCCGTACTGCTGTTCGGAGAACACCGGCCCGACCACGCGTACGCGCCCCTTGCCCTCGTGGCCGGCGTAGTACTGCAGGAAGGGCGCGTGGTAGACCACCGCGTCGAGCTCGCCGGCCTCGAGCGAGGCGATCACGCTCTCGATGGTCGCACCGTCTCGCGTGCGCACGCCCATCTCCTGCAGGTGGTCGTGTGCCGTGCTCCCCGCCACCGTGCCCACGCGGCGACCGAAGAGGTCCTGCGGCCCCTCGATCGTGTTGCGGATCTCGCTCACCGTGAAGGTCGTCGTGACCGTCGCCGTGAAGTAGGCGAAGACGAAGTAGCCCGCGAGCAACCACACCAGCGCGAAGACCTTGCCCGTGTTCCGCTTCGGCGTCGTGTCCCCGTAGCCGACCGTGGTCACCGTCACGATCGCCCACCACAGTCCGGCGAACACTCCGCGTACGTAGCCGTGCGGGAAGTCGGGATTGCGGCGTCGCTCGATCCACCAGATCACGTGCGACACGACGAAGATCACCAGGAAGAACAGGAAGATCACGTCGAGAAGCTGGGGCACGTGCATCAACGCCGAGAAGCGATCGAGGAGTCCACCGAAGAAACCCGCGTTCTCGTCGGGCACCAGGATCTGCAGGCCCGACTGGAAATAGGCGTGGCTGAAGTCGAGACTCGCCTCACGGTCCGACGTGATCGCGATGCTCGAAACCGAGACGTCGCTCGAGCTGCGAGCGGCCTCGTCGAGCAACTTGGCCATGCTGTTCACACCGTAGAAGCCGTAGTCCAGGTCGAGCTCGCGTGCGAGGTGGTCGACCAGCTCCACGCTGAAGCCACGGTAGCCACGGTCCTCGTACATGACGAAAGGCGGCAGGATCTTGGTCGCGATGCGCAACTCACGCCGGGCAGGCAACGCGGCGCCGGGCTCCAATGACGCCATCGACGCGTCGGCCGGCACGCCCAGCGCCCGGGCGCCGTCGAGCCACACGTTCACCGTGGCGCGGTTCCCGTCGATCCACTCCTCGGCGTGCCGTCGGATGTCGGCGGCCGTGTCCTCACCGGCGAACATGCGGGCGTTCTGCGCGTGGATCGCGCCCGACGGGATCTCCACCACTTCCAGGAGATGCCGCAGGGCAGGGTGGTCGCGCAGGAAGGCGCGGTTGGCGACGGCGCGAACGTCGTTGGGCGGCCATCCCATGGCGCACGGATCGTCCGGGCATCCGTCCACGCCGCGCACCGTGGTGCGGTCCTCCTGCGTGCCGTCGTCGCTCGGTAGACTTGCGAAGGGGACTTCCAGCCAGATCACGTCCTCACCAGGCCGTAACGACCCCACTGTCCAGTTCGGCGTCCAGGTGTAGAACAGGACCGGCTCGCCGCGTTCGTAGCGTTCGAGCAGGTTGTACATCAGCGGCGTGTAGTCGCCCTGGATCTGTTCGACGTGACCGCGCAGATCGTAGGCCTCGAGGTGGTGCTCGATGACCTCGGCGCACCCCCAGCCGGCGTTGCAGCCGATCAGGTCGGCCCGGCCGTCGCCGTCGGCATCGAAGAGCCGTGCGATCGTCGGATCGCGCAGATCGTCGAGCGATTCGATGCCGTGGCGCTCGGCCGTGCGCCGGTCGACCAGGTAGCCCTGCAGCGAGCCCTCGGGTACCTGACGGCCAACGGGGACGATCGGCGACGGATCGCCCGCCCCGTGGGTCTCGACGTAGCCCTGGTGCAGCGGGAACCACCCGTTCACCCAGAAGTCGACCTCGTCCGTGGCGACGGCGGCGTAGAAGGACTCGTTCTCCATCGTGGCCGGGCCGTGGACGTCGTAGCCCAGTTCCTCGAGAAGAAGACGGTAGACCTCGGCCTGGAACCAGCCGGTGTCCCAGGTGGCGCGGGCCATCACCACGCGATGCGCGGCGGAATCGTCTCCGGGAGGCGCCGCCCCCGCGGGCAGCACCACGCACGAAACCGCCACGGCGAGAGCGAGAAGCAACAACGACGCAGGCGCAGGTACGATTCGATACATGACGAGAAGGGTGATGCGAAAGGTCCGACGTACCGTTGCACCCGCCGTCGCGGCCCGTCAACGGCTTTGTCGGCGTCGTCGTTGACGCCGGACGGCCCGAGGATCATGCTCGGTGCATGATCACCCTTTTCGTGGTGAGCGACGCCACGGGTCAGACCGGCGAGCGCGTGCTCCGATCGGCGTTGGTGCAGTTTCCCGACGCCGACCACGAGATCGTCCGCCACGGCGGGATCCGCACACCCGAACAGGTCCACGACGTGGTGAGCGAAGCGCGTCGGCGCGACGCGACCATCCTGCACACCCTCGTGTCCAACGATCTGCGTGCGTGCATGCTCACCGAGTGCCGGCGACAGGTGGTAGACGCCATGGATCTCATGGGTCCCGTGCTCGACCGGCTCGCCATGAGCCTGCAACGTGAGCCGCAGGAGGAGCCCGGGTTGTTCGAACAGCTGCGCCAGCAGCGTGTTCGCGCGATCGAGGCCGTCGAGTTCGCCTTTCGCCACGACGACGGCCAACGCCTGCACGAACTCGACAACGCCGAGATCGTGCTCGTCGGACTGTCGCGCACCATGAAGACGCCGACGTCGCTGTTCCTCGCCCACCGCGGGTGGTTCGTGGCCAACGTGCCGATCGTCCCGCCGCTCGCCCCGCCGGCCGAACTCCTGGCCATCGATCCCCGGCGTGTGTTCGCAATGACCATCCGTCCGTCACGTCTGGCCGAACTGCGCCGGGTCCGCGCCCAGCATCTGCACCTGTCGGCGAGCGACTACGTCGACCTTCCCTCGATCCGCGGCGAGATCCGCGAGGCCGAGACCCTCGCGCTGCGGCACCGCTGGTACACCGTGGACGTCACCGCGAAGTCGGTCGAGGAGGCTTCACGCGAGATCCTCGATCTGCGGGAGATGGGAAACGGGTGAGAGCAGGCGCAGATTGCGATCCGCCGTGGACTTCCGCGGCGGAAGTCTTCCGCAGATCTCCGCCGAGTCGCGGTGGCCGCCCACGCAGACGATCGAGGATCCGGGTGCCGACGGAAACACCACGCCACGACGAGGAACGACCGACCGGATCGACGGCGTTGCCGGCTTCTTCGTGTCCGCTGGTTCAGCCCTTGCAGCACCGGAACGTCCACCCCTCCCCGAGGGCACCCCGAGAGCACGACACCTGCGAGCCCGAAGGACCGACCGTGAAGCTCCTCCCCACCACCGCGACGCTGGCCGCGACGATGATCGTCCTCGCCGGCTGCTCGTCCACACCGCCGGCGCACGAAACCGATCCCGCCCGCGACCTCGACCACGCTCCGGCCTGGGTCACCGCGTCCGAAGACGAAGCCCCCGTGCTGTGGTCGATCGGAACCGCATCGGGAATCGACGATCCCTACCGGCTGCAGCG
>CAZQHE010000192.1:0-6137 GCA_964593155.1 uncultured bacterium
GAGGAGTATCGGCGCCTGCCCCCGGAGATCGAGCGCTCGCTCGACGCGCTGACCGCGGTGGACGGCCACGATCTTCCGCGCCACGCGCTCCATCTGGCCGCGATCTCCTGGGCGCGGCTGCACGGGCACATCATGCTCGAGCTCTTCCACCTCATCCAGCCGGTCATCGGAAACGTCGACGCGCTCTTCGCCCACGAAGTGAAAGCACTCATCCGCCAGGTCGGCTTCACACCCACCGAGTAGGAGGACACCCATGAAGATCCATGCCATCGAGACAGGACGCGTCCGCGTCACCGAGCGCTGGCGGGAGGGCGAGGGCACCGGGATGCGCCGCCTCCTGAACACCTGGTTCGACAAGGCCATGACCGACTGGTTGCCGGTCCATGTCTGGTTGATCGAACACCCCGAGGGCCTCATCGCCGTCGATACCGGCATTCCGGCCGATGCCAACGAGCCGCGGTATTTCCCGCCCTTCATGCCGCTCGTCCAGCGGGCGGCCGTCTTCGACATCGTGCCGGAGGAGGAGATCGGCCCGCAGTTGCGGACGCGCGGCCTCGCGCCGGAAGACGTGCGCTGGGTGGTCCTGACGCATCTTCATCAGGACCACGACGGCGGGCTGCATCATTTCCCGAACGCCGAATTCCTCGTCTCGCGGGCGGAGTGGGCCGTCGCGACCGGGCTCAAGGGCCGCATGAACGGCTACCTCAACCAGCGCTGGCCGCGCGGTTTCGCGCCCACGCTCGTCGATTTCGAGGAAGGCCCCCTTGGCCCCTTCCCGCGCCATACCAGCCTCACCCGTGCGGGCGACGTGAAGCTCGTGCCCACGCCGGGCCACTCGCCCGGGCACCTGTCGGTGCTGCTGGAGGAGGGCGAGACCACCATCATGTTCGCCGGCGACGCCTCCTACACCGAGGATCACCTCGTCCGGATGGTGGCCGACGGCATCGGCACCGACCTCGAGGCCGAGATCGAGACGCACCGCCGGATCCTCGCCCATGCCGCGCAACGTCCGACGGTCTACCTGCCCAGTCACGATCCCGACGCCTCCCGTCGCCTGGCCGATCGGACCACCCTCGACCCGCAAGGCAAGGCCCCCGAGGTCGCGGTGATCCAGGACGTCGACGTCGTCGAACCGGCACCGGAATCCGCGATGCACGATCTTCGAGGCACCGTCATTTGACCAACGAGATGCGGTGTCGGTCGACCCCGTCCCGATGCACCGCCCGCACGAAGTACACCCCGCTCGACACCGCCCGTCCCGCGTCGTCGGTCCCGTCCCACACCAGGTCGTGGCGCCCGGCCTCGAGTCGCCCCTCGACCAGAGTCCGGACCCGACGACCGCGTGGGTCGAAGACCTGCACGGTCGCCGCACCGGCCCGCGCCATCGCCAGCCGCACCGTCGTCTGCGGATTGAAGGGATTCGGGAAGACCGACTCGACCTTCGACACCGCGGGCAGACCGGGTGTGTCGGGCACCGAGGTCGCGACCTGGGCGTTGCTCGTCCGCAAGTCGAAGCTCATCGACGCCGTCCCGCGGAAGGCGTGGCGCCAGATGGCCAGACCGTAGTGTCCGGGCTCGTCGAGCTGCGCGGTCACGATCACCTGATCCGTGCTCCCGCGTGTCTCGATGTACGGCGCGTCGTAGATCGAGCCGGCGCCGAAGTCCCGGTCGAAGATGGCCAGGGCCACCGACTGCGCACCGTCGAAGTTCTCGAGGACGAGGGTGATCGTTCCCGTCTGCCCCTCGAGGAGCACGAGTTCCTCGAGGTGAAGCATCTGGTCCTCGGCAAGGGTGATCGGCACGGTGTGGCCCAGGCCGATGGGTCCCCGCGTCGTGGAGTGGTGTTCGATCCGGTAGTGGCTGGTCGACTCGTTCTCGTTCAGGATCGACGCGTCGACGGTGGCGGCGCCGAAGTTGCGCTGCTGGACGACGACGGCGTCGGTGTAGCGTGCCGGCACGTTCGAAGTGGCGTGCACTTCGGTGTCGGTGAAACCGTCGTCGCTGCCGGTCGACGGACGCAGGAGCGACAGGTCGTAGTTCGTGCCGATCTCCGGACTGCTGATCGCCACGCCCATCCACGAGCCCTCGGCGTCGGGGATGCGCACGCCGTCGACGTTGGGGGCCTGCCGGAGGAAGGTCGTCGTGCCGGCGAAGGGCAGCGGCGGGGCGGGACGCACCGCGTGCGCGCCGGCCTCGAGCGGCTGCGGCTCGAACACGAACTGCCGCGCGCGCCGGTTGTTCGTCTCGTCGCTCTCGGCGATGAGGTCGTCGGGATCGACGATCACCTCGAAGGTGTGTCGTCCCCCCCGCACCTCGACCGGCACGTTCAGGAAGGCCCGACCGGTGTTGGCGTTCATGAAGGTCGTGGTGTCGAACACGCGCTCGCCGTTGCGCTCGAGCACGACACGGGGATCGCCGCAACCGAATCCGGAGCCGGCGTTCAGGGTGTTGAAACCGACGTAGGCCATGGCATCGCCGGGCAACACGGGCGACGTCGAGGCCTCGCTCGCGGCCTGGTCCGGTGTCGCACTGGCCACGATGTGATCTTCCCAGCCACCGGCCACGAAGGTCGTGAAGTCGGCCACCTCACCGTCGAGGGTGAACGGGGTGTCCGAGACGTCGTATAACTCCACGCTACCCTGGTAACCGGGCGCGCCGATGGAACTGACCATGAAGCGCAGGTTCGACGCACGGAAGCCGCAGGGCATCTCGAACTCGTGATGACCGTCGTTCTCGGTCACCACCGAGTGCAGGTCGCTCATGCTCACCGTGTCGAAGACCGACACGCGAACCTGGTCGACGTTGCTTCCGCCGACGTTCCACGTCACCGGGACGACCTGACCGCCGCGGTACGTGCCGCCGCCATTGGGTGACGTCACGTAGAAGGGCTCGCCGCTCACGGTCACCACCACGTCTTCGCTGGCGATACGACCGCCGGTCGGGTCGTCGTCGCGCGCGGTGAAGCGCAGGGTGATCGTGCGGTCGACCTCGGGCAGCAGCTCGTGGGGATCGTCGACCCCGTCGAAGACCTGCTGCGCATCCGGGAACCAGCGTGTGGCGTCCTGCGCCGGTGCCAGGGCCTCGAACAGAGGGCCGGTGACCGAGGTCGGACCGGTCCACGGGCCGGCGTCGACCTGCTCCCACGAGTACCGCAACGGCTGGGGAAGGACGCCCCAGCCGAGCGCGTAGGCTCGGAAGGGCGTACCGCGGGGGATCGTCACGTCCGGGCCGGTGAACACCTCGAGGTCACCCTCCGAGTCGACGTCGACACGCACGCCGAGGTTCGCGTTCCGGTGCGCGATGATCTGGGCCAGGCTCACCGAGTGCAGCCAGGCATTGGTGGCCAGGGGCTCGGTCGTGCAGTGGCGCGAGGCACTCATCACGGTGGTGCCGCCTGCGGGCTCGACGGCGGTCTCGGGGCGGACCTCGCCGCCGCAGGAGGCCGGTGCGCCCGCGAAGGTGTGGGTCGCTCCGAACTGATGGGCGATCGCGTGGGTCAGGAAGCGTTCATAGTGGACCACGTTGCGGCTCGGCGGAAGGGTGACCGCCGCGTGGCCTTCGACGCCGCTGACGGCGGCGCTGCTCCGTCGCACCTTCATCCGGTAGTCCGACCCCAGCGCGACGACGATGCCCAGATCGTACCCACCCGCGCCGAACTCGCCGTCGAGGGCGGCCTGGTTCTCGTTCCACAGAGCCTCGTCGAGGACACCAGGGTCGGTGAAGGGATCGTTCTCCTGCGACCACCACACGGCGTCGACGAAATCGAGCGCGATGCCGACCTCCGTGGTCAGCAGGTCCGAGACCCGTTCGATCGCGTCCATCAGGGCGAATTCGGCGGCACCGGCACCGGCCGTACCGTTGGCCTCGACGTACTCGTCGGTCAGCGCGAAGGCCACGCGGTAGGTGTAGAGCGAACCGTCGGTCCGCGGTGGTCCGTCCTGCGCGCGGGCGTGCAGGGCCGGGACGAGGACGAGTGCGGACAGGATCCAGACCATCGTCGAGCGCATGGGAAGTCCTTCCGAATGGGGCGCGTCCCGTGGTGGGGCGTTCATCGGGACAAGCCGCATTCGGCGGGGTGGAACCCGTCAGGATCTCTCGCCGCTCCGAGTCGCTCGGCGCGGGAACGAACGAGGCCCGGCGACTGCTGCGGTCGCCGGGCCCCGGCCGTCGGTCACGGCAGCCGAGTGGGCTCGCGCCGGAGCCTCACTTGACCAGAGACACGCGCTTCTGGTCCACCCCGTCCGGATGCACCGCCCGCACGAAGTACACCCCGCTCGACACCGTCCGGCCGTGGTCGTCGGTCCCGTTCCACACCAGGTCGTGGCGACCGGCTTCGACCGCGCCGTCGAGCAGCGTGCGCACCCGACGTCCGCGCACGTCGAAGATCTCGACCGACGCCGTGCCGGCCCGGCTCATCGCCAGACGTACCGTCGTCTGCGGATTGAAGGGATTGGGGAAGACGGCTTCGACGCCCGACACCCTTGGCGTGATCGGACCGTCGACATCCGTGGCGAGGATCGGATGCCACACGATCACGCCCTCGCTCGACCCGTCGGCCGTGCCGAGGAAGTCGCCGCCCATCCAGACGCTGCCCAGGCGCGGCAACAACGCGCCGACCCGGGCCGACGGCGACCCCTCGACCTCGACCCAACCGCCCACGGCGTCGTGACGGGCGACCGCGCGAATGGCCTCGCCGTCGATCTCGCGGAAGTCGCCGCCGATGATCAGGCCGCGCGCGGTCGACGCGATCGCCAGCACGCCGCGATCCATGGACGTGGTGCGGGCCGACCACGAGCTGCCGTCCCAGGCCACCAGGCCGGGCGACGACAGATCGCCGACACCCTCGAGCGTCCCCCCGACCAGGAGCTCGCCGTCGTGGATCGCGCCGACGGCGGCCCATCCACCGGCCGCCGTGCCGTCGGGGGCGATCGACGTCCAGGTGCCGCTCGCGGATTCGTGGCGGAACACGCCGATCCGTGGCGACGGAGTGAAGAAGTCGAGCGCGCCCAGGGCATGGAGCCGTCCGTCGTACTCGACGAGATCGAAGACGACCGGATCCGACGGCAGGGGCGCGCCGAGCCGTTCCCAGCTCGAACCGGTCCAACGGTGGACCCCGTTGGCAGCGACCACGACGTCTCCCTCGAAACGGATCACCGCCGTGGCGCTGCTCGTGTTGAACTGCTGTTCGCCGAGCGGTGACCACGCCGTGCCGTCCCAGCGACCGACGAGGCCTTCGGTTCCGTCCGGGAACCGGAAGAACCCGACGACGACGAGTTCGGTCCCGTCGACCAGCACGTCCACGACGGTTCCGTCGAGCCGCTGCGTCGGCACGAAGCCGTACGGGTGCCAGCGGAAACCGTCCCACCGCGCGATCGGACCCGTCGCGACGGAACCGGCTTCGTCGAAGCGACCCCCGACCACGACGCCGTCGTCGGCCAGTGCGATGGTGGTCACACCGGCGTCCGTGCCGAGTTCGTCGTCGGCGACCCGCTCGAAGGCGCTGCCCGTCCACGCGACGATGTTCTCGATCGAGCGGTCCTCGGTGCGCGGGAAGAGGCCGGCCAGGACGAGGCGGTCGGCCCAGGGCACGAGCACGTTCACCTCCCAGGCCGGGGCGAAGTCCTCGGCGTAGCCGCCGAAGGCACCCAGGCGTTCCCACGCGGTTCCGTTCCAGCGTCCGGCGATCGGGCCGGGACTGGTGAAGCCGGTGCCGAAGGTTCCGCCGACGTACAGCTGGCCGTCGAACACGATGAGGTCGAGCACGATGACCGACGCCGGGGAGAGGAAGCGATCGACGAGACTCTCGAAACCGGTGTCGGCGCCCGCCCAGGCCTGCCCGTCGAAGCGGCGGACGATCGCGCCGTCGCTGATTCCGCTCGAACTCCGCAACCCGGCCCAGAGTTCGCCCTGGAACTCGACCAGACAGCGGGCCGCGCTCGGGGTGCCCCCACCGATCGCCGTCCACTGCGAGCCCGTCCAGCGCGCGATGTGATCGGCCACGCCACCCCCGGTTACGGTGAAGTCCCCGGCGACGACCAGGTCACCCTGCCACACGCCGAGCGCCGTGACGTCGTCCCCCGGCCCCGAACCGACGGCCGACCACGACGTGCCGTCGAACGCGGCCAGTCCACGCGGAA
>CAZQHE010000193.1:0-5965 GCA_964593155.1 uncultured bacterium
CGCGGAAGAGCGTCGCCTCGCTGTGCAGGATCGGCGGCGTCGAGAGCGGGCGGATCCGGCCTCAGGCCTCGGCGACGGCCACCTCGCGGGGGTGTTCGATCACGCCGTGGCGGGCCCCCAGCTCGGCGAAGCGTCGCAGGCCGGCCAGCTCGGCCGCTCCCAGGTCGAACTGCACGAACTCGCGCCAGTAGCTGGTGATCCGGCGCACGTCCCAGCCGCTGGTCGTCGACTCGCGGCGGGCCAGGCGCTCGAGGTCGCCACGGCCGCGCTCGGCCGCACGGTGCAGCGCCGTCACCAGACGGCGACGGTCGTCGGCCCGTTCCGGGCGGCCGAGTTCGTCGCTGAACACCCAGGCGGCGAAGACGAAGGGCAGGCCCGTGAGATCGTTCCAGACCTGGCCGAGGTCGTGGACGTACAGGTCGGTGCCGCCGATCTCGTCGGCCCGGTCGCCGATCACCAGGGCGGTGGGCGCGCGGTCGAAGAGCGACTCGCGGCGGGGCTCGAACTCCTCGAGTTCCGGGGTGATCCCGTGCAACTCGGCGAGCAGGATGCGCAGCAGCGCCACGCTGGTGCGCGAGCCGCGGTCGACGCTCACGCGCTCGACCTCGCGCAGGGGCACGCGGCTGAACACCTTCACGGTGCGGACGGTGCCGTGGGCTCCGATGCACAGACCGGGGACCATGGAGCTACCGACACCGCGCAGGTACTCGGCAGCGGGAATCAGGCCGACGTCGATGTCACCGGCGGCGAGCGAGCGCGCCAGGCGCGACGGCAGGTCGCGGCTCACCTCGATCCCGCGGTCGTCGTCCAGGCCCTCGATCAGCGGAACGGTGTTCAGGAAGCCCACGGCGCCCACGCGCAGAGGCCGCGACTTCACGCCGGCTCCTCCGGGACGTCGAGCAGCGCGGTCAGGTCCTCGGTGTCGAACAGACCGTTCCGGACCCGGGCGGTGAATCCCGCCTCCTCGAGCCAGGCGCGCATCTCGCGCAGCGACAGGTCGCCGGCCTCGGTGTCGGCCTTGCGATCGCGCGTGCCCAGGAACAGGTGCCCGATCAGGTCGTCCACTCCACACAGCAGTGACGAGTGGGCCGTCTTCAGATCGCTGCGTTCGTAGCGCAGGCTCAGGTGTTCGACGCCGGGCAGGCCCAGGCGGCAGGCCGCGAGCACCCGCAGGTCGAAGCTCGCGTGCGTGAGCGCGTGGTCGTCGTCGCCCGCCGGACCCGGCCCGATCACGCAGGGACTCACCGACAGGAACACGCCGGTGTCGGCCTGCACGGCGTTGATGGCGTCGATCTGCGCGAGCACCGCGTCGAGGTCGTGGTCGGGCCCGAACAGCACCGTGGCGTGGCCGCGCAGACCGGCGTTGGCCGCGGTGTGCCAGAACGAGGTCCAACGCGCGGTCGGGTCGATCCCACGGGCGGGGTGGTTGCGCGGATCGATGCCGTCGCTCACCACCCGCATGCCCTGCTCCACCCAGGCGGCCAGGTCGTGGTCGAGCCCGGCCTCGATCCAGGTGTCGGTGGTGCCCAGCTGAACCGTGGGCAGCATCTCGTCGCCTCCGTCGGGAGGCGGGGCCGGCAGCAGACGCCAGATCGAACGGACCTCGTCGGCCGAAGCCCCCTCCGGCACCAGGACCAGCAGATCGGTCACCGTGTCGTGGACGTCGTCGAGCGAGCGGGCGAAGCCGCCGTCGCCGGCCCGGATGCCCGTGAGCGGGCACCGGGTGTACGCCTTCCGCGGATCGAAGGGCTCGACCACGGCCACCGTGGTGGTCCGATCGTGCCGATCCCGGCGGGCCGCGTCGGCGGCCCCGGTGATGTCGTGAACATTCGGACGGTCGAGCAGCGCGCGCAGCTCGTCCCGATCGGGATGACGGTCCAAGGTGGGCTCCAAGGGGCGTTCCGGAAGAGCGTGGGCTGACCGGAAAAGGTAGGCGCGGCCGGTTCCCACGCCACCACCGCGGCGCGGCTCAGACCAGGTACAGCTCCAGCAGCGTCGACCCCAGCAGGACCATGCCGATCCAGCTGTTGACCTCGAAGAACGCCCGGTCGATCCGGCTCAGGTCGTCGCCGCGGACCAGCCAGTGCTCGTACCCCAGCAGCGCCGCGGTGACCACCACGCCGGCGAGCGCCACCGCCCCCAGATCCACCGAGACGAAGGCCCAGGCCCAGGCCGCCACGGCCAGCACGTGCAACCCGCGGGCGACCCAGCGCGCGTTCCGCGGTCCGATCGCCGCCGGAATCGAGCGGAGACCGGCGCGGCGGTCGAAGTCGACGTCCTGGCACGCGTAGAGCACGTCGAAGCCGGCCACCCAGCACAGCACCGCGAAGGCCAGGATCACGGGGAAGGCCGCGAACTCACCCCGCACGGCCAGCCAGGCCCCGATCGGCGCCACACCCAGCGCCAGTCCCAGGAAGAGATGGCTGAGGGCCGTGAAGCGCTTGGTCAGCGAGTAGAACCACACGACGACCAGCGCCACCGGCGACAGCGCGAAGCACAGCGGATTGAGCATGAAGGCGGCCAGGACGAACAGCGCCGCCGTGGCCAGCGTGAACACGAGCACCGCCGTGCGGCTCAGCGCGCCGCTCGGGATCTCGCGGGTGGCCGTCCGCGGGTTCGCCGCGTCGATGCGGGCATCGACCAGACGGTTGAAGGCCATGGCCGTCGAGCGCGCGCCGACCATCGCCACCAGGATCCAGCCCAGCGTGCTCCAGGCCGGCACCCCGTCGCTGGCCACCAGCAGCGACACCAACGCGAAGGGGAGCGCGAACACGGTGTGCTCCCACTTGATCATCCGCAGGATCAGCAGCAGGGGACGCATGGATCTCCCGGTGGGGTGGACACGGCCACGGTCCGCGGGTCGGCGGCCACGGGCTGCCGGCCACGGGCTGCCGACCACGGCCTGCGAGCCGGCGGCCGACGAGAACAGATAATCCCGTCGGGCGCGTTCGCCCAGCCCCGCCGGTCAGTTCGCCAGGATGGAATCGCGCGGGCGGCCCAGGAGGTAGCCCTGCCCGTACGGGACGCCCATGTCCAGCAACAGATCGCGGTCGGCCTCGGTCTCGATTCCCTCGGCCACGATGTCGGCGTCGATCCCCTGGATGACCTTCACCAGGCGCTGGAGCGTGCGCCTCTGGGCGGTGTCGGTGGCTGCACCGTTCACCACGCTCTTGTCGAGCTTCACGGTGTCGGGCTCGAGCAGGAGCAACGACTCGAGCGAGCTACGGCCGAAGCCCACGTCGTCGAGGGCGATGCGCGCGCCCTCACGGCGCAGTTCCTCGACGTGCGGGCGCAGGTAGTTCGGATCGCCGATGAACTGCTGCTCGCTGATCTCCACGCAGAAGTGCTGCAGCAGATCGGGCTCGCCGAACACCGCCAGCAGCCGCGCCGCCGGCGTGTCGAGGATGGTGGTCGGGAACAGGTTCAGGTGGAAGCGCCCGCGGTCGAGGTACTCGCGCGCCCACTGCACGTTGCGCTTCACGCAGTGCAGGTCGACCGAGGTGAGGATGTTGTTCTCCGACGACAGCTGGAAGATGTCGTCGGGACTCTCCAGCGCCCCGCCCGGACCGCGCGTGAGCAGCTCGAAGCCGGTGATGCCGCCGTTGCGCAGGTCGAAGATCGGCTGGACGAAGGTCCGGAAGCCGCGACCGGTCTCGAGCACGCTCATCAGCTCCTCGCGGGGGTCGTCCGACACTTCGGTCTCGCCGTCGCGGGTCGACACGCGGTTCTTGCCGATGCTCTTGCTGTACTGCAGGGCGTGCTGGGTGTGGCTGATCACCTCCTCGATGCTGACCACGTCGGGAGGGACCCCGGCCACGCCCAGACTCCCGGTGACGGCGATGACGTCGCGGCCCGAAGTCAGCGGCGATTCGTGGATGGCCAGGCGCAGGCGCTCGGCCAACTGCATGGCCTCGGCGAGACGGGTGTCGGGGAGCAGCACGAGGAACTCGTCGCCGCCGACGCGGCCCAGGGTGTCGCTCGGACGCAGCACGCGCCGCAGACGCTTGGCGACCTCCTTGAGCACGACGTCGCCGGTGGCGTGGCCCAGGGAATCGTTCACGCGCTTGAAGTCGTCGCAGTCCACGAGGATCGCCGACAGCCACACGCCCAGACGCCGGCAACGCTCCAGCTCGGCGAAGAGGATCTTCTCGAGCCCGCGGCGATTGGGCAGCTGGGTCAGGTGGTCACAGTTGGCCTGTTGTTCGAGGTGGCGCGTCAGGTTCACCAGCTCGCGCTCGCTGCGCCGCAGCTCGGAGACGTCACGGAGCACGCACAGCGTCCCCTGGTCACCCACGGTGAGCAGGCGCGCTTCGATCGACTGCAGGGTCTCGCCGCGGTACTGGTCGAAGCCGATGGTCTGCAGCTCGTCGCTCTCGGCCGATCGCCGGGCGGCCTCCTCGACCGCGCGGCGGGCCGGGCCCGAGAGGAAGGCCGCGAGCTCGCTGTCGTCGAGCGCGCGGGGCGGCTCGTCACGCCACGACGCAACGTCGCGCAGACGCAACCAGGTTCCGTCGGGACTCAGCCACAGGAAGCGGTCGGGCAACGCATCGAGGAATCCGTGGAATCGGTCGACCGAGGCGCGCATGGCGTCGGTCACACGCTCGAGTTCGGTGACGTCGTTGAAGGTGAGCAGGACCCCGGCCGTCGCCCCGTCCTCGGTGCGATAGGGCAGAGCCCGCAGCAGGTACCATTCCCCCTGTTCGGTGCACACCCGCCGCGTCGAATCGTGGCCCGTCTCCAGGACCTCTTCGGCCACCCGTTCCAGCCGCACGTCGCGCAGGGCCAGGTGGTGCAACGGACGCCCGACGTCCTGCTCGAGCAGGTGGATCACCTCGGCGGCGACGGGCGTGAACTTGCGCACGCACAGGGCCGCGTCGAGGAAGACGATCCCGATCTCCGAGCCCACGAAGAGGTTCTCGAGGTCGCGCGTGACCTCGCTCAGCTGCGCGATGCGCTCCTCGTGGTCGAGGTTCACCCGGAAGAGCTGGTCGTTCGTCGAGTGCAGCTCCTCGTTGGCGCTCTGGAGCTCCTCGTTGGTGACCATCAGTTCTTCGTTGGTCGCCCGGAGGGCCTCGTTCGAATGCTCGAGGTCCTGCACCGTGTGCTGCAAGTCGTCGCGCGCGCCGTGGAGCTCGACCTCGAGGTCGTGCACGCGGTGTTTCAGTTCGCGGTTGCCCGCCGCGTCGAGATCGATACGGCTGGCGAGCACGAGGAAGGTCTCGGTGGCCTCGCCGTCACCGGTCACCGGCACCACGCGTACGTCGACCTGCTCCACCGCTCCGCCGTGGTCGACGGCCACGGAACGACTGACGACCTCGCGCTCCGTACGCTGCGCCCGCGGCACCGACGCCATGATGGCCGCCCGGAAGTCACCCCGAGTCAGGGACGAGATCTCGTTGGTCACCGTTCCGCTCGGTACGCGCAGGGCCTGTCCCGGATCTCCGTACACGTGTTGGAGGTGCAGGCCCGCGTCGACCACCAGCGCGAAGAGGGACTCGCGTTCGACCAGCGACTGCGCGATCGCCGCGTGCTGGGCGACGGCCGAGGCCGACATCGGCCGTTGCGGTGTCTGCGTCGGCGGTCGCTCGTCCCGCTCGAGGATCCGGTCGAGCGAACGCAACCGCGGCGGACGGCCCTCCGGGCCGACCCGGCGGAACAGCCGCATGTCCGGATCCACGGATTCGAGCTGCTCGTCGATCGCCACCGGTGCCTCGCTGCTCCCGAGGAAGAGATACCCCTTCGGCTTCAGCGCGAAGTACAGCAACGACAGCACGTGCGCCTGCAGCTCGGGTCGCAGGTAGATCAGCAGGTTGCGACAACTGACCAGATCCATGCGCGTGAAGGGTGGATCCTGGGCCACGTCGTGCACGGCGAAGACGACCTTCTGGCGCAGTGGTCTCTTGATCTCGTATCCACCGCCACGCGGATCGAAGCAACGACGCAGGACCTCGGGGCGCATGCGCTG
>CAZQHE010000194.1:0-5958 GCA_964593155.1 uncultured bacterium
CGACGACGCCCGCGCGAGCTCGAACACGATCGACGTCCGCGGATTGAACGGATTCGGCCGTACCGGCTCGAGCACGAGCGCGCGCGTCGCCGCCGCCGGCGCATCCGTCCCGACCTCGAGCTGCAGTTCGAGCACCGGTGCCGCGGAGCCGCGGAGCTCGGCGTAGCTCGCCACCCCCGTCGGCATCCACGAGCCCGCGCTGCCGTCGGCGAAGACCACGCGGCTCGTGCCCACGTCCACGGCGTCGAAGGCCACACGAAGTTCGACGAACGCGCCCGAGCCGAAGGCCCCCACGACCGCCGGATCGAGATCGATCCGTAGCGCATCGCCGTCGTCGAACACGCTGCCGACCACCGACCCGGCGTCGGGATCCGTGGCCGGTGCACCCAGATCGCCAGGCTCGACCACGCCCGGTGTTCCGAAGCCGTCGAGCGAGACGTCGACCCGCGGCGCGGCCACCGCGAAGGGATTCGTGCCGTCGAGTCCGGTGCGCGTGAGCCACAGCGTGGCCGCGGTCACGGTGCCGTTCGCGGGCAGGATCGTGGTGTCGAAGCGCAGGATCGATGCGACGCGCCGCACGCCGTCGTCGCCGACCGAGAGTTCGTCCGTGACGACCTGCACGCCGTCGGTCCACCCGTCGGCATCGCCCCCGACCGCAACGAGCGACGTGTCGGGCACACCGACGAGCCCCCGGAACAGATGCGCCCACAACTGCTGCCCGGCCTTGTGCCGGTAGCCTTCGGGCGTGAGATGGATGGGATCGGCATCGAGCCCGCTGGCCAGCCGGAAGTTGTCACGCAAGGTCGGCAGCAGAGGATTGCCACCGGGAAACGGATCGTAGTCCGGCGGCACGATCCCCGGCCGTGGCAACACGCGCGGACCGGAGGCGCCGTCACCGTACACGTGGTGCATCAGCCCGATCGAGTTGTCGTAGAGCACGCGGTCGGTCTCGGCGGCCCAGGTGCGTCGACGCGTCTCGACGTCGATCATCAGGGCGTTGAGTTCGGCGTCGGTGATCAGGTCGTTCGTCGGATCGCGGCTCAGGTCGCGTCGCTTCGGGCACGCGAAGAGGAAACACCAGAACCCGACGTCGAAGTTCGGATAGTCGTAGCTCGACAGCACGACGCGCAGGTCCGGCCGCACGGCCAACAGGGCATCGATCACGACGAAGGTGTCCTGACGGATGCGCTCGAACAGCGCCGCCTCGCTGCCCGGCACGTCGAGGTCCATGTCCTTGTACCAGCCGCCGTCGCTGCGCCCGGCCAGGATGTCGTTGCCGCCGAGACTCAGCACGACGTGGTCGATCGTGGGATAGGTCTGCAGGGCCGCGACCGCGTTGTCGAGGAAGGGGTAGCTGCCCGTGTCCGCCCACTGCCGTGCTTCGCTGCCGCTCACGGCGTACTCCGGGCCGGTGTAGCCCGGATCCGGCGTCTCGCCGAGCGAGAGGCTCACCGCCGACAGGTCGCCCAGACCGAAGCGCCGCAGCACGGCGTCGTGCACGCCGTCGTCCCACATGAACTGCGCCCAGCTGTCGCCGGCGATCAGCACACGCGGTGTGCCGGTGATCCGCCGCTCGAGGAGCGTGTCCCGGTCGGCGGCATGGAGCTCCTGGAGCGTCGCGAAGTCCTGCGCGGCCGCGGGCGGGGCCACGGGCGGGGCCACCAGCAGGGCGAAGAGAAGGACGACGGCGATGGCGAGTGTGGTCTTCATGCGGAGACCATAGCACGATGGGCGCGCCGGGTGGTGTCGGGGTGGTTTCGACCGGCGCTCACGAAACGGAAACGCCGAGCCGTAGACAGCGGCCCCAGGCAACGCGTGGACGTTGCAACGGCGGCTCACCGCGCGCCCGACGACTCCACGATCGAGATCGTGTCGATGTATCGATCCGCGTCGACTACCGTCGCCCCCCACACGTCCAGCTCGTCGGGCGTCGTCCCCAGCCGCGGGATGTCGAAGGCCAGCTCCCACAGCGGCGCATCGGCCAGGGTGAAGGCGCGCACGCGCGGCCGCGCCGGCAGATCGACTTCGAACAGCGTGCGGTAGATCTCGGCCCGGCTCACGCCCGGCGTCCCGAGCACGCCGAACTCCGGCACGAAGATCGGTTTGTCGGGAGCGACCTCGGCGAACGCGGCCAACGCGTCGTCGAGTGCGTAGGCCAGGTCGGTGTCGGCGTCGACGTAGGCGCTGCAACCGAGCCAGTCGACGTACGCGTCGCCCGGGTAGTAGTGCCGTGGGTGGGCGGCGTCGATCCAAGCCAGCTCGTCCGGATCGAGAGCGTCGGGGTTCATGTAGGCGCTGTGCGAGTAGTAGAACCAAGTGACGTTCGTCACGCCCTCTTCGCGGAAGCGATCGACCACGTAGCGGTAGACGTCGCGCACGCGTTCGGGCCCGTCGGGCACCGTGGGCGAACCGTAGTGACCGTTCGGATCGTCCACCGAAACGATGCGTTCGTTCGCCTCGGCCCCGAAACCCGTGAACCCGGTCGAGTGGAACTCGCCGTAGGGAGACAACAGGATCGGCGTGCCGAACGCGCGGATCTGCTCCGCACAGGTGCGGATATGGTCGTCGTACACCCCGGCCAGGATCTCCTCGTACTCCACGGGGTTCGACGCACCGTCGGTCCAGTAGTCCGGGTGCGTGGCCAGGTAGTCGACGGCCGACCACGCCACGGCCAGCACCGCTCCCCGGGCCCGCAGCGAGCGTGCGAGGTCGAGCGGGGAAGCCGACTCGCCCTCGAGCGGATCGTCGAAGGTCTGCAGAACGGGTGTGGTGGCTTCGATCCCTGCACCGTTCCAGTCGTGGAAGGTGAACACGAGCGGCGGGGTGGTCCCACCGGACTTCACCGTGAACTCCTCGATGCCGTTCTCCACGTCTCCGATCGAGTAGAATCCGTAGTACACGCCACCGGTCGGGGGGACGACCTTCGCCGGCGTGGTGGCCGGCGTCGACGGGCCGTCATCGCCGGGTGACGTAGGGCTGTCGTTGCACGCAGTCAGCAGGAGGAAGAACGCGAGGACGAGCCGCGTGGTCGCGCGAGTGGGCATGAGGACCTCCGGGGAAAGCGAGCCTCCCCCGCGCCGGGCAAGCGGCGGGCCAGCACCTCCCCGCAACCCGCAACTGATCGTACGACAATGGCTTGACGGACTCGCGCGAGGCTCCGTGCCCGGGCCGCAGCGTCACGGTCGGCGTCGGAGTGTGGCGGTCGGGCAACAGTCCTGGCCCTGGCTCCTAGCCCTCGGCCTCGATCACGTCGACCGTCCACTCGGCCAGCGGCTCGCGGTCGGCGCTCACCGTGAAGCGGTAGCGTCCGTAGTCCGGCAGCGCCTGCTGGAACTCCATGACCGCCTGTACCGATCCGCCGTGGTCGGGGATCTGGAACTGCCCTTCGATCGCCTTGCCGATCACCTCGCCGGTCGGGCTGGTGAAGACGAGCTGGAAGTCGTGCGCGCCGGCCTCGTGCGGATCGGCGGTGAAGCGCACCACGATCGACCCGCGGAAGACCTTCTGCCGATCGGGCGGGATGTTCAGGCGATCGATGCCCCCGCGCAGCAGACTGAAGGTGCCGTCGGGATGGGCGCGCGCGGCGTCGGCGACGAGGATGGTGGCGAGCATGACGGACCTCGGGAAGGGGTGGGCACGAGAGCCTAACAGGTGAACCGGTGGGCGGCCAGAAGCACCGCCGCACATCACCGCTTCGCCGCCTGCCCCTCCGCCGTCCGCCGCGCGACCTCCGTCCCCGCGCTCAGCGCGACGTGTCCGCCCTCGAACACGATCGCGCCGCGGCGCGCGGCGAGACCCGGTCGCAGCGTGACCCAGGTGTCGGCGGGCAGCCGCGCCGTTCCGTGCAGGCGCACCGGGACCGACCGGCTCGACATGCCCGTGCGCACCGTGCGGCCGGACATCGACTCCCAGTGCTGGCCGACCGCGTAGACCGTGGCCGGTCCGCTCGTGTCGGGCAGCGAGACCACGAGCACCAGACCCAGGTGGACGACCGAACGCTCCGTCGTCGACTCGTGTACCCGCGCGCGCGAGAACACACGATCGGTCGGATCGCAGCGGCCCATGCGTTCGATCGACGCGAGCACCTGCCCCGGACCGTCGCCGGCCGTCGATCCGTCGAAGCGCGCACGCTGGCCGGTGACGATCATGCGCGAGCACTCGCCGTGCACGCGGTCGCGGAGATCGAGACTTCCCTGGCGGAAGTCGAACGCGTCGCCCGCTTCGGAAGGGTGTAGATAGAGGATCGACGCGCCGTCGCGCATGCGCGCGCGCTCCTCGCGTCCGGTCGCGCCCGACAGCCCGCGCAGCGAGCCCAGGCCACCGACCTCGAACTCACGGTCCATGCGGTTGTCGTCGAGCAGCGTGGGCAGGCTCGCGTCGAGTGCACCGCGCGCACTGCACCGGACCTCGAGCACGTGCGTCGGTGCGCGGCTCGCCGCCCCGCCCGGTCCGGTGGCCACCTGGAGGTCGTCGTCGACCGTGTCGGTGCTCCAGTGCGCGAGTTCCTTCTGCGCCGCCTTCCGCACCGACTGGTTCGAATCCGTCCCCTCGCCTGCCGCCATGGCCAGAAGACGACCATAGTCGCCGCTGTCGATCGCCCGCTGCAGACGCGCGTCGGCCTTCTCGGAGCGCAGCCGTTGCAGCGCCGCACGCGCGTCGTCCGCGTACGGCGAGTCCGGATGGTCCTGCAGGAAGAAGGTCCAGCTCTCGATCGTGTCGTCGGACTTCGCCTGGACGAAGCGCAGCTCCGCGATGCGGGCACGGGCGTCGGCGGTGTGCGGATCCGCCGGATTCTCGGCCAGGAACGCCTCGTAGGCGTCGATCGTGTCGAGGTCGCAGGCCACGTCGAAGGCGCTCGGTCCCGTGGAACAGGCGCTGAACAGGAACAGGACGACGATCAGGACACGCGCCACCGGTCGAGCCTCCCGCGCGCGCCGCGACCGGGACGCGGCGTGGGTGACGATCGGAATCAGTTCGATCGTACGGGATTCGGGGGATCAGGGCTGTGGTGCGGATGCATCATTCGGGCCGGGTGGGGTGTGGCGGTGGGTCGTAGGCGGTGGGGCGCGTCCAGGGACGGCCGCTCCCCGTCACGCCGACGGCTGGGAGCAAGGACTGCTCGAGGTGGGCTCGTTTGATGTACCGAACGCTGCCACGACCGCCGGCCGCCTCTGCCAGCTCCGAACTCCGGGACTGACCCGGCGGGATCAACACGCGCACGACCTTCGTCGGGAAGTACGACTTCACGGTGCGGATCGCGGGAGCGAGATCGGAATCGCTGGTGACCAGAAACGCCGAGTCGTACTCGTCGGCGAAGGAACGCGCGACCATCTCGACCGCGAGACTGACGTCACTCTCCTTCTCCTCGTGCGCCGTCCACGCCGAGCGACAGCGATGGCACGACCTTCGTCTCTTCTTGAACTGCCCCAGGAGCGCTGTCACGCCGACGGAGTCGAGCGCACGGACGTATTCTCGATGTCGGGCATAGCGATCAGGTTTCCAGGTCGCGTACGCAGAACAGTAGATCACTCCGGACAGCTCGAACGCGGGCGCAGGAGCGAAGGCTTCGACCAGGCGCCAAAGGTCGAGCCACTTCAGGTGATCGTGTCCGAGCCGGTCGACAGCATGATAGAGGTTGAAGCCGTCGACGAATCCCATCGCGCGGCGAGGGCTCACCGCAGTCTCCGCTCCGGGAAGCAAAAGGCCCGCAGACCGTAGCCTGCGGGCGCCGCACGGGCGTACCGTACGGGTGGAAACAACTGGAGATTAACCCGTCTCGTGCTCCAGTGCAAGGGGTTGGAAGCTGTGACCACGAGCCCCCCGTCGCGCAAGGCGTCACCCGCCGATGACAGCCAGCGACCAGCTGAGCCAGGACTTCCGGACGACTTCCGCCGCGGAAGCGATAACGCGGAAGTCTCGCCGATCACTTCCGCCGCGGAAGTGGCCTGACCGGTCTGC
>CAZQHE010000195.1:0-5952 GCA_964593155.1 uncultured bacterium
GGTTCGACGGACCCACGTAGGGGATGCCGCAGGCGTAGAGGTCGGGCGTGAAGGTCACGCCGGCCAGCGTGGCGTAGCCGCCGTAGCTGCCGCCGTAGATCCCCACGCGATCGGGGTCGGCCACGCCGCGGTCGATCAGGTACTGCACGGCGTCGGTGATGTCGTGCTGCATGGCGCCGATGCCCCACTCGCGATTGCCGGCGTTCAGGTACTGCTTTCCGTACCCGGTGCTCGAGCGGTAGTTCACCTGCATGACGGCGTAGCCGCGGTTGGCCAGGAACTGCGCGTAGGCGTCGTAGCCCCAGGTGTCACGCGCCCACGGACCGCCGTGGATGTACATCACGGTCGGCAGGTTCTCGGCCTCGATGCCCTGCGGCACCGTGAGGTAGCCGTGGATCTCCATGCCGTCGCGGGCGGTGAAGGTCACCGGCTCCATGGGCGCGAGGTGCTCGCTCGGCAGCTCGGGGCGCGAGCGGTACTGCAGCGTGGCGTCGCCGCTCTTCGTGTCGAAGAGGTACACCGACCCGGGATCGACGTCGCTGTAGACGGCCACGAGCATCCTGCTCATGTCGCGGGTCATGCTCGTGGGCGAGATCTCGCCGTCCGGAAGCGCGGCCTCCATGCGCTTCCAGAGCCGTGCGGCCTCATCGGTCTGCGGGTACACGCGCTGGCGGTCGCCGACGTAGGTCGTGGCCATCAGCTCGTCGGTCTCGGGGTGGAAGAAGGCGCCGCCGAAGTCGACCTCGTTCTCGGGGTCGCTCTCGATCAGCTCCATCTCGCCGGTCTCGATGTCCATCAGCATGAGACGACTGAGGTCCACGCCGTCGCCCATGTTGCTGACCATGTAGACGTGCTGGCCGTCGGGTCGGAAGTTCGACGGGTACAGGGTCTCCTGGTACGTCGACTCATGGAGCTTGGTGTAGCCCTGCAGGTCGACCCGCAGCAGCTCGGTGCCGCCGCTCGGGGTCTGCCGGGTGGCCAGGCGCAGGCGGCCATCGAGGTCGAAGACCCAGCTGCCGATGGCGTCCTCGTTCTTGCGCACCAGTTTGCGTTCACCGGTGGCGATCTCGACGGCGTAGACGTCGCTGAAGCGCGGATCGCGATCGTTCAGGCCCACGATGATGATGTCGGGCGTGTTCTTCGGCACCGAGTAGATCGACGCGCGGGCGCCCTCGACCGGGGTCAGATTGCGCGCCGGCGGCACGCCGGTGTCGGCGTCGCGGTCGGCGGCCGGATCCACCGACCACACGTGGAAGTTCTCGTCGCCGTCCTTGTCCTGCACGTACAGCACGTGCTCGCTGTCGCGGCTCCAGAAGTAGCCGGGCACGGGGCGGTCGTCGGCCGTCAACGGCCGGGCGGCGTCGAAGGGTTCCTCGGCGCGCTTGATCCAGATGTTGCGCGCGCCCTCGTAGGGCTTGAGGAAGGTCATCCACTCGCCGTCGGGCGAGAGCTGCGAGCCGGAGATCTCGGGATCTCCGAAGAAGAGTTCGCGATCGAGCAAGGGTGGCAAACCGTCGTCTCCGTGGTCGTCGGCGAGGGCGAAGGATCCGGGCAGCAGCAGGATCAAGGCCGTCAGCGGCAGGATCCAGAGCCCGGGGGCGGCGATTCGTCGCATGGAGTGTTCTCCTCGAAGGACGCGGGTGGATGCAGAAGCGCGATCGGAGTCCTACGGCCGGGTCCGGGAAAAGGATGCGTCGGGGCTCTCGAGTCCGGGAGAAGGATGAGTTCGGGCTTTCTGTGGTCAGATGCGGGACAAATTCTGGTTCGCGCGTTCAGCCCCCCGTGAGGGCCCGGTACAACCAGGCTCGCGCGAAGGCCCAGCGACGCTCGACCGAGCGGCGGGACATCTCGAGGACCGACGCGGCCTCCTCGCTGGTGAGTCCTGCGAAGAACTTCAGCCGGACCACCTCGGCGGCTCCGGGGGATTCCTCGGCCAGACCGGCGAGGGCGTCGTCGAGCATGATCAGTTCGTCGGGATGATCGACGGCCACCCGGGCGGCCGAGTCCCAGTCGACGCGCTCCCAGTCGCCGCCACGTTTCAGGCTGGCCTTGCGCCGGGCCCGCTCGATGAGGACGTCGCGCATGGTGCGGGCGGCGATCCGCAGCAGATGGCTGCGGTTGCTCCAGCGGTGTCCCTTCTTCCCGAAGCGCGTGAAGGCCTCGTTCGCCAGTTCGGTCGCCTGCAACGAGTCGGCCCCGTACTGGTGCACCCGACGGCGCGCGATGATGCGCATCTCGTCGTAGATGGCGAGGAAGGTGTCGTCGTCGCCATCTCGAGCGGCGGAGCGTGGATCTTCGGTCACAGGAGCCGTCGGTCCTGAGGAGAGGACAGGCGCTACCCCAGGCTAGGACGGATCCACGTCGCTGGCCAACACTCGGACGAATGGGTCGGGCCGGCCAGCATGGCTCCCATGGATGCCGACCGGCCCGCGAGGACGGGGACCGTGATCCGCCGCCCGACAACTGCCGTGTACCCAACGGAGGCTGTGGTGCCGGAATCGTGGTGGGACGGGCTCCGGTGGAGCATGAACACCGGAGACGAGCGCCGGTCCACGGGCACGAGCCTCATACTGGTTCCCGCAAAACAGCGGTGAGATGTGCCACCCGAAATCGAGAAAGTCGCGAATTCCTCCGGGTTCGCGGTGCGGCAGCTTCGGTGTGCGAGGTTCACAGCGTGATCTGCTCACATCGTGACCTACTCACGTCGTGAATGACGTCACGCCATGCTCGCGGCGAGGTAGCCGGGCAGCTCCGCGACCGAGTCGAGCACCGCCGTGGGCGTGACGGGCTCGTCGAGGTCGGAGGGCCGGAACTTACCGGTGCGCACCTGGATCGCCCGGAGCCCGGCATCGAGGGCGCCGCCCACGTCGGAGCGGATGTCGTCGCCCACCATGATCACCTCGGCGGGCGCGCGGTCGAGGGCCTCGCAGCCGAGGTGGAAGAACGCGGCGGCGGGTTTGCCGAGGACCGTCGCGGAGCGCCCGCTGGCCATCTCGAAGGCCGCGGCGAACGGTCCGACGTCGAGACGCCAGCCGTCGGATGCTCGCCAGTAGCGGGTGCGACCCAGGGACACGAGCGCGGGATCGGGCCCGTCGAGCAGCAGTCCGAGGATCCGGTTCATGGTCGCGTAGTCCCAGCCCTCGCCCAGGTCGCCGATCACCACTGCACCGACGTCGCCAGCGTTCTGCTCGACGTCGTCACCGACCTGTTCGACGTCGGCGAAGTCCTCGCGCGCGGCGTCGGGAACGAACAGGGCGGCCGGCTCCCGGTTCTCGGCCCGCAGCCAGCGGGCGGCGGCGACCATCGGGTTCAGGATCTCGTCGACCTCCAGCTCGAAGCCGCCGTCGCGCAGCTGTCGCGCGAGCACGCCACGGGAACGCGAGGTGGTGTTCGTGACCAGCCGCAGGGGATGCCCGGCCTCTCGCAGCGCACGCAGGGCCGCGACCGCGCCGTCGATGGGTTCCCCCTGCGAGACGAGGACGCCATCGATGTCGAGCAGCAGTCCTGGCAGTGGACGGGACATGGGATCCTCCCGAGGAGATGTACGGGGATCATGGTCGTGGCGGCCGACTGGCGCTAGGGTCGCCGGGGAAGGGTCGGTGATCAACCCCTTCGGAGGTGGTCGTCGTGAAGGCCATGCTGCTCGACCGGATCGTCTCGATCGCCGACGACCCACGGCCGTTGCGCGCGGTCGAGGTGGCCGATCCCGTCCCTGGTCCGGAAGAGGTCCTCGTCGCCGTGTCGACCTGCGGGGTGTGCCACACGGAACTCGACGAGATCGAGGGCCGCACCCCGCCGCCGCACCTTCCGGTCGTTCCGGGTCACCAGGTGGTGGGCACGGTCACCGGGGTCGCAGACGACGTGACCGGGGTCGCCGTGGGAGACCGTGTCGGCGTCGCCTGGATCTTCTCGGCGTGTGGCACCTGCGCGCGGTGCCGGGCCGGCCTCGAGAACCTGTGCGCGGACTTCCGCGCGACCGGCCGCGACGCCCACGGTGGCTACGCGGAGTTCATGACCGCGCCCGCCGGCTTCGTCCACCCGATCCCCGAGGTCTTCGACGACGTCGAGGCGGCGCCGCTGCTGTGCGCCGGAGCGATCGGACACCGCGCGCTCGGGCTCACGCGCCTGCAGGACGGCCAACGCCTGGGCCTGACCGGCTTCGGCGCTTCGGGACACCTGGTCCTGAAGCTCGCGCGCGCGCTGTTCCCGGGCGGTGAGATCTTCGTCTTCGCTCGTGGGTCGGCGACGCGCGCTTTCGCCCGCGAACTCGGTGCCGACTGGGTGGGGGGGACCGAGGACCCTCCGCCGGAGCGGTTGCACGCGATCATCGACACCACCCCCGCGTGGACTCCGGTGGTGGCGGCCCTTGCCGCCCTCGAGCCCGGCGGCCGGCTGGTGATCAACGCGATCCGCAAGGAGTCGGCCGACGCCGCGCGCCTGGCCGGCCTGGACTACGCCGAGCACCTGTGGATGGAGAAGGAGATCAAGAGCGTGGCCAACGTCACCCGTGACGACGTACGCGCGTTCCTCGAGGTGGCCGCTCGAGCGGGCATCCGCTCGGAAGTGCGCGAGTACCCATTGGAACGGGCGAACCGCGCGCTGGTGGAGTTGCGCCGTGGAGGCGATCGCGGTGCAAAGGTGTTGCGGGTCGGGTAGTCACACGGACGGGTGTCCTTCGGTAGACAGGGTACCCCTGCTGCGGAGGCGCCATGCGTTCCCTGGTTCTTCTGTCCGTCGTGTCTTTCCTGGTGGTGTCCGCCGAGCTGGCGCGCGCCGTACCTCCCGACGGTGTCGAACAGATCCTGCCGCGCGGCCGGATCGCCGCCGTCTTCGATCCGTCCTTCGTGCCCGCCGACGAGGCCGACCTGCCCGACGACGCGTGGGTCCTCGGCGTGGTGGTCGAGGGCGAGGCCCGTGCCTACAGTCTGAACCTGCTCAACCGCCACGAGGTGGTGAACGATCGTGTCGGCGATCGCCCGATCGCCGCGGTCTGGTGACCTCTGGCCAATACGGCCGTCGTGTACGACCGCAGATTCGACGATCGGGAACTGGACTTCGAGGCCTCCGGCGCGCTCGAAGGTGCATCGCTGGTGATGCGCGACGTGCAGACCGACAGTTGGTGGTCCCTGATGAGTTCGCGCGCGATCGGTGGCGAGCTCGAGGGCGCCGAGGTCACCGAGCTGCCCGTGAGCGAGAAGATGCGCTGGGACGACTGGCGCTCTCGGCATCCCGACACTCTCGTCCTCAGCGTCCAGGGCCGCGAGCACGTCGAGGACAATCCCTACGGCAACTACATCGAGGGCGACGGGACCTTCCGCGACCTGTCGGTCTCCGACACGCGCCTTCCCGCCAAGGAGCCCGTGTACGCCTTCTGGTGGCAGGGCGAGCCCGTCGTCGTGACCCACGAATCCGTCGAGGGCGGACGGATCGTGCGCCGGGCGGACGTGGCGCTCGTGTTCCATCGCCCGCCCGATGCATCGGTGTTCGCGTCGACACGGGTGGCGGCGGTCCCCGCAGACGTGGACGGCGATGCTGCGTCCGTGTTGGACGCGGTCGAGGACGGTTCACTCGAGACCGTGGGACCGGTCGAAGGCTTCGACACCTACTGGTACACGTGGGTGCACGTGAACGAGGGCAGTGGGATCTGGTGAGGCCGGCGTGTGCGGGGCGCGGTGGTGCGTGGGGATCGGGTCCTACGGGACATGGGTCGGGATCGTCGCTTCCGGGGCGGAAGTGGGTCGGAAATTCTGCGCGGCGTGGATTGGCGTCGACGCTTCCGCAGCGGAAGTGGGAAGGGCAAGAGACGTCGCCGATCACTTCCGTTCCTGAAGCGGCGTGACGAGTCTGCACATCGATTCAGCTTTGCGGACAGCCGGCCCTGGATATCGGCAGACGCAGATCCAGCTTCTCGTCGCGAAGACGGCCCGAGGTCCGGATCGTGGCCGGTGGGTC